>CACZEU010000001.1 GCA_902780175.1 uncultured Bacteroidia bacterium
CCTGCATCCATTTGACGCATTGCCTGGACATACTTTGGGTAATTCTCGTTCTTTTTCATAACCCTTTCTTTTTTGTCCAACTTTTGGGGCGCAGATCATCGGACACCCAAGCTGGATCAAAAATCCTGAAAACAATCCAGAGCGGGTGGTCGGATGCTCAAACTGGATCAAGAATCCCGGAAACGATCCAGAATGGGTGCCGGACACCCAAATTGGATCAAAAATCCCGAAAATGATCCAGAACGGGTGGTCGGATGCCCCAACGGGATCAAAAATCCCGAAAACGATCCAGGGAGACAGGTGGAGGCCGCTGGAATGCAACGGGGGCCCGGCAGCGAATGGACTGCCGGGGGAGCAATAGGGAGTAGCCGAAAATCGCTCCCTGCTTACAGCATTTTGTGCATTTTGCTGCGGTTGCGCCAGCCGGCGTCGGATTTGGTGGTGGTGAAGTAGACCACTATGTCGGCGTCGGATTTCCAGTCTACGAAGTAGATCTTTTTCTTTGCGTCGGATTTGTAGTTGGTGAAGTACCAGAGGCCTTTGTTGTCGGTGGCGTCGGACTTGGTGGAGCATTTGTAAACAACGAGGTCGGCGTCGGATTTGGTGTTGGTGACGTAGACCTTGACGTCGGCGTCGCTCTTGTAGTTGACTGAATAGACGGTCTGGGCCTTGGCGGCGACTGTGCCGATGACCGCGAGGATGAGGACTAAGAGGATCTTTTTCATATCTGTTCGCTTTTACTTTGAATCTTGCAATAATCTTGCCCTGTCGTCGAGGCAGAAGTCCATTATGGACTCAAGGGCTTCGCGGTCGAGGTGCTGTCCGATGAAGACTATCTTGTTGATGCGGTCGCCGTAAACGGGGTCCCAGTCGCGGCGGAGCTTGCCGTCGCGGCGGAGCATCTCTTCCAGTTCGTCCCGGGGCATCGTGGCGTACCACTGGCCGGCGTCGCGGACGGTTTTCTGGGTGCCGGCCTGCTCGAAGAGGAAGCAGCGGTCGATGTCGTGGGAGAAGTAGCAGAGGCCTTTGGCACGGATGATCTCCTTGGGCCAGCGCCGGGCTACCATCTCGTCGAATTTGTTGATATCCAGCGGTGGACGGGCGGAATAGACGAAGGTCTGGATGCCGTATTCCTCGGCCTCTCCTTCATCGTCATGGTGGTGATGATGGTGGTGGTGCCCCTCGTGCTCGTCATCGTCGTCGTCATCATCGTCGTCATGGTCCTCACCCTCGATCTCAGCAATCCAGGCGGCGGAAGTGGCGACGGACTCGAAGTCGAACAGGCCGGTGTCGAGCAGCTTCTCCAGCGGCACGTCGCACCAGTCGCAGGGGATGATTTCGGCCTTGGGCTGGATGGCGCGGATGATGCCGCGCACCTGCGCCAGCTCCTCGGCGGAAATCTCGGAGGCCTTGTTCAGCAGGATGATGTTGCAGAATTCAATCTGTTCGATGACGAGGCGCTCGAGGTCTTCCTCGCCGAGGTCCTCTCGCTTCAGGGCCTGTCCGCAGCCGAATTCGTCCCTCATGCGGAGGGCGTCAACCACCGTTACGATGCAGTCCAGAGCCGGTACGCTTGCGCCCGGGTATGCCGGAGGCGCCAGCTGGGGATACGAGCAGATGGTCTGGGCGATGGGGCCCGGCTCGCAGATGCCGCTGGCCTCGATTACGATATAATCGAACCTGCGGGCGCGGGAGAGTTCCTGCAGCTGGGCGACCAGGTCCATCTTGAGGGTGCAGCAGATGCAGCCGTTCTGAAGGGCTACGAGGCTGTCGTCAGTGCCTCCTACCACGCCGCCTTTCTCGATAAGGTCGGCGTCGATGTTGACCTCGCCCAGGTCGTTGACTATCACCGCGAACTTGATGCCGCGGCGGTTGTTGAGTATGCGGTTGAGGAGTGTAGTCTTGCCGCTCCCCAGATATCCTACCGGAAGCTTCTTGTCTGTCAGTTCTATATTCATTTCAATTATTCCTTATCCCTGACGGCACGTACCATCAGGCCGTAGTTGCCGCGGGGGAAGTCCATGTGGCTTACTTCCATGTTGCGGACGTAGAAGGACCAGGCCGACGAGGCGTCGCCGTCAACGCAGTTGGCGGTCCAATAGAAACCGTAGTTGCCGAAATCGTGCAGGGTGGTGCTGTTCATGCCTCCGCCTGCAGGAAGGAAGATGGTGACGTCTCCCACGGTGCCCTCGGCGCCATAAACATTGTCCTTGGAAACCCATGTCCATTTGCACTTGCTGCGAAGATCCTGCCACTCCTTGGTGGTGGGCATACGCCATTTGCCCCCGAGAATCTGGGTAGCGGCGTCGTCTCCGGGCTGCAGGACGGTTAACCCGTCGGATGCGTTGTACTTGTTAAGGCTTTCCTTGACGGCTCCGAACTTATAGGTTTCCCATTTGAAAATGTCCTTGGACTTGGTTTCGCCCCAGGCAAAATAGTCACCGGCGGCAGTGGCTTCCTTCGCCCCCAGATTCTTGTCCGCCCATTCCACCGAAAGGCCGAGGTCGAGTGCATGGATGCCAAGGGACGAGGACTTGTCGGGACTCTCCGAGCCGCCGGGGGTCTCTCCGCCGGGAACATCAGTCCCGGGATTGTCTGTGTTCTGCTTGCCGTCGCAGGAAACGAAGATCAGCGGCAGCGCCGCCATCAGGATAAACAATGTCTTTTTCATATTTGAATCAAGCTAATCCAGGTTTACAGGGCTTACCTATGGAACGCCTCCAGGCGAAATACAGTTCTTCGGTTGCCAGGGCCATCTTGGTGACCGAGCAGCGCGGCGACCAGTCAACCTCTTCCAGCGGGCTCCCGGGAGGGACACAGCCGGGGACCTTGGGATAGGTGTACCAGGTATCGGTAAGCGTATTCAAGTCGACGCAGTCGCCCCATTTGCCAAGGTAATTGTACTCGATGTGCACCGAGTATGCCGACGGAACGGGTATTTCCATCTTGTATTCCTTGCCGATCAAATCACGCACGCAGACGTGGAAACCCTCCATGTCGTGCACCATCGTGCCCTTGCCGAGGGGGATGAATTTCTTGGAATTGGGGAGCGAACGCACCTCTACGGGCAGTTCGCCGGTGGTGTACGTACCAGATTCGACCTCGCCGCGTACGCGGAGGCGCTCCCATTCGTACCAGTCGGGCACGTGCGGGAAGCGAGTGGCGCCATTCAGGGCATGGAGCTGGCCGTTGGGGGCCATTTCCCACTGCATGCCGCAGTGGTTGCAGGTGAGGACGTTGCCCTCGGAGGACATCTCGTATTCGGTGCCGCATTCGGGGCACTGGTAGAGGACCTTCTCGAGTCCTTCCGCACGCTTGTCGTAATGCATCTCGAGACCGCTGTCGCGAAGCCAGGCGAAGTCGTCGTACTGGTACGCCTTCACGAGGCCCTCGTTGATTTCGTCGGCGCTCAGGGACTCCAGCTGCTCAGGAGTGTAGATGAGCTTGAAATCGGCCGACGTGGGCTTGACGCCGCGGGGATGGAGGTTCCAGAACGGGGAATTGACGTGATGCCCGTGGCAGATGAACGTCGCAACCGGAACCTTGAGCAGTTTGCACAATTTACCCAGCGACTCCGGGAGCACCGCGGTGGTGCCGCAGAGGGAATACCGGGCCTCGGGGTAAACCACCGCCACGTCGCCGTTCTCCACCACCCTCAGCAGCTGCCTTACCAGGGTAACGTCCGAGGTGAATTTGCGCTTGCAGATGCAGCCCACGTTGCGCAGGAGCCATTCGCGGCCTATGAATCCGTCGATGGCCACCACATAGTTGGCGCGGCGCGGATACAGGGCCTTGGTGAGCACCTTGAAGTCCATGAACGCGTTGTGGTTGCTGAGCAGCAGGAACGGCGGCTTGAGGTCCCTGGTGCCCTCGTAGTTGATCTGTACCTTGTGGGCCAGGACGTCCGGGATGCTCAGAAGGTATGTAAGCGGGCGGAGGTACCACCGGGTACGCACCGGCGGACGCGCCATGTCGAATCGTTCAAAATCGTCCATTACAGCTTAATATATCCGGAAATCCGGAGGTAGTCAATGTATTGTTCCAGGACGTCGGTGGCCTTGAGGGCTCCGACGTTGGACAAGTGTTGATTTGCGTTGTATGTATCCTCGAAGCTGTCGGGGCCGAACAGGGCGTAATACTGTGGATCCTGAAGGTCGAGCCAGGGCAGTTTGGCTATGACGGGGACGAGGTTTTCGTGCCATCGGTCCGCCGCGCTGACGTGCTCGCGGTACATGGGAATGGTGAGGAACATTACCGGTATACCCTTGGCATGGCACATATCCACCATCTTCCCGGTGGCCTTTACCGCATACTTTCCGGGCACGACCGCAGAGCCGTCGACGGGTGCACCTTCGGTCCTGTACCTCCTGAGGGTATTCTCGGTGAGGCCCGAGGTAAAACGCGAATACTTGCCGTCGTAGTCCTCATTGGGGTCATACCGCATGCCTCCCGGATGGTGGATATTGCGGTCGAGCAGCAGGGGGTCGTCGAAGATCAGGCCGTGGTTGCGGAGGGTGGACGACCAGGCGAAAGGCACATCATCCAGGCGAAACAGCCGCAGGGATGATTTTAACTTGATGCCGAAATTGCGTCGGGCGGCGAAACTGGTGAACTGGTCGCTCAGGTTCTGCTCAGGAAGCCTCTTCTGGTCGTAGTCATAGATGGGATAGGTCTCCAGCACGACCAGTTTCGGGGTGAACAGGGTAAGGGCCTCCTCGAGCATATAGCGGCAGTCGTCCATCGTGGAGCCGGGAGCGGCAAGCAGGAAGCAATTCTGCCCCAGTGTCTTCTTTATGTGCTTGGGAACGAGCCCGGTATATGCATGGGAATTGCCTATGACAAGGATATCGACGGGTTTGCCCTGGCTGGCATATTGATAGAGGTAATGCCACTTCTTGGCTATGTGGTTGTTGGTGTCGTCGGGATTGAAGATGCCACGTGCGTCGCAGAACGCAACTACCCCACAGAGCACCGCAACCACCGCAAGCACTTCCAGAACGAACAATCCAAAACGTTTCTCTTTCATCTCAGAACTGGAAATAAATGAATTGGGATGAACTGCCGATGCCATAGCGCCCGAGAAAGACTATGAGCAGGACGACCGCAATGGCACAAACGACGCGTACAACCGCAGGTGCCTGCAGGAAACGGGTGCGCATCTTTTCGCCGAACTTCTCCGATACGGCCTCCTGTATGCAGAGCAGCACAAGGAGCGCGCAGGCAAGCCAGAATTCCGTTTCTGCGAGACCGAAGGAGAACAAGCCTGCGGCGTTGCCGAACCCGATGGAAGAGAAAACCCCGGCCGCGACCGGGAAGGTCGGAGCCCGGAACAGGATAAGCGACACCGCCCACAGGACGAACACCACCAACTTGTTGAGCAGGGGGATGCGTGACGTATGCGACAGAGGCTTGTCCAGAGCGACCATGAAGAGGGCGCAGCAGAACCCCCAGGCAACGAAAGTCCACGACGCACCGTGCCACAGTCCGCTGAGGAGGAATACCACGAAAACGTTCAGCACCCTGCGGGCCGCGCCCCTGCGGTTACCTCCCAGAGGGATGTACACATAATCCATAAACCACGACGACAGCGAAATGTGCCAGCGTTTCCAGAACTCTTTGAACGATCCCGACAGATACGGCCGGCGGAAATTGAGCATCAGTTCGACGCCCAGCAATTTCGCGGAGCCGCGGGCGATTTCAGAGTAGGAATAGAAGTCGGTGTACAGCTGGAATGCAAAGAAGATTATGGCTACAACAGTCGCAAGGCCGGAAGCCGCTGCCGGGTTCTTATACACCGCATCGACAAAAACAGCGAGGCGGTCGGCGACGACCATCTTAAGGAACAATCCCTTGAGTATCAACGAAAAACCGTCAACCGCACGGGTATAGTCAAACTTGCGTTCGGTGTCGAACTGGGGCAAGAGCCTGCGTGCCCTCTCGATTGGGCCTGCAACAAGCTGCGGAAAGAACGCCACGAAGGTGAAGAAGCGGAGCGGATTGCGGCTGGCTGCGACCTGCCCGCGATAGACGTCGATGGTATATCCAAGGGCCTGGAACGTATAGAAACTGATACCTACCGGCAGGATGATGTTGACCGCAGGGCCTTGCGGGGCGGCTCCGAACAAGCCGAGCAGCGAAATGAAGCTGTCCACGAAGAAGCCGGCGTACTTGAAGAATCCGAGTATGCAGAGGTTGATGACTATGTTGAGCGCCAGCCATAGTTTCTTCCGGACGGGACGGTCCTCGATGAGCAGGCCGGAAAAGTATGAACTTGCGGAAGTGAAGGCGATGAGGAAGGCGAAACGCCAGTCCCAGCAGCAATAGAAAAAGTAGCTGGCCAGCAACAGAAGCGCATTTTGCCATCCCAGACGAATCTTCCCGAACGGCAGCCAATACAGCAGGAAAACCACCGGTAGGAAAAGCATATAGGAGAAAGAATTGAACGGCATACAGGCTCTGTAACAGTTTTTCCCCGAAAGATACGATATTTTTGTTAAATTTGCGACCGATTATGGCCCTTTTGCTAGTCTTCCTGCTGAGCGCGATGCTCATCTCCTTCCTCTGCTCCGTGCTGGAGGCCACCCTGATGAGCACCCCCATCTCGTACATCACGATGCGCGAGGAGGAGGGCTATAAGCCTGCGTCCAGGCTCAAGGCTTTCAAGACCGACCCGTCCAAGGCCCTCGCCGCAATCCTCAGCCTCAACACCATCGCCAACACCGTCGGCGCCGCCGGCGTGGGCAAGCAGGCCACCGAGGTATTCGGCTCCGCCTGGTTCGGTCTCGTGAGCGCCGTCACCACCGTCCTCATCCTCGTATTTGCGGAAATCATCCCCAAGAACATCGGCACCACCCGCTGGCGCAGGCTCACCGGATTTGCCGCCTACACCATCCAGGGGCTGATTTACATCCTCTACCCCATCGTCTATTGTGTGGTCTGGCTCCAGAAGCTCATCACCCCCAAAGACGCCGACGCCACCGTCTCCCGCGAGGAGGTCAGCGCCCTGGCCGACGTAGCCGAGGAGTCCGGAGAGCTTGACGAAGACGAGAACGAAATCATCCAGAACGTCATCTCCCTGGACGAAATGACCGCCGCGGACGCCATGACGCCCCGCGTCGTCGCCGCCATCGCACCGGAAAACATGACGCTCAAGCGTTTCTACAAGGACAAACGCTTTCTGCATCACAGCCGCATCCCCGTCTTCGCCGACAACGACGAATACATCACCGGCTACATCCTCCGCATGGAGGCCCTCCAGCTCATAGCGGAAGACAAAGACGACGTAACCCTCGGCGACATCCGCCGCGACATCGCCTCCTTCACGGAAGAAACCACCCTGGACGTCATCTGGGACGAGATGATAACCAAGGACGAGCAGATCAGCGTCATAATCGACGAATACGGTTCCTTCCAGGGAATCCTCACGCTGGAGGACGTCATCGAGACCATCCTCGGCAACGAAATCGTCGATGAAAGGGACGAAGTCCGCGACATGCAGGAACTGGCAATGGAGCGCTGGAAGAAGCGCGCCGCCGCCACCCGCAAGGCCGCAAAAACGAAAGAGGTCGAAACATCCAAATAAATTGTTTATATTTGTGGCCACACCAACTGACCACAAAATGAAAAAGGTAGCACTAGCAACCCTGCTGCTCGTCGCAGCAGCCTGCACCCAGGCCCCCAAGGCCCCCACTGCAAAATCCTACCCCATAGTAGATTCCCTCCTCAAGGTGATGACCCTCGAAGAGAAGGTCGGCCAGACCGTCCTCTTCACCTCCGACTGGACCGTCACCGGCCCCACCATGCGCGAGGGCTACCTGGACGACATCCGCGCCGGACGCTGCGGCAACATCTTCAACGCCTACACCGCCGGCTACACCCGCAAGCTCCAGGAAATCGCCGTAAACGAAACCCGCCTCGGCATCCCGCTGCTCTTCGGCTACGACGTCATCCACGGATTCCGCACCATCTTCCCCATCAACCTCGGAATGTCCTGCTCCTGGGACGTGGAGGCCATTGAAGAATCGGCCAGGATCGCCGCCCGCGAGGCCGCTGCCGCCGGTCTTCACTGGACCTACTCCCCCATGTGCGACATCAGCGTGGAGCCCCGCTGGGGCCGTATTTCCGAGGGTGCCGGAGAGGATGCCTTCCTGGGCAGCCTCATCGCCGCCGCAATGACCCGCGGCTACCAGGGCGACGACCTCAGCGACGTCGGCACAGTCCTCGCCTGCGTCAAGCATTACGCCGCATACGGCGCGCCCCAGGCCGGCCGCGACTACAACACCGTCGATATGTCCGAACGCTGGCTGCGCGAGTTCTACCTCCCGCCCTACAAGGCCGCCATCGACGCCGGCGCGCTCAGCGTGATGGCCTCCTTCAACGAGCTTGACGGCGTACCCGCCACCGCCAACAGGCACCTTCTGCAGGACATCCTGCGTGACGAATGGGGCTTCCGCGGCTTCGTGGTGTCCGATTACACCGGCATCAACGAAATGGTGATGCACGGCTACGCCTCCGACGTGGAAGACGCCGGCCGCCTTGCCATGAACGCCGGACTCGACATGGACATGCAGGGCGCCTCCTACATGGACTACATGGTCGGACTGGTGCGCAGCGGCAAGGTCCGCGAAAGCACACTGGACGAGGCCGTACGCCGCATCCTCAACGTCAAGGCGGAACTCGGCCTGTTCGACGACCCGTTCCGCTATTGCTCCGCCGAGCGCGAGGCCACCGAAACCCTTACCGAAGACAACAAGGCCGCGGCCCGCAGGATAGCCTCCGGCTCGATGGTGCTCCTTAAGAACGACGGCGTCCTGCCGCTGCAGAAAGGCAAACGCACCGCCGTCATCGGCGCCCTTGCCGCATCCAAGGACGACCTCCTGGGCTCCTGGAGGGGCGCAGGCGAGGTTGAATCCGTACCCGCAAGCATACTCGACGCCATCCGCGAGGTCGCACCAGTTGCCTACGCAGAGGGCGCCAAGGAGATGGGCGACGACCGCAGCGGATTCGCCGCAGCCCTTTCCGCCGCCCGCAGTGCCGAGCAGGTGGTGCTTGTAATCGGCGAAGACTGCCAGTGGAGCGGCGAGGCCGCATCGCGCTCCGACATCCGCATCCCCGGCGTGCAGACCGAACTGCTCGAAAAGCTCGCCGCCACCGGCAAAAAGGTCGCCGTGGTGCTGCTGAACGGCCGTCCGCTCGACCTGAGCCGCGAAAACGAACTCGCCGGTGCGCTCCTGGAGGCCTGGTACCCCGGCACCATGGGCGGATATGCCGTAGCCGACGTACTCTTCGGCGACTTCAACCCCTGCGGCAAGCTCAGCGTCACCTTCCCCAGGTGCCTCGGCCAGGTCCCCATCTACCATTACGCCAAGAACACCGGCCGGCCGTACATCCATCCGGAGGCCAAGTACGAATCCCGCTACCTGGACGTCGCCAACGAGCCCCTGTTCGCATTCGGCCACGGCCTGAGCTATACCGATTTTGAATACTCTGCCATCAGCCTGTCGTCCGACAGCTTCTCCGGAGGCGGCTCCATCAGGGCGACGGTCACAGTCCTCAACAACGGCAGCCGCGAGGGCACCGAGACCGTCCAGATGTACATCCGCGACCTCGTCGGCAGCGTCACCCGTCCCGTCAAGCAGCTGAAGGGCTTCGAGCGCGTCACCCTCGGCCCGGGCGAGTCCAAAGAGGTCAGCTTCACCATTGACGCGGAGACCATCTCCTTCTGGCGCCAGGACATGACATGGGGCCCCGAGAGCGGCGACTTCATGCTCTTCATCGGCGGCAGTTCCGACGATGTCAAGGAAATCCCCTTCAGCTATGCGGAATAATGTTCTTCTGATACTGGCGGCAGTTGCGCTGCTGGCATCCTGCGGTCCCCGGAGGGCGCCCAGGCAGCTTCTGTCCGACGAGGCCCTGCTGGACACCGTCGAGCGCTGTACCATCAAGTATTTCACCGACTTTGCAGACCCCGCCACCGGGCTTGCGAGGGAAAGGAACAACGACCGGAACGGCAAGATAGTCACCATCGGGGGCTCCGGATTCGGAATGATGGCGGTGATCGCCGGAGCCGAACGGGAGTACTACCCGAAGGCCGAGGGCGTGCAGCGCATCGGCAGGATGGTGGAGAGCCTCGAGAGGCTCGAACGCTTCCACGGCGCCTGGGCCCACTGGTACGACGCCGACAGCGGCAAGCCGTTCAGCTTCAGCCAGTTCGACGACGGAGGAGACCTCGTTGAAACGGCATTCATGGTGCAGGGCCTGCTTACAGCCCGCCAGTGGCTGGCAGACAAGGACAGCGACCTCGCTGCCCGCTGCGACAGGCTCTGGCAGGACGTGGAATGGGACTGGTACACCCGGGGCACAGATTCCCTCTACTGGCACTGGTCAAAGAACTACGGATGGAAGATGAATCACCGCATCAAGGGCTTCGACGAAACCCTTATCACATACGTACTTGCGGCATCTTCCCCCACGCATCCCATAAGGCCCGAAGTGTATCAGGCCTGCTACAAGAAGTCCGACTATTACTACAACGGCAAGAAGTATTACGGCATCACCCTGCCGCTCGGGATGGAGCTCGGCGGCCCGCTGTTCTTCTGCCATTACTCCTTCCTGGGGCTCGATCCCCGAGGCCTCAGGGACGACTGCTGCGATTATTTCGAACGCAACACCGCCCACACCCTCATCCACCGGGCATACGCCATCGACAATCCCCGCGGGCACAAGGGCTACGGCGAGAAACTCTGGGGCTTCACCTCCTCGGACGACCCGTACGTCGGCTATTGCTCCCACCATCCGGGCACGCCCGACGAGAACGGCACCGTCTCCCCTACGGCGGCCATAAGCAGCATAGTATATACGCCGAACGAATCGATGAAGGTCCTCGGCCACCTGTTTTACGAGACGGAGATGTTCGGCCCCTGGGGCTTCTACGACGCATACAACCCCGGATGCGAGCAGCCCGTCATCGACCATTACCTTGCAATCGACCAGGGCCCGGAGGCCGTCATGATAGAGAACTACCGCAGCGCCCTGCTGTGGAAACTTTTCATGAGCAGCCCGGAAATCCTCCCCGGCCTGAAGAAACTCGGATTCCGCTACGAATAGCGCGCAAGATTACGCACACACACGGATTTAACTTTATATCGATATGAAAAAACTCATTCTTTTGCTTGCCGTTCTCCTCGCCGGGACAGCCGTCTACGCGCAGGGATATCAGGTGAAAGGCGTAATCCAGGATGAACTGGGCCCGGTCATCGGCGCCACCGTCCTGGAGGCCGGCACCATGAACGGCACCTCGACGGGCCTGGACGGGGATTATCTCCTCGTGGTCTCCAGCCCCGACGCCACCATCGAAATAAGCTGCATGGGCTACGCAACCCAGACCTTCAAGGCCTCCGAGGTGCCTGCAACGGTTATCCTCGGCGAAGACCAGAACTTCCTGGAGGAGGTCGTAGTGGTAGGTTACGGCACCCAGAAGGCCAAGGACCTCACGGCGCCGATATCCTCCGTAAAGGGCGACGAGCTGTCCAAGCAGATTTCCGGAAACGCCCTCGGAGCCCTGCAGGGCAAGGCTTCCGGCGTCCGCATCATACAGAGCGGCTCCCCGGGAGCATCCCCTTCCATCACCATACGCGGAACCGGATCCATCGGCGATTACGCTTCTCCGCTGTACGTGGTTGACGGCGCATTCGTGGATGACATCGGATTTATCTCCACCGACGACATCCAGGACATGACCATCCTCAAGGATGCATCCGCCGCCGCCATTTACGGCGTACGCGCGGCCAACGGCGTCATCATCATCACCACAAAGAAAGGCACATCCGACCACACCGAAATCAGCTACAGCGGCTACGGCGGCATCCAGGTCCCCGTCAACGTGATGAAACTGGCAGGTACGCAGCAGTATATTGAACTGCTCAACGAGGCGTTCGCCAGCGACCCCAAGTACGTCCCCAAGAATGCCTCCGACTATCCCGCCAGCACCGACTGGTACAGCGCCCTGCTGCGTCCCGCGCCCACACACAATCACGCCCTCGACTTCTCCGGCGGCAGCGACAAGACCAATTATTCGGTCGGCCTCGGCTACTTCTACCAGGACGGCATCATGGACTGCGACAATTACTACCGGCGCCTCAACTTCCGCACCCGCATCGACCAGAAGATGAAGTCCTGGCTGAACGTCGGCGTAAACTTCATCCTGTCCCGCTATAACCGCAAGGATCCCAATTCCGGTGCATTCGCCCAGGCGTTCGTCAATCCCCCGGTGTACCCCGTTTACAACGACGCCAACACCGAGGCATACCCTGTCAAGTTCGACTCCCCTCAGCGCTACGGCTGGGGCGGCTCGTACGGCAACCCCTACGCATCCATTTATTATGCGGACAACATGACCGACGGACTCAACACCGTGTTCTCAACCTACGCCGAACTCAAGTTCTGGGAAGACAAGATCAAGGTGCGCAGTTCGTACAACATGGAATTCCAGGCCTGGCAGAGCAGCGGATACACCCCTGAGCACCTGGTGTACGGAACCCAGGGCAGCGGCATCTCCTCCCTCAGCAAGACCTTCGCCCTCCGCTTCAAGCACGTAATCGACAACACCGTCACGTACGCCGACAGGGCAGGCAAGCACAGCTGGTCCGCCATGCTAGGCCAGTCCACCCGCATAGAAACCCTTTCCGGAATAACGGGGACCGCCACCGACGTCCCCAATATCGACGCCCAGTCCCGCTATCTCGGGCTCGGTTCGATGAGGGACATCACCGTGAGCGACCTCAACCCGGGGCCCTACCGCCACAACGGCCTCTCGTTCTTCGGCAGGGGCACTTACAACTACGCCGACAAGTATCTGGCGACCGTCACACTCCGTGCGGACGGCAGTTCCAAGTACAACGACGATCCGGAAACCGCCTGGAACGAGAAATGGGGCATATTCCCCTCTGTCGGCCTGGGCTGGGTGCTCACCGAAGAGGATTTCATGAAGAGCGTGCCGGCATTCGAGTACCTTAAGCTGCGTGCCAGCTGGGGTCTCCTCGGCAACGACAACGTCCCCGCCAACTCGTCTGCGATCATAGGCGCCAGCGGGATCAGCGCTTCCGGCGTGTTCAACGATACGGTAATCGACGGCGTCGGTGCCCAGACGGTACTTCAGAACTCCCTGCGCTGGGAGGTCGTCAACGAATTCGACGTCGGTGTTGACTTCACCTTCCTTTCCGCCAGGCTGACGGGAGAGCTGGATTACTACAACCGCACCACTCACAACGTGGTATTCTACGTCCCTATCGTCTCCGGCGGCGGAACCGCATATCTGCTCGACAACAACGGCGTTGTCAACAATTCCGGCGTGGAACTCAACCTGGGCTGGAAAGACAAGATCGGCAGCGACTTCTCCTACAACGTGGGAATGAACCTCACCACCGTGCACAACAACGTAGTGAGCCTCGAGGGCCGCGACAACATACCCGGAGGCATGGTCCGTGGCAATTACACCACCCTCACCCAGCCGGGATACCCCATCGGTTCCTTCTGGGGATACAAGATCGACAAGGTTTTCGAAGGCACTAAAGACTATATGCTCGCACCTGCCAGCCAGGCCGTCGGCGGGCCGGGTTATTTCCAGTACACGGACGTGGTTGCCGACGGAAAGATTGACGAAAAAGACAAGACCTGGCTCGGAAGCCCCATCCCGTGGCTGATGACCGGACTGGACTTCGGCATCAACTGGAAGGGCCTGGATGCAGGAATTTCCCTCTACGGCCAGTTTGGCAACAAGATACTCAACGCCAAGCGCATGAACCGCGGCACATTCTCCGACGGCAACTACGACAAGGATTTCGCAGACCACGCCTGGCGCAAGGGCGCACCCAGTTCCAAATATCCTTCCGCAGAGGCATACACCGACGCTTACACCCAGCAGGCCAACACCTTCTTCGTGGAGGACGGATGGTTCGTGAGGATACAGAACATACAGGCAGGTTACACATTCAGCAAGCCCTTCGGAATGGACTTCGTGAAATCCCTGAGGGTTTACCTGTCGGCACAGCGTCCGTTCACCTATTTCCCCTACCACGGCTTCACGGCCGAGGTCGGCGGCTCTCCCATCGAGTCCGGCATCGACACTTCCACACACCCGATGCAGGCAATCTACACACTTGGTCTCAAAGTCAACTTCAACTAACGGATGTCATGAAAAAATCATTAATTCTTATATCCCTGGCGATACTCTGTGCGTCCTGCTCGGATTTCCTGAACATCCGTCCCGAGGGCACCACGACAGCACTCAGCCTCGACCACAGCAAGGCCGAGAACATCTTCAAGCCGGTGAGCGCCGCTTATGCAGAACTCCGTTCCTACGGCTCCCATTCCTTCCCCTACATAGGTTGTCTTGAGGTTACGTCCGACGATGCCGACAAGGGTTCAACCCCGGAAGACGGAGCGTCGATGAAGCAGCTTGACGAATTCCGGTATGACGGAGCCAACGAGCTCATCACCGAGCAGTGGTCCGCCTGGTACAACATAGTTTCCGCCGCCAACAACGCCGTCTCGCAGATGGCCATGTTCGATGAGGAACTCACGAAGGAAGAAGACAAGGCCACAGCCCGCCAGTGCGTGGGCGACGCCAAATTCATCCGGGCGTACGCCTATTTCCGCCTGCTGACGATGTTCGGCAACATACCCATCATCGACAAGGTAATGAGTTCCGAGGAGCTCGCCTCCCAGAAGCAGGCGGCACCGGAAAAGGTCTGGGAATTCATAGAGTCCGACCTGTCCGACGCCATCAGCCTTCTGCCCGACAGCTGGGGCAAGGCCTACCTTGGCCGCGTCACGAAATACTCTGCGATGGCCCTCAAGGCAAAGGTCCACCTGTACCAGAAAGAATGGAACGAGGCCGCACAGCTGTGCGACGCCATAATTGCCAGCGGCCGATATCACCTGCTGCCCGACTTCCGCGCCGTATTCTCCATCGACGGCGAGAACAGCGCCGAATCCCTGTTCGAAATCCAGAGCTCCGACCTCGGAAAGGCCTCCGGAGACGCCGCTTTCAACACTTACGCCTATGTCCAGGGCCCGCGCAACAACACCCCTTCCAATATGCAGGGATGGGGATTCTGCACGCCCAGCGAGTCCCTGATAAAGTTCTTCACCGACCGTGGCGAGACCGTCCGCGCAACCACAACGTTCCTCTACTCCGGAAGCACCACTCCGGAGGGCGATTACATCAGCAAGGACTGTCCCAACCCGGTCTACAACGGAAAGGTCTATACCCCCTCATCCTATAACGACTGGAGCAACAACGGTTACGGCTACGACTACAACATCCGCATCATCCGTTATTCCGAGGTGTTGCTGATGTTCGCCGAGTCCGTGGCAAGGGGCGCTTCCGGCAGTTTCGCCTCGGGATATACAGCCCAGATGGCCCTGGACGAGGTCCGCACCCGCGCAGGACTGGCCTCCGTGGAGCCCACCGTTGACAACATACTCGACGAGAGGCGCGCCGAACTTGCGATGGAAGAGGACCGTTTCATGGACCTCATCCGCACCGGCAAGGCGGCCGAGGTGCTCGGCCCCCGCGGTTTCGTGGAAGGCAAGCACAACCTCTTCCCCATCCCCGCAACACAGCTCCAGCTTAACGAAAATCTCAATCAAAACCCTAAATATTAATCCTTTAACAAATCAATCATGAAGAAATTTTTCTTTTTCGCAACCATGGCAGCCGCAGCATCTGCTATCATTTCCTGTGAACCTGTCAAACCCGACACCACCGGCGGCGTTGCCGTCGGCGCAGAAAACCTCGTAGCCTATTTCCCTCTGGACTCCCAGGAGAAGGCCATCACCCTCGGTGAGGGCGTTTCCGTGTCCGAACTTGGCGGCCAGGGCCAGTTCACGGAAGCAGGTGCCCGCGGCGGCTGCTACGTCAATGCCAGCAAGAGCCACGACACCCAGGCTTATCTCAAGCTCAACGTTCCCGCCGACTTCCTCAAGAAGCTCACCAGCTTCACCTTCAGCGCATGGGTCAATGCTCCCACCGAGCGTGGCGGCATCATGACATTCGACGGCGGCACCGACCCCAACTGGGGCGCATTGGACCTCTTCCTTGACGGAGAGGGCGACGCCGGCGTAACCCTCAAGGGCTACCTGTTCAACAACGGCACCGAGTGGGGCGGATTCTATCCCACATACCAGGGACCCGAGGTTGCAAAGAACAAGTGGATTTATGTGACCTACGTCTATGATGAGGCCACATCCTACGCCAACCTCTACGTCAACGGAACCCTCGTGGGCAACGCCAACGAGGAGGGTGTCATCGAAGGCACCAACCTCTGCTGGGCCGGTCCTGCCGACGCCAACGGCAACCAGGCCAAGGTCGGCAAACTCAACCTTTCCGACGTCAGCTGCATGTACATCGGCGCCTTCGCCTCCCGCGAGACCGGAAAATCCGCCGAGACATGGCTGAGCTATTTCGCCGGCAAGATCGACGAGATACGCATCTTCAACAAGGGCCTCAGCGCCGCCGAGGTCAAGTCCCTCTTCCAGGCTGAAGTAGCGGCTGCAAATAATCTTGACTAATTGACCATCTCACGCCGGAAGAGTCTGCGCAAGACTCTTCCGGCTTTTTTCTTATGAAAACGTACGCCCGTCTCCTCTGTCTCCTGTTCCTTGCCGCCTGCCAGTCGGCGGGGGAGGACCTCGTAAAGGCCTTCGTGGACCATTTCGAGGTGGACGGGCGCACCATACAGTCAGGAAAACTCGCGAACTCGATCGACCCGGCGTCCCTTGAGATAACGGTGGTGTTTTCCTCCCCGGTCAATCTCTCAAAGATGAACGGGGACAAACTGTATCTTAACGGGTACGACGGCAAACTGTCCATCGTTGCAGGGCCTACGGAAGAGTCGGTCGTCGTCAAGCCCGAATCGCCACTGGAACACTTCCGGCGCTATTCCCTGGTCCTGGAGAAGGGCGCCAACCTGGGCGTCAGGCTGATTGACGAATACTCACTTAACATCGTCACGTCCTACGACCCCTCCGACAAATTCCCCCGCATTCCCGACGAGGAGCTCCTGACGCTCGTCCAGCGGCAGACTTTCAAGTATTTCTGGGACTACGCGCACCCGGTGAGCGGACTTGCGCGCGAGCGGCTCGGGTCCGGCGAGACCGTCACCTCCGGAGGTTCGGGATTCGGCATAATGTGCCTTCCCGTGGCCGTGGAACGGGGATTTGTGAGCCGCGCCGAAGCCGCGGAGCGCCTGCGCACCATAACGGGATTCCTCAAGAACAAGGCGGTGCGGTATCACGGGGCGTTCCCCCACTGGCTCAACGGCACAAGCGGCGCCACCATACCCTTCAGCGCCAACGACAACGGCGGCGACCTCATCGAGACCGCATTCCTCATCCAGGGACTGCTGGCGGCGGCGGGCTACTTCGACCGGCCGGAAGAGGCCGGCATCCGGGAGGATATCGACGCCATCTGGCGCGACGTGGAATGGGACTGGTACACCCGCGGCGGCCAGGATGTCCTCTACTGGCACTGGTCCCCCGACAAAGGCTGGGCGATGAACATGCAGATTAACGGCTGGAACGAGGGCCTGATCACTTACGTGCTTGCCGCATCCTCCCCCACACATCCCGTCAAGGCCTCGGTCTATCACAACGGCTGGGCGCGCGTCGGCGGCATGCGCAACGGGCGCAAGTTCTACGACATCACGCTGCCGCTGGGAAGCGACCTGGGCGGGCCGATGTTCTTTGCGCATTATTCCTTCCTCGGTCTCGACCCCCGGGGGCTCAAGGACCAATACGCAGACTACTGGGAGCAGAACGTAGCCCACGCACGCATCAATCATGCCTATTGCGCCGCCAATCCCAAGCATCACGCAGGCTATTCTGCCACTTGCTGGGGGCTTACCGCAAGCGACATTTCGGGCGGCTATACGGCCTCCTCTCCGACCAACGACCGGGGCACCATAGCACCCACGGCAGCACTGGCTTCGATGCCATATACGCCCGCGGAAAGCCTTGACGCAATGCGCTCATTCTATTACACTTACGGCGACAGGTTATGGAGCGATTACGGCTTCCGGGATGCCTTCTGCCTGGACGCCGCATGGTTCGCCGGAAGCTACATCGCCATCGACCAGGGACCCATCGTAGTGATGATCGAAAACTACCGGAGCGGCCTGCTCTGGGACTGCTTCATGAAGCACCCGGACGTGACCTCCGGACTGGCCGTCCTGGGCTTCGAATAACGCCTCCCACACGCACAGAATTGCATTTTTCGGAAGTTTTTCATACAACTTCCGTATTTTTTTTGTTACTTTGTAAGTTCAGGACATATGCCCATGAAAACAAAGTTAGCAATAGTTATTCTGATTCTCCTGTCGAGTATCGCCTTGTCGGCACAGACAGACGACGCCCGCAGAGATTCCGCGGAGCGCGCCCAGAGGCAGCTGGACTCCCTGCGAAGGAATTCCATCTCCCTGGGTACCAACCTGTTCTACTGGGGAAGCGCGACCCCGAACGCCCACTTCTGGATCCCCCTTGGCAACAACATCACCGTCGGGATGGTCGGAGGCCTCAAGCCCTGGCCCCGCTGGGCTCCCTGGGACAACGACCCCAAGATTGACAGCAAGTGGCGCCACTTCGCCGTCGTCCCCGGCCTGCGCTGGTGGCCCAAGTACAACTACAGCGGCCTCTGGCTGGGTGCAGACCTCCTCTGGACCCACTACAACGTAGGCGGAGTCACCTTCCCCCTCGGCCTGTACCCCGAGGTGCGGGAGAACCGCCTGCAGGGAGACTTCCTCGGCCTGGGCATCAACATCGGTTATTCCTGGTGGCTCAGCAAGCACCTGCGCCTTGAACTGGAAGCCGGCCTCGCGGCGGGATACAACACCGCCGACCGCTACCAGTGCGCATGGTGCGGCGCCAACCTCGGCAAGACCAGCGGCCCCGCCATCGTCCCCAAACTCGGCCTCAACCTGGCATACAACTTCTTCAAGGAGAAGGCTATAGAGCCCTCGGAGCCCACTCCCCAGCTGGATACCATCAAGGCACCCGAGCCCGTGGAACCTCCGGCAGCCTTCGCCCCGGTGCTCGCCCTGGCAGAGGACTGGAAGGGCATCGCCGGCCAGCTCGAGAAGGACCACCCGGTGCTCCGTCCCTCCAGCGAATACCGCCCGTACACCCCCGACCGCATCCTCCGCAAGGAAGAATCGCCCCTGTACGTATTCTTCGAGCTGGACAAGTCAAAGCTCCTGCGCGAGTTTGACGAACCCACCGCAAAGGGCCCCATGGCACACCGCAACAACGGCCCCGTGCTCGACGAAATCATGGACATCACCTCGAAGATCCTCGCCGACACCACCAGCAGCGTCACCAAGATACAAATCATAGGTCTGGCATCCGTGGAAGGCACGCCCAGACACAACAAGGCCCTGTCCGACGCCCGTGCCGTTGCGCTCCAGCGCTATATCCAGGAGCGCCTGTCCATCTCCGACGACATGTTCGACACCGTCGGCGGCGGCGCGGCCTGGACCGAATTCCGCGACGAGATCAACGACCTCGTGCTGCAGGGAGGCGGAGCAGGCCTGAGCAAGGATCAGCTGCAGGCCGTCATCGACCTCATCGACTCCGAACCCGACCCGGCCCGCCGCGAGCAGAAACTCAAGAAGATGGAAGGCGGCAAGGTGTTCAAGCTCCTGCGCGAGAACGTCCTCGCCGACCAGCGTAACTCCGGTTACCTCCGCATCTACTACGACTACGTGCCCGACAATTCCGCCCGCGAGATCAACGAGGCCATAAGGTTGCTCGAGCAGAAAGAGTACACCGCCGCACTCGGCGCCCTGGAGGCCAAGAGGGACGATCCCCGCAGCCTCAACGCCTATGCCGTAGCCCTGTTCTACAACGGCCGCGAGGCCGAAGCCCTGGAGATACTGCGGAAGGCCGCTCCCACCGATGAGAGCGCTGCCCGCAACCTAGCCAGCCTCGAGGAAATCGCCCGCCAGAAGGCCGCCTACGACAAGTATCTGAAGGATATGGAAGAATATGCCAACTTAAAGTACTCGAAGTGATGAAAAAGTTCCTCAGCATATTCTGCATCGCACTTGCATGCCACAGCTGCTGCCTCGTCGACGAAGACCTCAGCGGCTGCCCCGACGAATACTCCATCGAATACGAAATGCGCCTCGTGACCAACGTCCAGACGGAAATCAACACCGTCCTTGGCCTGGAGGCCGACATCCACGTAGCCAAGGCCCTCCGCAACTACCTCAAGGACATCTTCTCCGACTTCGCCCACGACGTAGACCTCTCGTTCTACGACTACTACGAGCCGCGCCCCGTCCTGGAGCACTTCAGCGACATCATGGACGCCAACCAGACCAGTTACACCCTGCATCTGCCTGTGCGTGAATACATGCATCTGGCCGTGGCCAACATCGCCGACAACCACCTCGTGGACCTCGAAGACGAGGAAGCCTGCGGCACTTCGCGCCTCCTGCAGAGCGTCCCGGACGAGAACAACGTCATCAAGACCCACAACACCGGCCTGTTCACCGCACGCCTCCCGATGAAGATCCTCGAGGGCGTCGACCAGAACTTTCTGGTGCAGCTGTATATGGCCAACTGCGCAACGGCGCTGGTGGTTGACAATGCCGCCGTCGGCACGCCCGAAATAAGCGGATTCAAGGCGTTCACCACCGGATTCGCAGACTCGTTCAACATTTCCGACAGCACCTACGTCTTCAACAAGAATCCCCTTGTGGAGGCCGACTTCGTCAAGGTGGAGGAAGGCTCGGAAAGCTGCTACGTCACAGTCCAGTTCCCTTCCAGGGAGCCCAATCCCGAGAGCAAGGTCGTCATTGAAACCACCGACCCCTTCATCGCCGAAAACGCTGACGAAGCCCTCTGGGAGTGGGTCGTTTACGTCACCCTGCCGGACGGTTCCATCACGGAGAGCCGCCTCGGACTCATCCAGCCCTTGCGCGCCGGACAGCTCAAGATCATCCGCGTGCGCATCGGCGCAGACGGCATAGTCTATACCGACGACACTTCCGTCGGCGTATCCGCCACCCTGGACTGGAACCAGGCCGGCTCCCACATCATACCGCTTTAGAAATTCAATTTAACAACTAATATAAAATTATGGGTAAATTCATCAAAGTTTCTCTCGCAGGGGCGATAGTCCTTGCGGCAGCCGTTGCCTGCACCCCCAAAGAGGAGGTTTCAGACAACCCCGACTACAACCCCCAGACCAAGGAGGTCACCACCCAGTTCGTGCTGAGCGTCAACACCAGTTCGCCCCAGACCAAGATGACCGCCACCAGCGTCCAGAAGGCCACCAACTTCCTCGGCATCAACGAGGCCCACGTGATGGCGTTCAAGACCGGCATGAGCACTACCGCTCTCACCACCGAGCCTTTCGTGCTCAAATCAAACATTGCCACCGACCGCGACTACGCCCTCGGAACCCTTTATTCCAACGGCTCCATCAACGCAGCCAACAACGCCGCATCCAGCTCCAACCGCATCGTCCAGCTCAACGTCCCCGTGGATGTGGACGCAATGCTTTTCTATGGCAAGGCCATCAACGCCACCACGAGCAACGCCACCGGCAAACTGACTTACGTTGTGGACAAGACCCCTTCCAACACCCATTTCGACCTGGTGAAGAGGCTTGAGAATGAGACCAACTACAAGCACACCGGAGACTTGATGGTTTTCATCATCAACCGTATCATCGGCACCGAAATCTCGGCAATGGGAACCAGTGACTCCTACACCGCTACCGGCGACCCCAAGGACCCCAAGGACGTTTATACCAATCTTCCCGCACTTTCCTGGAAAGATCTCGGAGCCAAATATGACGATGCTACTCAGCGTCCTACATTGACCGGCCTCGAGGAAATCCTCGGCGCAGCATATTCCACCTTCACCAAGATCGAGAGCGGTGAATACCGTGCCGGTTCATCCGCAGCCATCAAGGGTATGATGACTTCCCTCATCGATGTCGTCAAGACAGTCCAGAACGCTGAGCCTACCGGCAACGAAGAGGCCAATGCCTGCCGCCTGGCCGACCAGATTATGCTGCGCAAGGGACGTTACTTCACTGATGCCATGGAGTTCCAGGATGTTGGCACCATGAAAAGCAACGCTACTACAGCAGGCGCTATCACCGCGGCTGATTGGGACGCAAATTTCTCTGGTGTAACGAATATCACATCCTTCCCTCACACCCAGTTCGCCATCCCCGACGGAGCAGCCCAGCTGCGGTATGACGCCACTACCGGCAAGTTCGAGTATCTCGATCCCAACCAGGCCCTCGCCAATCCCGGCAACACTTTCAACCCCAACAACTATCTCTATCCCGCCGAGATTGCATACTACGTCAACTCCCCTATCCGCACCACCAGCCAGGACGTCACCACCAACGACTACCCCAACGGCGTAAATCCCTGGGATGATGACACTACCTCCGGCAACAAATGGGAAGTCAAGAGCTGGATGAACAACTCCAGGGTCCAGTCCAATACCCGCGGCATCGCCGTGCGCAACAACATCAACTACGGTGTAGCCCTGCTCGAGAGCAAGCTTGCCATCGGAAGCGGCTTCACCCACTTCAAGGATAACAAGGCAGCCAAGACCGGCGACGCCAACGACAACCTGATCCCCATCGACAACCACCACCTCACCTTTACCGGTGTCCTCGTGGGCGGCCAGATCAACACCGTGGACTGGCAGTTCCTCCCCAAGGCCACTACCGGCAGCGAGTTCACCTATGTAGTTTATGACGACGCCATCGCCAGCGGCACCATCCCCACCCCGACCGGCAGCGAGAACTACACCCTCGTGCTCGACAACTACAACAAGACCCTTGCAGATAACGCCCAGTCCTCCGTCAAGGTAGCCCTCGAGTTCAAGAACGAAGGCGACGCTTTCTGGGGCAAAGACAATCTCGTTCCCAAGGACGGCATCTTCTACCTTATCGCCGAACTGCCCGTCGCAACCGCCACCAGCACTTCCGTCACCGCCCTGCCTGTATGGCCCGATGAGAGCAAATACGCCATCCCTCCCGTGTACGGTGTCGACAGCGAGGCTGTTCCCAGCGGCAAAGTCGCCGGCCACTCCAAGCAGATCAACCGCGTTTTCATCCAGAACTTCGTGACCTCCGCCACCTTCACCCTCGGAGAGGATTCCCTGAAGAATGCATACGTCACCGTTCCTAACCTCGCCAGCACCCAGATGTCCCTCGGTCTGTCCGTAGACCTCAAGTGGCATTCAGGATACACTTACAACATCTCCCTGTAACCTCTGTCCGGACTCGTGAACGTAAGGAAAACTGTCACGTGTCTGGCCATAACGGCCCTTGTCTCCGGCGGGTGCCTCATGCGCCCGCTGGAGGACGGGGCTGATTATTCCCAGTACAACGACATTTCCCTCGCCCTGTCGCTCAAGTCGACGGGCGACGTTCCGCATGTCCAGACCAAGATGACTGCGGCCATTACCCAGGACGGCACCGGATTCCGCGGGATAGAAGAGGTGCATATCGTTCCGTTCCTGACGGAATCCGCCGCCCCGGTAAGCGCCGGCAACCCCAGGCTCGGAGGCACCAACGTCTATATCCAGAATCCCGTAATAGGCAAGACCTCCCTGGTTGCCAACAACAATTCACATCTTTACCCCGTCGTAAAGGTTCCCCTGTCCACCAACCGCGTGCTCGCATACGGGAAAACAATGGATTCCGGCAACGCCGCCACCAGACAGGGGAAGCATGTCAACGGCGTCCTGACGCCCTCGGGGCTGGACAACCCCAGCACCACCGCCGACATTTCGTTCTGCCTGGAGCCCGTCCTTGAATCTTCAGACATAAGTTCGATAGACCAGGCGGCGGACGGCATGATCGCCGCCCTGAACGGCGTGGTCGAGGGCATGCGCGCCACGGAAGACCCCGAGATCATTGCCTTCCTCGACGCCTTCACCATACAGAACCGGATTGCGGCGTGTTCGTACCAGACGCTGTACCGCATCGAGCAGACCATACTCGGAGAACTCTCCCGGTACAACGGCTCCAATCCCGCCGCCATCAATGCGGTGATGGGAGTGCTCGCAGACCTCCAGACTGCCCGCAGCGCCGCCGGAAGCGGTTTCCCGTCTTCCTACGGCATTCCGGAAGGAGCCATCGGCATGTGGTGGAACGGCAACCGCTTCATAAAGGTCATCGACGGGGTGAACGTGTCGCTCGTACCCATGTCCGGCTACTGTTATCCGCCCAGCCTGTGGTACTACGCCAACAGCGCCGTCAAAACCTCCTCAAACGCAGACGTAACCGACCAGTACAAGCCCCAGAACCCCACCTGGGGAAGCATCCTGTCCTATTATTCCGACGGCACGTCCGTCAGTTCCGCGACCAGGTCAGTCGCGATAGTGGACCAGATGCAGTACGGCAACGGGCTCGTGGAGTTCCGCTTCGTCGCACCCGACGCGAGCGCGGCGGCGGCAGCGGGATGCCCCCTCACCGGCATCATCATCGGAGACCAGAAGGACGTGGATTACAGTTTCGCGCCCAAGGCCTCGTCCGAGTTCCGTTTCATTTACGACAACAACATCAGCGGCGTCACGCTGGGAGGCACATCCCAGTATGTACAGCTCCTGGTGCTCCCCACCGCCGACGACCAGGCGGTACACTTTGCGCTGGAATTCCAGAACAACACATCTTCTACGTTCCAGTGCCAGCAGGGCATCGTCTCTCCCGGCTGCAAATTCTATCTGGCCGGGGAACTCAAGCCCGGAGGCGGCACCAAGCCGGATACCGAGAACATCGCCGGCGTATTCGACTCCGACCACAAGACTACCGTTTATATCAAAGTGGAGAACCTGGGCAACGCCTACAATGCCGTCCCCGACCTCCGCGACCCCCAGCTGGAACTGGGCGTCGTGGCGGAAATGGACTGGATACAGGTTGAACCCGGAGGAATCAAACTTCCGTTCTGACAAGAAGGGATGAAGAAGCTTAGACACATATTGAACTTCACCGTAATGCTCTTCCTGGCATTGCCGGCCGTTTCGTGCCGTCAATCCGCGCCCGAAGAAGATACGGCGGAGCTGTCCGTCAGCATCTACATCCCCGACCTCGTCGCCACCAAGGCGGAAACCGGCAGCGTCGGCGCCATTGCAAGCGAGAAAGTCTTCAGTTCCCTCCAGCTCTGGGTCTTCCTGCACGGGGGCACAAGTGACGGGCAGCCCGTGGGCTACAAGGGCTTCACGGCCGCTCAACTTACCGACACCGGCCTCCCGCATTCAGCCATTACCCGCTTTGCGATGCCCCTGAGCCGGGAAATGTTCAACACCCTGAGCCAGGACGGGACCAGGGTCGATGTGTATGCGCTTGCCAACGCAGCCGACGCCACCCTTGGAGAAGGCACGGCCCGCAGCGAACTCGAGGCCCTCGTCCTCAGCGGCTCCGCATTCGGCGTTTCGCCGCTTACGATGGCCGTTCCCGCCACCGGGATCCCCATGTCCGGAGTGCTCAAGGAGGCACAGGTCACAGGAGGTTATCCCGTCCTCAACATCTCCACGGTCAACCTTACCAGGGCGGTTTCCAAAATCCGTTTCGTCTTCAGCCAGCAGGGCACGCCCGCGTCGGGTACCGACCCTGCGGTACCGAGGAATTCCGCCTGCGTGGTCAAGAGCATCAGTTTCGGCGGCACGGCTACGGGCCACGACTGCCAGATCGCCGCATCCGAGAAACTGTTCACCACCCAAAAATACGGCACCACCGACAACCTGTTCGACATCGACGGCTACACGCCGCTGGCCGCCACCATTGCCGGAAACGGCGGTGCGCCGCTCATGTCCAACGCGGACATCACCATCTGCGCCGACCCGGAAAAACTGCTGTTCCGCAGCACCGGGCACGAGACCGAAACCGCCCGGGAATACGAGAGCCGCCTCGACTCCGTCATCGTGGCCTCTTCCCAGTCGGGCCCCATCTACATCAGGGAAACCGACAAGGTCATTTCCGGCACCATCACCTACAACACCGGGGACGAGGACCTCACGGCCACCTTCACCATGCCGTCCGACAACGTCCTCTCCCGCAACCATTCCTGGATCCTGTACGCCTACTTCGCAGAGGCCACGCGGACCCTTCAGTTCAAGATAGTGGTCCTTCCCTGGGACAAGACCACCTACACTCAGGACCACACCGTCGCTACCGTAAACGTCGTACGCCGTTTCACCATACCCGAAACGGACCCCGCCACGTTCACCAAGATACAGAATGCAGACGGTTACTACGACATCTTCTTCTGGCACACACTGGGCGGACAGCCCAACATCATAAAAGGGGACATCCTCATCGCCACGCCGATAGGACAGAAGATACACATCGTACCGGTTCCCGGCGCCCTCGAGGGACACACCGTGGTCGACGGCATATTCACCGTCACCCCAATGGTGAGCGTTATCTACCCGAACTACCTCAACATGGAAAACGGCAGGACCGAGGACTGCCGCATCGAATACTCGATTTCGGTCGACCCCGGCACGCACACGGCGGCGGAACTGGAAGGCAACTACATCGACATCCACTTCTGCGTCGAAATCGGCGACAACGAGCGCTGGATCGACCTCGACACCGAGTCCATCGACTACTACAGGATAATACTCAAGCAGAACTGGGACGAATGATGAAAAAGGGCATGATACATATCCTGATTGCGTACGCGCTGCTTCTCATGGCGGCGTGTACCAAGGATTATGCGCCCGTGAACCCCGCTCCCGGACTGAGCATCACCGTCCGTTGCGAAGACCCAGCACAGACCAAGTCCGCACCGGAAGACGGAGAGACCCGGTTCAACGAGAACCTCATCCGGTCAGTCGATTTCTTCTTCTATCCGGGCAGCACGCCTTCTGCCACCGCCGACGCCGTCTATCACAGGAGGATAGACCTCGACGAAGACCCCGTAGTCCACACCGAAGGCCGCTGGGAGGCCACTTTTACCATTGTTCTTACGAGGGTTGAGGCCGAACAGCTGTTTACGGCGGCCAACGGCATGCGCGCCACCGTTTACGCCGTGGTCAATTACAAGGGCTCCCTGGTTTCCGGCACCTCCCTCGCCGGCACTTCCCGCGCCGCACTCGCCGCAGTGGCCGTCACTACCGACTTCGCCGCGACGGAAACCGGCTACGTGCAGGACAGCTTCATAATGGACGGCAGCACGGTCATCACCTACGACGACACGGCCCTCATCAGCGCCAGCGGCACGGTGGACGTCACCCGCTTCGCCGCCAAGATGACCACGGCCATCTCCGTCGCCGACACCGTCATCCTCAAGCACACCGGAGTGGACGACCCCGACGAAGTCTGGACCCCGGTCCTTCACACCATGCGCATCTACCTGGTGGACGGCGCAAAGAACGTCACCCTGGGCACGCAGACCGCTGCCGACAACGCTTCTCCGGAGTTCTTCTCCTACAGCGCCGATGAATGCAGGCGCCCGTTCCTGCGGGACAACGGCACCGAATACCTTGCTCACACGTCCGTGGACAACGGCTCGGGCGAGACCGTCTATTACAACACCTACCCGATGTATTCGTACCCCGTAGCGTGGTCCAACGGCCGTCCCGATTACACCCAGCCGCTGCCGCATCAGCCCTACTTCAAGCTCGAAATGGACTGGCGCCGCTCCGAGGACAACGGCTATTCCTACGACAGGCGCAAATACTACTACAAGGTAATAATCCCCCTCGACAGCTTCGAAAGGAACGACTGGTACCATTTCAACCTCGACGTCGCCATCCTGGGCTCCGAGACCGACGAGGGCAAGGCCTATCTGTACCCCACATCCTGCTACATCCTCGACTGGCAGAACAAGAGCGTGCCCATCGACAAATATGCCGTCATCAGCAAGGCGCGCTACCTCTCGGTCGATACAAGGGTGAAGGAGCTCAACAACCAGGAAACGCTGAGCATACCGTTCCTGTCCAGCCACGACGTCAAGATTGTGGAGGGCAGCGTGACCGCGACCCGCCCGTTCTACGGCGAAATCACGAAAGAGAGCGACGTGGTGGACAAATACAACACCAAGTACCACGCCTGGGTGCGGAAAGACGCCGCCTCGGGAACGTATTACCTGGACTTCAACGGCCAGGACCAGAGTCCCGACGGCCAGGCGAAGTACGAACCCTCCGGATGGCTTTCCAACACGTCCACGTCCATAGAACTGGACCATCCCCTCCAGAACGACTACACCAAGAACGATTTCGACTATTCCCCGTACACCATCCAGTTCGACATCGTCCACGACGACCTCATTCCCGGGGCCTATCCGTACAACGAGTACCTCAAGCATATCACCATCATCCAGTATCCGGGCATCTATATCGAATCCTGCATGAATTCCGACAGCGCGATAAAGAAAAAGGGCAGCGTTTACGGCTACGACACCGGTTCCGCGCCATGGTCGGATATGCCCTGGGGGTATGTCTATATCGACAACGGGCGCTTTATCCGCAGAGACAATATTACAAATTCCTCTTCTTCCGATCCTTACTACCATTTCTCCACGGACAACAACAAGAGGGAATACCAGTGGCGTGCGGTATGGTACACTGGCGGCGGCCGCGACATTTTCAGGATCAACGTGACCGTGCTTCCGCAGAACTCTGAATTCGTGATCGGAGATCCGCGTATCGACGGATACGATCAAACCGTCCCCGTGCTGGGATACAGTTTCGTAAACAACGGCAACACCGCAGCGGACGCGATCCTTGAAGACAGGACCGGCAATCCGTCCAACTTCTCCCCGGCGCCCGTGGTAGACGGGGACATCAACAATCCCCTGTATCTCACCGGAGAGACCCGCCCCCTGACGTATTACCGCCCGACGGAAAAATCCGCCCGAACGGCCAACATGCTGGCTCCCGCCTACAGGATTTCGACGAAACTGGGAGGAACCGAATTCGGAAACCTCACCGAATCCCAGGCCAAGTACCGTTGTGCCGGCTACCAGGAAGACGGTTTCCCCGGCGGAAGGTGGCGCATACCCACGATGAGCGAAATCAGGTTCATCGCCCAGCTGTCCGCCAAAGGCGTCTTCGAATTCATGTTCAGGGGCGATTACTGGTCCGCCAACGGTGTGGTAAACGTAAACACCTCCAGCGGAACGGTGACCGCCAGCACCAATTCAACCGCGCTCCTGCGCTGCGTGTACGACTCCTGGTACTGGGGCGACGAGCAGTGGAACCCGCGCTCGCAATTCGTATGGGGGGACAGGGAACCATGAGAAGGCTGCTGACATACCTGACCGCCCTGCTGATGGCGGTGTCCTGCGTGGCCGAACTGGACCGGACGGGAGTTTCCTCCGTGGACGGTTCTCTCGAGGGCGCTCCCGTGACCATAACCTTCACGGTTCCGGACGTCACGCTGCTCCCTGCGACCAAATCGCTGTCCGACGGAGACGGCGAAATCACCGGCACGCCCTACCTCGACCCGGACATGATCTACCTTGTCGTCTGCGGCAGCAGCCAGAGCATCAAGTACATAAGGAAAGCCACCCTGGTCGATACGCTGCAGAACCACGAAATTCCGTCTGACAAGTTCCCCCTGCCCGAAGGAGACCGTCACACCACCCTGTACAGGTTCAAGGTCCAGCTGGAACTTTCCGACTTCAGCCGCACCATACATTTCCTCGGCAACGTGGACGAAAACCAGCTCGTCTCCGGTTCGTACTCGTACCAATGCCTGCCGGGAATGCTGTCGTACGACAACAAGCAGGCATACTGGCAGAAACTGCAGGTGCCGTACATCAAGGCCAGGATCGACACCGACACCCAGCTGCCGGTGGTCCAGAACGGCAGTTACATCCCGGACGACAACACTCTGAGTTTCTTCCAGTACATCCCGCTCATCAGGAACTTCGCCAAGATCCAGGTGAGCAACGCGGCCGACAATTTCAAACTGCACAGTTATTCCGTCATTTACTATCCCGAAAGGGGCTCCGTCGTGCCGTACCGCAGCAACGAACCGGTCGCAGCCAACCGCTTCGACTTCAAAACCATCTCCGGATACCTGCTGAGCGGCTATGAAAAGAGTTCTTTCGAAGAGCTGGAAGACGGCATCAAGTATCCCGGCAACATGCCCGCCGGCGTGGCCCTGAGCACTTTCATCCCTCCCGCATCCGAGTTCGAGCACCCGGAGACCAGCGACGGCAGGGTCATCAAGTACGACGCCAACGACACCGAGAGCGGTTTCTACATATTCGAGCGCGGAGTCCCCACAGACCATATCGGCCCTACGTTCATCATCGTGTGCGGCAAGTTCGAGGAGGACGACAATTACTACTATTACCGTCTGGACCTGATGGAAACGAAGGTCGAAGGCAACCAGACCGTCTCCAGGTACTATCCCATCTACAGGAACTTCCGCTACAACATCCAGCTGCACAGAATCTCCTCCGAGGGCGTCCTTACCCCGGAAGCCGCCGCAATATCTTCAGGCGCCGAGGACATATCGGCCGACGTCTCCATGAGGCACCTTTCCGACATCTCCAACGGCACCACCCGCCTGGTGGTGGAGCCCTTCATGACAAGGACTTACAGCGGCCCGTCGGAAGACGGCTACTACGAACTGTATGCGCGTTTCTTCAACGACGTCAACTCCGACGTGCCCAATCTCACCACTGTCGCGGTCAGGGTAGAACTGGAACCCATTGAAGGCGGCGGCGACGACATCCTCATCCTCTATGACGACAACGGCCACCGCGTGGCGTCCGGAGGCTTCTTCTTCCCCGAGGCGGCCACCGTCGGAGGCGTGGAAGGCATCAGGACCATACGTTTCAACACCGTGGAGCCACGGGACGAGACCCTGACACAGAAGATAAAGATCACCGGCCACAACCCCGGCAACCACCAGGACCTGCGCCTCTACAGGGAGGTTGAAATCACGCTGCAGAAAAAGCAGCCCCTGAGAGTCACGTGCGAAAGCCCTGTGCTGCTTGCCACCGGCACGCCCGTGAGAGTTGACATAACCGTCCCTTCGGAACTTCCGGAGTCCATGTTCCCGTTGGATTTCATCGTCGAACCCGAGGGCGGGACCCTGACTCCGGACACATCCAAGGGAGTCAGCCTTCCGGTCGTTTCGGGCAAGTCGATCGCCACGAGCGAATCGACCTTCAAGGACACCCCCGCATACTATTTCCACAGGACACTTTCCTGGAATGAGTATTCAGGACTTGCGGTTGTCAACGGAGAGCGTACTTTCCCCTGCTACTTCAAGACCAACAGGGCCGAGAGCGCCACGACCGTATGGGTTTACAACGAGTATTTCTCCAAGGCCAGCGCCACCTTCGAGAACGTGGCGGCTCCGTCGAGGCCTACAAATCACTTCTACGTAGTCGCCATCGAGAGTTGTGTGGCCAAACTTTACCACGCCGGCGAATACAAGATCGACGACGGTGACTGGATAGCATACAATTCCAATCAGACCATTGCGGTGGCAGCAGGGCACAAGGCCAGCTTCTGCGCGGGCAGCCACGCTTCGCCTGCGAAGTCATGGAACCAGGGCAGGTTCTCCTGCACCGGCGGCAAGTTCAAGATCGGCGGCAACCTCGCTTCCCTGGTGGTCGGCGACAGCTATGAATCGGAGGGCTCAACCGTCAGCGGCGCAACCTTCCTGGACTTCCTGAAGGCGAATACGAACCTCATCGACGCTTACGATCTTGAGATTCCCATGCTGAGCGTATCGGAGAACGCCTACAAGTCCATGTTCGACAGCTGTACCAACCTGGAGCGCGGTCCACAGCTCCTGCCGGCCACATCGCTTGGCAAGACCTGCTACCGCAACATGTTCTACAACTGCGCCAACCTTGAAAATGCGCCGGTCCTGGCTGCCTCGAAACTTACGCAGGGATGCTACCAGCGAATGTTCTACGGATGCGTGAAGATAACTTACATAAAGATGCTCGGCAAGGAAGGTTACCGCGACGACGAATTCATCTCCGACGGCACCAACTGGTGCGGAAGCGGAGCCGCTGCAGGTGAACTCTGGCTGGACGCTTCGCTCAATCCGGTCAGCAATTACACCTCATCCTGGAACAAGATTGTCCCTGCCGGGTGGACGGTCAAATACGTCGGAATAGACGAGCCGTAGCGAAGTTTTTGAAAACCAATATGTTACCCCCCCCCGCGGGATTTCGGAGCGTTTCATTCGAAACCTCGCGAAACAGCAAAAACCCATTTCTGCACGCGTAGAATGGGTTTTTTTTCATTATTTATTTTTATCTTTGTATCCTATGTTGGTTATGTAACATACCGTGTTAATTATTTTTTTTCAAAATATGCGTAATTCAGTCAAACTTTTCCTTGCAGGTGCGATAGTTCTTGCAAGCGCGGTTGCATGTACTCCCAAGGAGGCCGTCAACCCCAACTTCGATGCGAAGACCAACACCGTCAACGCAGACTTCGTCTTCAACGTCTCTACGGGCATGACCCCTCAGACCAAGATGAGCTCGGCCAATACCCAGGCCACTACCGCGGAGACTTTCCGCGGCATCTCCGACGCCCAGCTTTTCGCTTACAAACTCGGTGTCGCCAACGACGGCAAGCACGTTGCAACCGCAACTGCATCCGACAAGACCTATGCTCTCGGCAACCTGCTGACCCAGGGCGCCCTCGACCCTGACGGCTCCCCCAAGAGCCGCCGTGTCATCGAGCTTGCCCTCCCTCTCGAGACCAACGCCCTCATGTTCTGGGGCAAGGCTCCCCAGACCGGCTCCAACCCCGAGGTAGAGCAGGGCAAAATTGACTTCAATGCTTCAAACGCAGACATCTCGAACCACGCATTCTCCCTCGTCCGCGCATTCCCCGCAGCCAAGGAGACCGAATTCGCCCAGTATGAGCAGGTTCTCATCGCCGCTCTCAATTCCCTTTCCAATTTCAGGTTCCAGGCCGCAGCAGGTACCCTTACCTGGGCAGCGGGAGACGGTGGCGACGGCAGCACCAACGCAAATGACATCGACATCTATTGGAGCGACTTCGTAAACGTCGATCCTTCCACCGGCGCCATCACCAAGGCTACCAATTCCCCTGTCGATCCCCTGTTTGGACTGAGCAGCAACGGAGAAATCTTCGCCGAGGCTTATGTCGCACTCCATACGATTGACGCAAATGAGCTCCGTGCAGGATCCGGCCCTGCAATCCACCGCATGTTCGCAGACCTGTACCAGGTCGCCAACGGCATCACCAACACCGCAGCTTCCACTTACCTTGATTTCGTTACCAAGCAGTTCGCTAGCGCATTCAAGGACGAAATCGCCAAATTCATCGACGCATCCTCCACTTCCCTGCCCCTGAGGTCCATCAGCGCTATCAAGACAAGCTACGGCCTGACCGCCAACACCCTTGCCACCGAAGACCTCGACATGTTCCCCGGAGAGATCTATCATATCCCTATGGGCGGTCTCCAGCTCCAGGTTGCAACCAACGCAGGCAGCCACCCTGTCCACACCTGGGCATACCGCACTGCCGCACTCGGCCCCGGTGCCACCTTCGCCTACACCAAGGTCATGTATCCTGCAGAGCTCTGCTACTTCGGCAACTCTCCTCTCCGCGTGAGCGACACTCCTCACATCACCACCGACTATCCTGACGGCGGCGGCAACGCCTCCGGCGAATGGATGAACGACGCCAGCTGGACCTCCGACTGGAGCGCCATCGGCAACCATGTCAAGTCCACCACCCGCAGCGTAGCAATGGCCCACAACATCAACTACGGTTCCGCACTCCTCAAGAGCACCGTAAAATATGGCGCAGGCGTACTCCAGGACAACAACGCAGCAATCCAGGCCGCCCGCAATGGCGCCACCGAAAGCAACAAGACCATCGCAGCCAACGCCGGCGGCGTCTTTGAACTTATCGGTATCCTCGTCGGCGGACAGGAGCAAACAATGGGCTGGAACTATGTTGCAAAGGCTGCAAGCCCCACCTTCGACACCGTCATCTACGACACTGACATCGTTTCCTCCGCCATTCCCGCATACGGCTCAGCAGGTGAGGCCAACTACACCCTCGTCTGGGATAACTACAATCCCACTCTCGCTGCCGACGCCCAGCAGGTCGTCTATGTAGCACTCGAGCTCAAGAACACCTCCGGAACCGACTTCTGGGGAGAGGAGAACCTCGTCCGCAACGACGGTATCTTCTACCTCATCGGTAAACTCGATCCCACCACCGTTGCCGGTACCATCACCTGGCCCACCGACTACGCACTTCCTCCTTACGACGCCTCCGGCAACACCATCCAGGCAAAGCGCGTATTCATCCAGGACTACATGACCACCGCCAACTTCGTGATCGGCGACACTTCCCTCCAGCATGCCTATGTCACCGTCCCCGACCTCCGTTCCACGCAGATCAGCCTCGGCCTCAGCGTCGACCTGAGCTGGAGCACCGGCCTCGTGTTCGACGACATCATCCTCGGCAGCAATTAGTTTTGAATAATTACAATTACGCATAGTCAGTAGGCGGCAGCCCTTCTCCGGGCTGCTGCCTTGCTGGCAGAAAGGCCTCCGATGAAACGCTTCGCACGTACTTTGGTAATAGCAACCGCGGCATTGCTGCCGATGGTCTGGCTGCCTGCGTGCGAACCCGTTTCAACGGAGGACTTTTTCAATTCAAGCCGCGGCGTACAGATGGTTGTCGAATCCCATCTTGCCCTGTCCCTGGAGCCTTCTTCGGGCCTTCCGGACACCAAGATGAGCGACGCCGTCACCCAGGTGGAGGCCGGCTCCGACCCCACAGTCTTCCGCGGCATTGAGAAGGTATACGTAATTCCTTTCAGGACCAACAACCCCATCACGGCGTCGGACACCCGTCACGGCAGCAATTTACAGCTTCCCCAGCGGGGCATTACGCCCACCTGGAGCGCTTCTGCAGGCGACGGACTCGTGTCCAACAACAACTCCCACCTATATCAGGGAGTCTTCATGAGGTCGGGGACCTCATCCGTGCTCGCGTACGGCAGGGCGATAGACGAACCGGTCAGCGCCACGCCTTCGGATTCAGTGGAATTCAAGCACCGCAACGGCGTCCTGCGCCAGCACGGTCTCGAGACAGCGGAGGCCCCGGCGGAAATGTGGTTCGAGCTTGAACCGCTGATGGATGCGGCTGCGGAGGCGTCGATGAATTCCGCCATCCAGGGGGTGCTGTCCTACCTCAACAGCATTGCCGAGGCCCGGGTCTCCCTTACCGGATATAACCGCCGGTCCACCACCCAGACAACCTGGACGTACACCTGGGACACACCCACCGAGTACAACAATTACCAGACGCTGGTAAGCGCCTACGAAACGCTCACCGGCAACGGCCTTGCATTCTCGGGCTCCACCGATGCCATCGCCGGAATGCTCACGACGATTTACAACGGCCTCTATGACCTGGCAAACAGCACCGGCAACAGCAACAGCTACACCCAGACATATTACGGCTACTACTCGACCACCGCACAGACGTACTACTACGTCTACGAGCTTTCCAGGGAGATCCGCGACCTCATCGACAATTCCACCTATGTGACCGTTACGGGCACCGGAAACAACGCCACGGTCGCGTTCAAGAGCCCCTATGCAGGTATTCCTGCAAGCAGCGGCCTGCCGGACGGAGCTGTTGCCGTTCAGTGGAACGGCAGTTCCTTCGTACAGGTCACCTCTGCCAACAGCGCCATCGCTCCGATCTCGTCCTACTGCTATCCTCCGAGCCTCTGGTACTGGACCGGCAGCACCCTGAAGACCTCCGACAACCCGGACGTCGCCAGCGAATACGTATCGTCCAATCCCACCTGGAACTCCATCCTCGACAAGTACACCTACGGCAGTACGGTTATCCCCGGAGTCACCTCCACAGCGGTCAACGACCCGTTGCAGTACGGCGTCGCGCAGTTGAAACTTGTCTTTGAATATGCCGTTTCCGAGGGCGGTACCGCCAACCTGCTCGACAGCAGGGCCCAGACGGTAAACATCACCAACACCAATTTCCCGCTTACCGGAGTGCTCATCAGCGAGCAGAGGCACCAGTCCTTCAATTTCACGCCGCGGGCGGGAGACAATTACTGCATCTTCGACTCCGACGTCAACGACGGCGCCACTCCCCGGGCCTACATCGCCAGCGCCGCCTCCGGCCTGACGCTCAAGCCCGTCCATACCCTTGTGGTACAGACGGAGAACAACCAGGACGTCCACTACGCACTGGAGTTCAGTAACAACAGCGGCGCACCGTTCTACGGAGCGGGCGGCTGCGCAGTCAACCCCGGCAGCAAGTTCTACCTTGTAGGCATACTCAAGCTGTCCGAGGCCAACAACAACACCGGAGAGACCATCAACAGCGTCTTCCTGCAGGACCACATCACGGAAGCTCACATCACCGTCAAAGGCCTTTCCACCGCGTACAACACCATCCCCGAACTCCGCGACCCCCAGTTGCAGATCGGGGTACAGACTGAAATGAAATGGGTCGGCAGCACGCCGGTCCAGATACCCATGTATTGATGAACAGGTTCGCACGCATACGTTTCGCCATTTCGGCACTGCTCCTTGCGGTGCTGGCGGCGTCCTGTTCACTCCGCGAAATCGTCTTCCTGGACGACCCCGTGCTCAATGTGAAGGTCGTCATCCCCGACGCCGTCCTCACCAAGGCGGAAACGGGAGTCCACGGCGCCTGGAGCGCCGAGCGCACAGTCAGCAGCCTGCAGGTATGGGTGTTCCGCGCAGGCGCCACCACGTCCGCGGGCCTCATCGGCTACAAGACCCTCGACCCCGACGCCCTCGCCGCCACCGGCCTGAGCAACGGTTCCGCCGCCAGGTTCTCCATCGCCGTTGACAAGAACATCCTCGAGGAGAATCCGCTCCCCAACGTCGACGTCTACGCCGTCATCAACGGTGAATCGGCCGGCTTCACCCTGGACAAATTCACTTCCGCAGCCGGCGACTGGGCCAAGGTATCCCCCGCCGACCTCACTGCGTTCATCATGGATGCCGACAGATTCGGTGTCGACAACCTCGTTACCGCCGTTCCGTCCACCGGTCTTCCCATGGCGGGCATGATGAAGAACGAGCCCATGACCGGAGAGTATCCGGTACTCAACATCAGCACCCTTACGCTCACCCGTGCCGTATCCAAACTCCGTTTCGTCTTCTGCCAGATGACGGAAAACGGCACTCCGGTGGACGAATTCCACATCACGGGCATCAGCCTCAGCGGCCAGATTGCCCAGAGCGAAAAGCTCCTCACCGACCAGGTTTACAGCACCCACACATACCTCACGAGGCTCTACGATTCTCAGGGTTACGTAAGCCTGAACAAGTCCTGGACGGCACCCTCCGAGCTGCCCGTTCCGGCGAATAACCCCCTGCCGGGCAACTACCTGTACGACAGTTCGATGACCGCCCAGCAGTACGAAAACATCATCGACGGCGGAGTAGACGCCGGCGTCCTCACTCAGTGGGGCCTCACATACCTGCGCGAGACAGACAAAAAGCTTACCGGGACAATCAACTACACCGTCGGCGTCGGATCCTCCCTGCGGGCCAAGCAGGCGACGTTCACAATGGCTACCGAGGGCGACTTCACCCGCAACCACAGCTGGATAATCTACGCCTACTTCATCGGCGGCCGTCTCGTGGTGCAGCCCACGGTACTCCCCTGGATCGCCGGCAACGACCGCTTCACATATGACACCGAGGGCTCTACCGAGCTCGGCTACGAAAAGCCCTGGCTCCGTTACGACCTTGACAAGGAATCCTGGACCTGGAACGACACCTGGCTCGTGGTGGCTTACGGCTACGAGGGCGGTTCCGTCGGCAAGCCCACTCATTCCCCGATGTTCACCCTGGAGACCCTCAACTCTCACGAACTCGTACTCCAGCTGAACAACGACCAGTTCATCTTCGTACAGATGACATTCAGCCTGGACAGCGGAAACAACCCTACATATACCTACACCAAGCTCGGCCAGAGGCTGGAAATCCACCCTTCGCCCGACAAGCAGACCACCCATTTCTACGTGGTGCCGGTCAACGACAACGTCATGGCCGACCCGTACGTGAAGGTATTGCTCACGGAAATCCATTCCGGAGACGGTCTCCCCCCGGCAAACATCCCGTTCAACCACAACCTGCCGGGCGACGAGGACCATACTTCAATACTTATATACAACCCCGGACGTGCCGAGTATAACGCCAACATCAACAATCACAAGAATTCGTCCAGCAACGTGCAGGCCACACAGTACTGGCTCGAGGAGGAGGATTAGGATATGAAGAAAGCGTCAGGATACATATTGCTGCTGATTGCGCTGGCGAGCCTCGCTGCCGGCTGCCTGCGGGAGATCGACCCCGCCATGCCCGGCGGAAAGAGCCCGCTGCTCAGCGTGCGTCCGCGCGTCTTCAACGCGTCCCGGGAAGAGATCGCCACGAAGGCCAAGGACGACACCACCATGAACATTGTCAAGGGTGACGAGGTCAATGCCCGCGACGAACTCCGCGAGAACTTCTTCGGCAGCCTCGACATCTTCGTCAAGCGCCAGTCGGACGGCCCCGGCACTGCCTGGTTCAAGGAATATCACCTCAACGCAGGCGACGCAGGCGTCGTCATCGACCAGACCAAATACGACAACGAGAGCCTTCTTGACAAGGCCAAGCAGGCACTGGCCAGCAACTGGGCCGAGCAGGGCTACGTTCCCGACACCCCGTACGACATCTACGTCACGGCCAACAACCCGCATACCGCCGCCGGCGTGGCTCCTGCCAACCTCACGGCGCTCCGGGCCCTGACCACCACGTCCAACGACATCTTCCGTTACTATCTCACATACACCCCGCCCCAGACAGACCGCATCTACTACACCAACTGCATGTATTCGGAGAAGAAGAACTTCCTGATGGACGGAAAGATAGAGGGCTGGACCATCGATCCTTCCACCTCCGAGCAGGTGTTCGACGTCGATCTCAAGCGCGCCGCCGCCAAGGTCCTCATGACCGTCAGGTTCAGCGACAAGAAGACGATGGCGATGATCTCCGAGACCACGCCGTCCAATCCCGTTGCAGACACCCTCAAGGACGCCAACGGCCGTGTGGTTTACGGCACCCTCAAGGAATACATGCAGTATGTAGGCCGCTCCGCAGGCGAGCCGCGTATCAAGCCCGTCAACTTCGCACTCACCGCGTCCGACGTCGAATACACCGGCGACACCGTTCCCGGGACCGGCAACCTGCTTGTCATCGATGGCAACTACACCACGTTCAAGGAGGGCGACAGCACCGACAATACGGACAACACCTTCGCACTCGTTACATACACATATCCGGTCGACTGGAGTTCGAGCACCTCGCGCACGCCGTACATACTTCTATCGGTGTTCTACACCCGCAACTCCGACGGCGACCAGCTCCGAAGCTACTACCGTATCCCCATCTGCGACGAGTCCACCACGACGGCCCTCGAGCGCAACAACATCTACATCGTCGATGTTGAAATCGCCTCCCTGGGTTCGTCCAACGCATCCTTCGAGGCCCAGGACGAAGAGCTCCGCATCGAGTATCACGTCATCCCCTGGACCGAGACCAACATGACGCAGGAGGCCACCACGGTCAAGGTTTCCGACACCAAGTACCTCACCATCATCCCGACGGAATACATCCTCAAGGGAGACGGCGAGCAGAGCGTCGACCTGCAGTGGTTCGCTTCCGTCTCCACCGACGACGGCCGTATCGTCGACATCGACGAGAGTTCCCTGAAGGTGTCCTACATCAACTACCAGAGCAACACGGTGGACATCAAGGGCACCGTAACCAAGCAGGTACGCAACGACGGCGGCACCCTCGTAACGGCCACTGCCGCCAACACCGACGGCAAGAGGGATATAGTCGTAACCTCCACGGCGCCCAACGGCACTACTGCCAAGGGCGAGAAGGTCACCATTACCCTTACCCCCGGCGGAATAATAAAGATTGATTCCGACGCCCTCCTGAGCCGCGCCATCAAGGACATCACCTTCAATGTTTACCTCCGGAACGCATCAGGCGTAGACCCGGTGCCCATCACCATACGCCACTTCCCGCTGGACAACATCCAGTCGTTCACCGGTCTGTGGTCGTCGAGGTGGGACGAGTCATACACCCAGGCTACAGTGAGGGAGTATTCATTCAACCCGTCAGCCGACGGCTGGACCACCTGGGACGGCTACGAAGACAATATCGAGTGCACGCGTGCCGAGTACAACGCCGCCGGCGAAGGAAAATCCATGCAAGTCCAGAACAACGGTACGCCCACCGACCACGACGCAAGCGATTACTATGTCAATTATGCTACGGGCCAGACCGGCTCGACCGTCCAGACCCAGTACAGGAACAACATCACCCAGGGAGTGAACCGTTACAACACCAACGGAGAAGCCAACGCCGCCCTTGGCGCCGACGGCTACTGGTACTGGGGCGATACGAGGACTACGGGTGACTCCGGCAATTACGACTGGCGCGGAAACAACGGCACAAGTACGACCGGCACAAGATACAGATGGACCAATTACTATCGTACCCAGTACAGGAAGACGAGTTATTACGCCAGAAGGTACTACAGGGATGTCACCAAGGATATCCCCAGTACCGGCAGCTGGGTTGAATGGGGCGGACATGACGGAACGACCAATCAGGGCATATATACCGCCAAGGTCTATTACAACAACATGTGTTACGCCATCTCCGACCACGATTCCAGAGGCTCGTCCTACACCAACCTCACCAACAACCATATGTACGTACTGCAGATTACTTCCACAAGTAACAAGTACGTCATCGGCCGTCCGGTCCTTGACGGCAATTACCAGTCGCAGGACAAGGTGGTGTCTCCCGCTTTTATGATTGCCTCCCAGCTCGGAGCCGTCAATACCACCAACTCCGATTTGACTGCCGCAAGCCACTGCGGTACATATATGGAAGTCGGCGAAGACGGAAAACGTTTCGTGGGCTGGCGCCTCCCCACCAAACAGGAGATCGAGGTCATCATCTCCTACCAGACCGGTACCAACACCCAGAACGTCACCATGGTCACGGTTCTGGGCGGACAGTACTACTGGGCGCTTGACGGCACGACCGCATACGTCAGTTCGGGTTCCGGCGGTTCCGCCACCACGGGATACGTCCGCTGCGTCCGCGACCTTACCCTGGAAGAAGTCGAACAACTCAACAATAGAACCAGCTTCTGATGAAACGCCTGTCATACATACTTATCCTTACGCTGGTGTGTGACCTCTGGGGCTGCTCGCCACGGGAAATCGAGTATCCCGGATATGAGGGCGTTCCGGCGCAGCTGGTACGCGAACTCGGCCTCGACGAGCCCGAGATGCCGGTCCGCATAGGATTCGACCTCCCCGGAGAAACACCGTCAGGCCCGGCCACCAAGGCAAGCGTAGTCGGCGGAGAAGAAGATCCGACGGATTACATCAAGACCCTCCACCTTATTTGCTTCACCAAGGAAGGCATCTATCTCGGATGGCGCCAGGCAGTCCTCATCGGCGCGGAGCAGGATTTCACCCACAACGGACTCCACTGCCAGGGCCGCGAACTCTTTGAGGGCACCGTTCCTTCCCGAACCGCACGTATCCATTTCGTCGGCAACGTCGGGATAGGCGTCGCAAGCGGATACGCCCCGGCCAACATCCCCGGCAACGACCAGATCGGCGGCAACGAGAACACCCTCATCAAGTCGGCCAAAATGACCGTAAGCGTCACCGACCGCACAATCTGCTACTGGGGCTTCCACGGCGAAGCCAATTCGGAAGACATGAAGTCCTGGCTGGCACTCGCCACAGTCGATGAAGTTACCGGCACGGTGACATATTCCAAGAAGGAAGGCCACAACGTGCACCTGGTCCGCGACCGCGCGCGCGTCGACTTCGGCTATATGTTCGACACCCCCAGGACCTCCCAGGACGTGGAGGACGGCAAGACGATAACGATCAACGGCACGGCGTACACGATTTCCGGAGGCCATATCACCATCGACGGCCAGCAGTATCCCATCGACAAGAATCCCACGGACTACACCATCGTCTCCATCGACTGGATACTCTCCAACGGCCTCAGCAAGGGCTATCTGGCACCGTATCACGACGAGAACGCCAACGACCACTTCGACGGCTATTACGACCTTTCATCGACCCCGGCGCTCAAGGAGGACCGCCTCACCCAGTACGACAAGGCCGACGCCACCCGTTATACCGCCACCGAGAGCGACATGATGCCAATCTACGCCGGCGGCCGTTCCATAGACAATCCCCTCTTCCTCTTCGAAGACGAGAACCACGAGAACAACCCGCCCAAGATCATCCTCAAGGTGGTTTACCAGGTGGACGGCCAGTCCGGTACCAAGACCAAGTACCATACGCTCATGATGCTCAACGAGAGCCAGGAGCCCTGTACGATATTCCGCAACCACAACTATGTGCTGGATATCTTCGGAATCCCCTGGGAGGGCCTTGGATATGCAACGTTTGATGACGCCGTCCACTCCGTAACGTACGCCAACAACCAGACCGTCACCATCAGCGAGTCCGTTCCTGCCGTCAACGACGGCCGTTTCCAGCTGTCGGTACTCGGCGACACGTCCCTCATTTTCCAGGATCCTTCGCTGGTCAATACTTCGCAGACGGTTTACTTCGAATACACTTCGATGGTCAGCAGCGAGAACACTTCCGCCGTCACCGCAGCGGACTTCAAGGCTGCCTGGTCGACCGACGTACGTTCTTCGTTCGCAAGCGAAGTCATCACGGTGTCCGAGGTCAGCAACGACGGCCGTACGTTCAAGGGTTCCATCACCTTCACGCTGGGAACATCCATCAACTCCGCTCTGCAGGGCGGTACGATAGAACTCCGCGACAAGCTCACCGGCATGACGCGATTCATCAACGTGTACACCATCGACCAGTTCAACTTCCTGCCGACCGGCAGCAGCCAGCTGCAACTCGTCAAGACTGGCGGCTCCCGTACGGTCAACGGAGTGGCGTGCGACACCTACAAGATGGACATAAGGATACCCGGAGACTACCCGCTGGGCCTTTATTCAGTCGCGGTGAGGATGACGTCCATAACGCTCAATCCTTATTACATCGAAAGAAAGAATTCCGGCAGCACGGCTGTGGAGTTCAACGACGACAATATAGCAGTGGCGATGGGCGGCACCGAGAACGGCTCCATCCTGGACGAGGAGGTCCTGGAAGGGATGAACTTCGTCACCACCCCCGTAAGCGCCTGGAATTACCGCGCCGCGGGCGACCCGTGGAACTTCTGGTTCTTCTACAACATAGTCAACAAGCCCACCACGGAAGAAGCCGGCGAGACAGTCGAAGACACCCGCGACAAGATCTACACCATCTACTTCGACGACATCCGCCAGCTCCGAGCCCCGGCCAACCAGGCCTCGGACGTCGGTCTCTTCTTCAAGATCAAGTACTTCGGCCCCGCAGTCGCAGTGGAATACTAAGATTTTGCAGATTTAGGAAAGTTTGCTAAATTTGCATCCCCGACTTGGGGAGTCCAACTCCGACTTGGCAATCAAGTCCAGCTTGGAGCAACCAAGTCTGACGGTCCCTTAGCTCAGTTGGTTAGAGCACCTGACTCATAATCAGGGAGTCGCAGGATCATGCCCTGCAGGGACCACAAGGGGAATTGCACGATCCAGTCTATGTGCTGGAAACTGCAATTCCCTTTGTTATATAGAACCCCCTCTCCAAGTGCCTGGAAAGGGGTTTTTCTATCAATTTAGATCTTCCCGATCTCCCCTTGATAGATTGAAAAACCATCCCCAGAAAGCCTCTTATCGGGAAGGAATGGAGACTTTTCTGTCGCCTATTTGTCGCCAAAATCAATCTATCAAAATAAAGAGATATGACCTTCCCCTGAAACTCTGTGCAGGGGACAGATTCTAGAATCAAAGAAGCTCCATTGCATAAAGCAGTGGAGTTTCTATCAATAATGGCCTCCTCCAAATCAATTGTAGTCATCAGAACACCAACAATTCCGCATATAACTCTATTCGCTTTGTCTTTTGTGTCGTTTTACATATCTTTGCATAAACAACACTAAAGCATATGAAAAGAATAATCATCTTCCTCGCATTGTTATCAAGCACCATCGCCTTTGCACAAAACAAGGCTAACGAGGATAAGCAACTTACAAAGTTTGAGCAGATATCCTCACAAACCGGACGAATTGTTAAATTCCAAGATGTTAAAATGCCGAATATACCACTAAGTTATGGCGGCGGATTAAAAACCAGCATTCGGCTAGTTATGGGCGATAGTGATTCCTTTTTCTATAGAATAGAAAAGGCAGAATCATCTACCTCGCTTGGACACATTGCAATGATAGAGTATTCAGACTTGGTTGAGATTAACAAGGCCCTGGAAACATTATCGTCGGCCGTTGATGATGATGTCGCTGCTAATCCAGATTATCTTGAGAACAAATTCAGGACAGAGGATGGGTTTGAAGTAGGTTATTTTGTTTCTTACGCGAAAGCAACTTGGTTCATAAAACTTGAACGATATTCAGGTAGCACTGTTTTCCTTAAAAGTAAAGAGGATATAATCAGTTCATTTTCTGCTGCTCAAGTAAAGATAGAAGAGCTAAAAACAAAAAGATAAATGGCTTGAATAGACTCTTGTATGCAATTCAAATAAAAGTCTGATGTGAGTCTTTGCGGGCAACAAATAACTGTTGCCCGCATTTTTTAATCTTTTTTCGTCCTCCAACTATTCCACAGTCTCCCCATCCAGTTCCCACGTTTATGTAGCCAAAGGGGTTGCCCAAGACATCCTCAAGATCGTCCTGAAGTGACCCCCCCGTATTCGATTATATCAAAGATTACAACGACATCCATTCCCAACCCCACCACCATCATTCTATCCACCTGTATCCACCCCAGGATCATTTTTTTGAATACACCTATAATATGAATACATCAGCAACCACCCCTATCAAGACTGCCATCATCTGGGCACGTACTTCTTCGTCAGGAGCACTAGAAACACGTCAGTCCACTACACGCCAGGTGGAAGATCTCCAAGACTTCGCATCCAGGAACCACTATCAGGTAGAGAAGATATTCGAGGAGCACATCAGTGGAAGAACAAAGTACGAGCACCGTGAAGTCCTTACATCAGCTATCAACTATGCCAAGGAGAACCATATCCACACCATCCTTACCACAGAACTCTCCCGTATTGGCAGATCGGATGACGTGCTCTTTATCGTCAGGGAGTGCAAGGAAGCCGGTATCAACATCTATTTCCAGAAGGAGAACCTGAACATCTTCCAGCCTGACGGTAAGCCCAACCCCTTCCTGAACATCTTCATAAGTTGTCTATCATTTGCTGCAAGCTCTGAACTGGAGGCAATACAGTCCAGGTTAAGATCGGGAAGGGACAAATGGTTACGTGAAGGAGGAAGACCAGGGAAGCCCAAAGGAAGCGGAGTAAAGACCAAGGATATGCTATCAACAGAGTACAGATCGGTCATCCGCAATCTCAAAGCAGGTCAGTCAGTGCGCAATACTGCAAAGATATGTGGCTGTTCCCAGAGCACAGTACAGCGCATAAAGAAGACCTTCAGGATATGACCAGGCCATCATAACGACAGAATCCAGGTCAAACCCCACACCCTATCCATAAGGATAATCTTCTGGGGAACCTTGTCTGGATGATCGGAATTGGCTATATTCGCTGTAGATTGTCGCCTATGTGTCGGTAGAGAGTCGAATGATCTCACCGATAAGAGAGACAAGCACTTGATAGAGAAAAGTTTATGAGCTAACCCTTTGTGGCTCAATTAGGGACCGCAAAAGGCCAGCGAGTTCGCTGGCCTTTTGCGGTCCTTCTGGACCTATTATCCCCCGCCGCTTCGCGGCACCCCCAAGGGACGGGAGGCGGACCCCCCAACACCCCCTGCCTGGCTGAAGATAAGCGGCCTTTTGCGGTCCCAGGGGACCTGTCGGTCCCCTTCCTCTCGGCCGCAAACCGTAAGTGGCTATCGCTCAGCGATTTACACGATTTAACCTAATCCATATCGACCCGGGTTATCACACGTAACCACCTATTAATCAAAGACTTCCATTTAACGGCTGGTCACACGCACAAAGACTGCACCGGTGGTCCAAAGGATGGACCATCGGGAAAGGTTCCAGCCCAAAAGCTGCACCGGTGGTCCAAAGGATGGACCGTCGGGAAAGGATTCCGCCCAAATGCTGCACCGGTGGTCCAACGGATGGACCATCGGGAAAGGTCTCTGTCCAAAAGTTGCACCGGTGGTCCAAAGGATGGACCGTCGGGAGAGGTTTCCGCCCAAAAGCTGCACCGGTGGTCCAACGAATGGACCGTCGGGAAAGGTTTCCATCCAAAAGCTGCACCGGTGGTCCAACGGATGGACCGTCGGGAAAGGTTCCAGCCCAAAAGTTGCACCGGTGGTCCAACGGATGGACCATCGGGAAAGGTTTCCGTCCAAATGCTACACCGGTGGTCCAAAGGATGGACCGTCGGGAAAGGTTTCCGCCCAAATGCTGCACCGGTGGTCCAGCGGATGGACCGCCGGGAAAGGTTTCCGCCCAAAAGTTGCACCGGTGGTCCAACGGATGGACCATCGGGAAAGGTTCCAGCCCAAAAGTTGCACCGGTGGTCCAAAGGATGGACCGTCGGGAAAGGTTTCTGCCCAAAAGCTGCACCGGTGGTCCAACGGATGGACCGTCGGGAAAGGTTTCCACCCAAATGCTGCACCGGTGGTCCAACGGATGGACCGTCGGGAAAGGGTTCCACCCAAATGCTGCACCGGTGGTCCAACGGATGGACCGTCGGCTTACGCCCTCTCTTCGGTCCCACCCTGCTGAATCCCTGAGAGGGTGAAGCCGAAAACCGACCTCCTTCGGCACCACCCTGCCAATTCCTTGAGAGGGTGGACCCGCCCCAAAGGGTTTGCGAGCCACCTTGAGAGAAAACCGGAGAAATCTTAATTGTTTTTGCGTATATTTGGCTCACGAATATCGGTGTTATGAGATTTGCGGGAGTTAAGCTGACCATTCTGTTTTGCCTTCTGTTCTGCGTCGGGGCGCGTGGGCAGGAGCACCTCGTGACTGTGCTGGAGGAGCGCACTATGGCATTCGATGAGCAGCTGGACTCCATACTTGTGGAGTTCGGCGACTATGTCGATATCGACAAGTACAAGAATGCGATCGAAATTGCGCGCAAACTTGGACGCCCTGCCCGGTTCGTGGCCGTCGAGTACCGTACCGTGGACCCGAAGGGGAATCCCGTGGTGGCATCGGGGCTCATTGCTTACCCTGAAAAGGGGACATTCCGCGGCACCGTGGAAATTTCGCCATTCGCCAGGGAGAAGACCCACTGCGGTTCGCGGCGTGTTTTTTCGACCGAGTGCATCCCGACGAACTTCGGATACGTTACCCTGATTCCGGACACCATCGGTTTCGGATCCTCGGAAGACTTGCCCATCGCGTACCTGATGTATGAGAATTCGGCCAGGGTCTCGGCGGACCTGCGGCTGGCGGCAAAGGAGTATTTTGCCATGACCGGCAGCGACAGGACCGTTCCGGACAAGACTGTTTTCTTTGGTTACTCACTCGGAGCCCCCGGCGCCCTCGCGACTGCCGGCTATTATCACTCTCACCCGGAAATCGGGGTGAAGATCAAGCGCGTGTGCATAGGTTCGGGCCCCTACAGTCCCGTGCTCGCCCTTAAGAATACAGTTTACAAAGGTGAAATCACATACCTGATATACCCTGGAATCGCCAAGAGCGTCAACTCCTGGCTCGACCTCGGGCTGGACTACGCCAAACTGTTCCGGGGCCCGGTGAGAGACGACTTCGACATTATCACCGACGGCAGCACGAACCTCAGGGTGCTGGCCGAAAAATACGGATTCAAGGTCCAGCAATACCTTTGCCCCGATTTCTTCCTGCCGGAGAAGAGTGAAGAAATAGAAAAGCTGATGGAAGGCCTGGCCAGGCTGGAGATACCCGGTGAGGGTTTTTCACTGCCCAGGAATGTCCGTATCGACATGCTTCACGGTGTCGAAGATATGTTCGTCCCAGTGGACTGTTCCGACATTTTATATCAAAAGCTCAAAAAGGACTACCCCTGCACGCGCTACATGCGCATTCCCAAAGTCTCCCACTACGAAACCGCCGCAATCAGCCTGGTGGATTTGGTTTTCACGGTGCTGCTGTAAGTTTGCGGGATTTGGATCCACCCTCTCAGTTTCTCTGGGGGGGGCATTTTTTTGATTTCTCAGGTACAATCTTTATATTTGTAACTTAGAGTATTAGGCGAATGTTTTTTTTGACGCTCATATCGGTTGTTCTGGCCCTCCCCATTACTCTGTCCGGGGTGGGGCAAGACACCGTTGTGGTTCGCGCAACTGTCGATAGCACAAAGATTTACGCGGCTGCAGACAGCACTCTCCGGAACGCCGTCACAGACACCGTCAAATATATAGCTGCGGCCGATTCTGTACGCACCTTCGCAATTTCGGCTGCCGACCCTCCGCCGCCTCCCGTCCCGGAGGATCCGGACACCGTGAAGACCGTCAGTTCCTTCCCTATCCTGGGCATAAGCACCAACTTACCATACGACATCACCTGGGTGCCGGGGTACGGCGTAACGTCCATACCCAGCCTCAGCGTGGAGTTCTACTTCAAAAACTGGAAGCATTTCACCCTCGGGGCGGATGTGGAGTGGCCGATGTGGAAGCATTGGGACTCCCACCGCTTCATGCAGATAAACAATATCACACTGTGGACCAGGCGTTATTTTCGTACGCGCGCGTGCGAGGAGAGCGTCAAGGGGTTCTACCTGCTGGCGAATGCCAACGCCGCACGCTTCGGCATAGGGTTTGACGCCGACAGGGGCTGGCAGGGCGAGGGCCTCGGCGCGTCGCTGGGTGCGGGCCACAGGTGGACCTGGGGCCGGTTCTTCATCGACGCCGGTCTCGCAATCGGGTATTTTTACGCCCGGTACGACCCGTACGTATGGGGGAACGACCCGTCCGGATGGTATTATTACGACTACACCGGAGACCCCGAGGATTTCGTCCCGCGCCGTATGGCACTCCATTGGTTCGGGCCCACAAGGGTTTATGTATCAATAGGTTTCGATATCGCAAAGAATAACAGGAAATGAAGTGGAGAACCTTCATACCGGCCATGATTGCGCTGCTCGTACTGGGCGGCTGCATCATCAACCCTCCCCTTCACCTGAGGCAGGCCCTGAAGACCATCGTCAAGGTGATCTGGAAGGCCGATATGTACCCGGACGGCCAGAAACCCGACGGCGTGACGTTCTACATCTTCCGCGACGGCCAGCCATACGACAGGCAGACCACTTCCGACGTCGATTCCTGCCGCGTGCACCTCGTCCCCGGAAAGTACCGCATCTACATGATTTCCCAGAGTCCCGACGAATTCTGGACAATGTCGTTCAACGACATGGACGATTTCGACGGAGCCTACATACGCCTCAACGAGACCGAAGTCAACTGGCTCACCCCCGACCCCGATTCCCCCGTGGTGCTCAATCCGGAAATGCTGATGGTGGGCGTGTCCGACGAATTCGAGGTGACGGAAGATATGGCTGACAGCTTCAAGGACGGCGACGTGGTAGTCCCCGGCGAGGACGGCGGATACGTCAATTTCTACACCCTGAGGATACCCATCACTCCGATGAGCGTCATCTCCCAGTTCTGGATTTCCATATACTCCGCCAACGCCGACATGCTCAAGTCCGTACGTGCCGCAACCAGCGGAATGGCACGCACGTTCTACCTCACCCAGGGCGTCACCGGCGATGAGGAATGCACGCAGATATTTACCGACTGGTCACTCGTGATCGACGACGAAGAAAAGAAAATCGGCCACCTGGACAGCCGGATTACGACCCTCGGCCTGCCCCGCGGCGAGATGCCGAGCGTCATGCGCGACTCCACCCTCAACGTGGCCACCCTGCTGATCGACAACAAGACCATCGAACGGTACACCTTTTTCGTTGGCAACAAAATATACCTCGACGACCCGCCTCCCGACGGCTACCTCCACCTCTACCGGCTGATTTTAGGCACTGTCGAGAATCCGGTGATTACGCCGTCGATAGTGGAGCCGCCGGGCGGGGGAGGAGGAGGCGGTTTTATCGCCGGAGTCTCTGACTGGGACGACGAACTGAATTCCGAAGTGGTCATTTAAACATATATAAGCAACTAATTATTAACAATTTATTTATTCTCTCACTTTATGAAAAAATTTATGATTTTCGCGGCTGCGGCCGCCCTCGCTCTTGTCGCGGGATGCGCCAAGATTGAGAACCACGCGCCCGATGGCAACACCCAGCACGCCATTGGTTTCTCCAACTACACGCCCAAGGCTCTGACCAAGGCGGGTGACACTTATGTAAGCAACACCTCTCTCGTGTCCGGAAAACAGTTTGCGGTATATGCATGGCAGACCAACTACGGTTCCTTCCTTACCGCCAATCCCAGCACCCCTCAGTTCATGAATCCTGCTGTTGTCAACTATCTCGGTGATGACACTGATGGTGACGGAAACACCTATGAGCCCGTGCGCTACTGGCCTGCAGGTGACCAACCCGCAAACCTTTCATTTGCTGCGTATTACCCTTACGGCGGCGCCGGCATCACCGCTCCTGCTTTCAGTGCCAATACTGTTGGTGTATATGCTTTCGAGGCCCAGAACGCTCCTGCCGACATGGTTGATTTCTGCGTTGCAGATGTTGTGAATGACCAGACCTATGGCCACACCAACGCCAGCCCGACTTACCCTCAGACTGTCCACTTCAACTTCAAGCATCAGCTTGCCAAGGTTCAGTTCCAGTTCAAGAAGGCAACCGGCCTTGGAACTACGACCGTTATAGAGTTGGTCGATGCAAAACTGCAGAACATCAAGACCACCGGTACTCTCACCGCCACCTTCACCCAGGCTGGCACGCCTGCCGTCAACACCCCCGGCACAACTGCCACTGCATGGAGTGCCAGGGCAAAAGCAAGTTCTGCTATCGTTTACGACGTCACCCTCAATCAGAGCGATCCTGAAGCGGCAACTCCTATTGTCCTTGAGGAATCGCTTTCAACCGTGCACCAAGACGACATTTTCCTGATGGTTCCCCAGACGATGGTCGTAGCCGGTGACTCCGACGAGGATTCCGGTTCCACCTGTGACGCCGCCGATGAGCAGAAACTCGTCGTCACCTGGAATGTGAAAGTTTACGACACGGCAGCCAACGCTACCGCCAACGGAAGCACAACCGTCGGCAACGGCGGACTGCTGTCCATGACCACGAACACGGCGACCCTTTCGTTCAAGAGCGATCTGAAGACCAGTGATACTGACAATACTGCGGCTACAGCTATCAACTGGGCCAAGAATAGCTTCACCACGTACAAAATCACGATTGGTCCTAAGCCTATCTGGTTCACTGCAGAGGTTACTCCTTGGGCCAGTGAGGTATCCGGTTATTTCAACGTCAACTAATTTCTTAGTTTCCTATTGCCTGAGCGGGTTTGACCGCCCGCTTGGGTGCTAACGTATGACTGAAGGTTGGACATATAGATTCTTCGCTGCGCTCAGAATGACAGAGAAGGCGCTCAGAATGACAGAGAGGGCGTTCGGTCTGGCAAAGGGTGCGGTCAGAATGACAAAGGGTGCGGTCAGAATGACTGTGCTGGCATCACTGACGGTGCTGGCGCTGCTGGCCGTTTCCTGCGCGAAGATGGAGACTCCCGGTGACGACGGCTGGACCGTCATTGCCGGGACGGAGCACGTCTCCTTCAGTTCCAACATCACCGCGCCCGCTACAAAGGGCCCGGATTCCGGCATCCTGCCTCCCGCCACCAAGGCCGCCCTGCCGTCGGGCACCACCTTCGGAGTCTTCGCGTTCTACCAGCCCGGCACAGTCGGCGGGGCTACCGGCACGTGGAACCCCAACCGCAAGCCGGACTTCATGTTCAACCAGGAGGTCCTTTTCGACGGCACGGACTACTCCTACTCCCCCCTGAGGTACTGGCCGTCCAACTACGAGAACACCATTTCATTCTGGGCATACAGCCCTTACAATGCTTCTCCGGGCCTTCTCGTACGGAATACGGCCAACAATTACACAAGCTCGTCCAAGAACATCCCGGACGTCCGCTTCACCGTCACCGACGGGAAGACCGACTTCCTCTACTCGAACATCGTAATGAACCAGACCTACGCATACAATTCGGGCGTAGTGCCCTTCGAATTCAGCCACGCGCTGTCGCTGATCGACGTCCGTTCGCAGAAGATCGACGAGGACGACAAGTACACCGTCACGCTGAAATCCGTCAGCTTCAAGGGCCTGTACATGACGGCCATACTCCGCGACGGAACTTGGTACTCCTACAGCGGCACGAGGCAGGACATCCCCATATGGGATGACAACCCTGCCGTCGCCTCCGACGACAAGGTGCTCTCCCACGCGTCATCGACCCCCGTGGAAAGCGTAATGCCCCTCCCGCAGGACCTCAACAACGATTCCGCCAGGCTCCATGTAGAGTTCAGCGTATCGTACCTCGAAGACCCTCTGGACCCGACTTCCGTGCAGTCTTACTCCACCTCCCGCGAGGTGTACCTCAAGGATGTATTCTTCTACGCCGGAAGCACCTGGACGAAGAATTCACACTACGTACTGACGATAAAGATACAACCCGACAAGCCCATCCAGTTCACCGTAAGCTGGTCCGACTGGGGCGCCGACTATAATTACCAACTTTCAAGCTAGATGAAGGTCCTGCACATCATACCGCTGCTTCTTGCTTCCGCGCTGATTTCCGGCTGCGGAAAGGAGCCGCGCGCAGATGTGCACGCCGGCCGTCCCATCAGCTTCGCCGCCGAGGTGTCGGTGGAGACCAAGGGCATCAAGCCGGACGATCCCACCGTACTCATCGAGGAAGGCAAGCAGGTAAGTATCTTCGGCACCCGCGTGTCCAACGACGTTCCCGAGACCGTCTTCTCCAACCGCGCCCTCACGTGCGACGCCGTGCCCAATCCGTCAACCCCGACGGTTCAGCTCAGCAGTTCCTGGTCCTATACCCCGGTAGAATACTGGAAGGACGACGGAGACTACTATTTCTGCGCCGTTTTCCCGTTCGACGGAAACAATTCCATCGACAACACTTACGCTTTGAACGTAAGCTATTCGGCCGGTAACAACAGCGACCTTATGGTGGCCAGGACCTATCAGGACGCCGCCGTCAGCCAGGATCCAGTAAACCTAACGTTCAAGCACGCCACATCCGCGGTGCGCTTCCTGTTCGGCAAGTCCTCCGCATCGGATTCCGATCAGTACGAACTCACCTCGTTCCGGCTCGAGAATTTCATCGCGTCCGGAGAGTTCTCGATGGCCACGCGCGTCACGGGCTCCCCTACCATCACGGCCGGCAACTGGTCCGTCAGCAGCAACTACACCAACCTGTTCGGCTGGACCGCCGACACCCAGGCTGACCGCAAGAACATCACACATCCCACCAATTCCGCCGATCCGGACGGATATACTCCGATGGGCTGGTACTACATGGTTCCCCAGACGCTCTCCCCTGACGCATCCGTGCGGTTCAGCGTCTCCTACAACGGTGGAACTCCCGTAGAAACCGTGCTGAACATATACGGCGCCACCGACCAGTTCAGCGAATCAGGCACATCCTGGATTCCCAACTGCGTTTACAATTACTTCATCACTCTCAACCAGAGCGGCCTCGACCTCACCGTGCGCACCGTTCCCTGGGACGAGGTGACGGTAACGACCGATGACCTTAATTTCGAATGACGACGATGAGGAAGGCTTTGTTCATACTGCTGCTGCTCAGCGCCTTTGCCACCTGGTCCTGCCGTAAGGAACTTGGACCGGAGGCCGTGGCGTCAGGCAACGGGAGCATCGAACTCAAGCTCAACTCCGGCAACGCCGTAACCCTTCAGACCAAGGCCACCGACCTGGAAGAGGGACTGAAGTTCAACAACGTCCTTGTCATCCTCGTCAACAACAGCGGCACCGTGGTGGGCAACGTTTACAAGACCTACCCCTACACCCCCGGTGTGGATGATATACAGGACGCCGAATCCGACACTTCCGTAGCGGAAGACGTCATCCATTTCAACGGGCTCCTGCCGGGCAACTACCAGGTTTACGCCTACGCCAACATCGACGCTTCCGCGTGGCAGAGCGGCAACCTTATCGCCACCCAGGAGAAGGTCGCCGCGGTCGGGTCGTCTTTCTCCGCATTCGCAGACCGCGAGCTTGCGGCGCTCACCGGCACCGGCGTCCCCGCCGACCCGTCAAGTTCAATGCTCCTTACCGGCCGAAAGGAGGTTGCAGTGGGCCTCACAAGGGTATCGGAAACACTGGACCTGCTTCGCCCCGTCGTACGTTTCAAGGTAACCGTACGCAACCACACACCCTTCCCGGTCAGGGTCGATGAGATACGCTTCAGCAAGTTCAATCCGGACAGGGCATACCTTATCGACCACCGCGACGATTCGGGAGTGCCGGCCGTTCCGTCCGGCGTGACTTACCGTGAAATGCCGGCATTTGACACTGCCGCAGGCGACGACAGCTCCGTGGCTGCAGACACCGCGGAAGTCGTTTACCAGCGCCTGCTGTATGAAAACGCCTACTCCAAGCCGTACAGGATCTTTGCTACCATGACTCTTGACAGGACTTCCGAATCACTGAGCGAACTGCAGCTCTCTCTCGGCGACCATCCGTTCGGAGTCATCGACTATGCGACATTGAACTCTATGGACGACGGCGAGGAAATAGATGTGCTGGTCACCAACCCGCAGATAAGCCCCCGTTCCGGACGCATTTTCGCATACATCAGCGCCAATAAATATATGGCTTGGGAAAGTGCCGGATACGGTAGTTTCAATGGCTTTTTCAGCCGGGCTCAGGCCATTTACAACCAGGATGCATCCTTTACCTACACCGGCTACACCAATTCATCGACGTACGGCTATTCAGCCTGGGATGGAGTTTCCGCAACTCCAAAGGAAGACAACCAGTTTGATTATACCGGCGCGCGTTCACGGTACTTCCACAGGCTCACCAAAACCGGAAACCTGTTCACTCTTGAAGGACTGGCCATCAATAACACCTCCACCGGTGTCGTCAACGGAACTTCCATAACAGGAATCAGGGTCGAAGCGGGCGCGGTAGTGAATGGAAAAAACCCTGCGGACGTTGCAGGCAAACTGGTGCGTTTTATCAACAACGCGAACGGCAAGTACATCCAGGCCAATACCAACTACGATGCGAACCAGCCAAAGAAGAAGGAATCTAACCTCATGTGGCAGGGCGACGGTTCAAAACAGGACCGCCAGTTCATGCTCTTCGGTAAATATCTGAAGGGCGGACCACTCAAACGCATCCTCAAGGACAACAACAAGGAAGTGCCCCTTACCTACATGGCACGCAACGAAGAGATCAACGTGGTTATCAACGTTTACTATTCCGATACGGAGGGTACCCTCGACTTCGTGGTCGACAATTCCACCTGGAAGACTGCCACCACCGTAACGCATACTTTCAAATGATTGCGCAATGAAGAAACGCCTGTTCCAGATAATGACTCTGCTCACCGCGGTCCTGCTTGCAGGCAGCTGCGTGAAGGAAGAATACAAGGGCCCCGGTTCCGACGGAGAACAGGGAGAGGTGGACTGCACAATCGGGTTCGGCTCCCCCTGGGGAGCGACCGTCGATGTCGGCACCAAGGCCGAACTCGGCATCGTACGCGAGAGCAACGTCTTCAACATCTACCTGATGATTTTCGACGGGAATACGGCGGGAAGCAAGAAAATATACGGCCATTATTTCGACGGAAGCAACCTTAATGCGGACTCCGAATCCAACTACTGGACGGTCGTCAACATGCCCCACAAGGACAGCACGGCCACCCACGGCGTAATCCACATAAAGGCTCCCAAGAAGGCAGGATGCACCATAGTCGGCGTCGCCAACATGAACCCCAACGACCTCGACGTCTCCGCCGGCCTCCTCTCCACCGTCCAGACCTTCGGAGACCTGCAGGGCATAATCGCCACCCAGGTCCGAAGCGAAATCGCCGCCAATTCCGGCTTCTTCCTGATGACCGGCCAGGTCGATGGGGCGAACATCGAAGGCGACACCACCGACGCTGACGACATCAGCAAGAAAACTCTTACTCTGAGGCGCCTGTACGCCAAGGTCACGTTCAACGTGAGGGTTGCCAGGAACCCCGACCCGACCAAGAATTACTCGGAACTCCGTTCTTTCGACCCGTACACCTGGCAGGTCTGCAACGTCCCTACCTGCTCATACCTGCTGGAAAGGACCGGCGCCGACGCTGCAGATTCTGCGGAAAAAGTGTTTTCCACCGAGCCGCTGGGCTTCGAGACGGAGACCATCGCCTCTGCCAACAACGATTTCTACAACGACAAGGTGACCCCTGTCTCCGTCCACAGCTTCACGTTCTACATGATGGAGAACCGCCATGCGCCATCATCAGGCATCAGCACTTACGCCGACAGGGAAAGGCGGGAAAAGCCGGCCTCGTACACTCCGGGGACCTTCTTCGACAACGGCGATTACCTCTACGCCGATCCCCTGTCCGCTTACGTAGTCATTACCGGCAAGATCGTGATGGGTACCTCGGCGTCCGGCAACGACAACGCCACCCTGGACGCCGACGTCCGGTACGAAATCCACCTTGGAAACTTCACTTCCGACATTACCGATTTCAACACCGAGAGGAACCACAGCTACGTGTACAATATCTTCATCGGAGGTGCCGAGGATATCAAGGCGGAGGTGGAAGCCTTCTCCACGCCCCACGAAGGGGATTATACGTATGAACCGGAATCCGGTGCCACCGGACGCGTCGTAGTGGCGCTGGAGCAGGTATTCGACAGCGACTGCCACTACAGCACCCAGGTCATCTCCTTCCACGCCAACTACATGGACCCCGTGAACATCAGCTGGTATGTGGAAACGCCGTTCAACCCTGAGGGCGTCGGCGGGCAAGACGTATCCGAGGGACGGGCGGTCCTGTCGCAGATCGACTACAAGTGGGTGGAGTTCTTCGTGAACGAAAAGGACGCTGCCGGCAATTATTACTCGGAACAGCGCGCCCTGTACAAGCCCCACGACTACGACTTCCGCGACATCGACGGCAACGCCATCCCTCCCGGCGACAAGCGCAGGACTATGTATGTAAACGAGCTCGTCGATTACCTCAGGGGCCAGAAGGAACAGTACGACATCGATATGCGTAAGGCCGACCCGTCGGATCCCATGTACGATCCGGCCTGGACACCCAAGAGCGATTTCGACCACGACCCGGGCGCCGACGGGCCCAAGATTTCCGTCACCGCCTTCATCGACGAGTATTACTATACCAGGAATCCCATATCCAACGAATACGACCCGACGCTCTGGAAATCCATCGTAAACCATCCGATGCGGCGTATGCATATCCTCGCCTCGTCCGCCACTTCGGCCGACAGGGAAAGCACGCTTATCGGGTCGTCCTTCACCCTCCAGCAGCGTTCCATCCAAAGCATATATGCGGTACACGACGTAGCCGGCCTGCAGTCCGCCTGGGGCATGGAGTTTACCGACGACTCCAGGGAAACCGGCCTGTCCAAATACTGGAGAGACAAAAACATGGAGGACTGCGGCAATACCAGCTCGACGAACGGCCGTCTCAACACACTCAAGCTCTGGGGCGTCCTGAATCCCAACGGAACGGAAAACCTGCAGGGTCAGAGGTGGGACACGTTCCTTGACCTGAGGGGCACCAACGAAACGGCCCTGCTGTGGGACAAAAAGACTTCAGGGGATCCCGCAAAGGACTACAACTACCTCCGGTACAGCTGCCTCTCGCGTAACCGCGACAACGACGGAGACGGAATAATCGACGCCGACGAGATCCGCTGGTATATGGCCTCGGACATCCAGCTGATAGGAGTCTTCCTGGGCTCGTACGGCATCGAAGGCGACGCCCGCCTGTACCAGCGAAGCGCTGCCGACCAGAACACCAGCGACAAGGATAAATGGCGCCAGCACATCATCGCCAGCAACCGGTATATTTACACTCCGCAGCAACAGTCCGACTGGAACAACAGTAACAAGTATCCCCGAATCGTATGGGCGGAGGAAGGCGTAAACGGAAGTAACTACAATTATTCCGGCAGCGACCAGACCACGGTGTTCAGCACCCGCTGCGTACGCAACCTGGGCTATTACCTGGACGGCGGACAGAGAAAGGACATAACGCTGGCGGAAAATCCTGAAGTGGAACCGAATCAATACTTCACTCCGATCCGAAAGCATCTCGAAACGGACGGCACAGTGACCAGCCCTTACACCGGACCGTACGATAACAATACGTTCTATGAGTTCGACTGTACCTATATCAACAAGGCGTCCCTCCGCGAACCCGTGGACCACGAACTGATCGGCCACGACGAACACAGCAAGATGGCCTGCCTGTCCGGCAAGTTCGAAACGGCTCCCACGGTCAAGCTGGTAAGCCTTGACAATGCCACAAACTACAGTTTCAACAACAAGACATACAACCTGAAAAACATCAAGCAGCTCAACGCTTATCTCGACGACAGTTTCCCCAATCTGGACAACAACTTCAGAGTATGCCCCGAAGGATACCGGCTCCCAAATGTCCGCGAAATATCCTTGATGTGGACGGCCCTGGCTGCTATGGATACCGGAGATTCTGCATATCTGGGCTCGAATGACACTAATGGAGCCCCCTGTCGTACCCATTGGTCAATGGGCGGCGAAGGATCCAAAATCAAAGTGTCCGGAAAATGGGGCTGGGCAGTAAGTTCATTACACCTTCTGATGTCCGACGCCGGCAAGGATTACCCCAAAGCCCGCTGCGTCCGGGATATCTATTAATAAAGCCCCACCCGACTGCGGAATCAGCAACCCTAAGAGATACTGACAGAACTAACTGAAAGAAGAATATTCGTTACCTAGTTCGTGAATGCGGTCCAGTATTTCCTGCTCACGATTAGGGGATGGGGTCTTGAATCCGTTGATATAACTGCGCAACAGGGACGGGTTGAGACCGAATTTTTTAGCAAAGCCACTGACGTTGATTTCCGGATGAGTCAGAAAAAAACGCTGCATGCTTGACGGTTCGGCGTCAGGATATAAGAAACTCTCAAAACTGACTTGCACGTCAACTTTGTTCCAAAAAATACCTTCTGTACCAAACGTATAATCATTCCTCACTTCATCCGGTGCGCTCATCAGTAACGGGTACCATAGAAGGGACTGCTTCAGTTCCTCCCCGGTATCCGTAATACCAATAATGTGGTTTTCAGAAAGGTATATCTTCGTAATTTTGATCATCTTCATCTATAGCGAAATGTCTGTTCCATGCGGCAGCGATAACATCTGCATTATCGTCAATAATCCGCTGGATTCTCTTCAGGTCATTGGCTTTGATACCATCTGAATAGTTTAGTACAAATCGTTGTGTGTCATTGTCGTAGTCGTACTTGGCGCGACCGCCGTTGCCTTCAACATGTACATGCAGGGGATCGTGCTCCCTGCTGTAGAAGAAAAAAACAAATCCGAAAAATCTAAAAATCTCTGGCATAGTTAATCATAATTTAAATCCAAGCATTGCAAATATAGGTATCATTTTCGATACCTGCAAATTTTTTTTGATAATCACAGGCTCACCACGCAAAAAGGGGCCGGCCCAAAGGCCAGCCCCTTCGAAACGGCGACGCGCGGAGCGTCACACCTTGATCTCAACTTCTACGCCGGAGGGCAGCTCGAGCTTCATGAGGGCGTCAACGGTCTTGGCGTTGCTGTCCTCGATGTCGAGAAGCCTGCGGTAAGAATCGAGCTCGAACTGCTCGCGGGCCTTCTTGTTGACGAAGGTCGATGTCGACGATCTTGGCTGCGGACTTGTCCACGAGCATATGATCGAAAGACTTGAGTTTAATTCTGATTTTCTGGCTCATATTTTTAACTTGATTTGTTTCATTGATTAATCATCATACGGAACGTAGCGGTATCCGCTCTTTTCCACTATATCCTTGGACATTGCGGGCGGAACCGCCTCGTAATGGTCGAAGGACATAGTGCTGGAGGCGCGGCCGGACGACAGGGTGCGGAGCACCGTGACGTAGCCGAACTGCTCTGCCAGGGGAACGAATGCCTTGACGATGCGCACGCCGCCGAATGCGGTGTCCATCGATGTGATCTGGCCGCGGCGGCGGTTGAGGTCGCCGACGATTTCTCCCATGTATTCCTCGGGGGTGACTACCTCCAGGGCCATGATGGGTTCCAGGATGATGGGCTTGCACTTGCGGTAGGCGTTGCGGAACGCCATACGCGCTGCGATCTCGAATGAAAGTTGATCAGAATCGACCGGATGATAAGAACCGTCCAGGAGGGTGACCTTGAGAGACTGGACCTCGTAACCCGCGAGCGCTCCGTTGAGCATTGCGGATTCGAAACCCTTCTGCACGCTGGGAATGAACTCCTTGGGGACGTTGCCGCCCTTGACCGCGCTCTCGAACTGGAGCCCGTTTACACCTTCGTCCGCGGGGCCTATCTCCACCAGTATGTCGGCGAACTTGCCGCGACCGCCAGTCTGCTTCTTGAAGACCTCGTGGTGCTGTACGCTTGCCGTGACGGCCTCCTTGTAGTTGACATGAGGGGCGCCCTGGTTGATTTCCACGCCGAACTCGCGACGGAGGCGGTCGACGATGATATCCAGGTGCAGTTCGCCCATACCGCTGATGATGGTCTGGCCGGTGTCGTTGTCGGACTTGACGGAGAACGTGGGGTCCTCCTCAGCGAGCTTGGACAGTGCCACGCCCAGCTTGTCAAGGTCGTTCTGCGTCTTGGGCTCCACGGCGATGCCGATAACAGGATCGGGGAAGGTCATGGACTCAAGGGCATAACGGTGATTCTCCGCGCACACGGTGTCTCCTGTACGGAGATCCTTGAATCCTACGGCGGCGCAGATGTCTCCTGCCTCAACGAACTCGATGGGGTTCTGGTGGTTGGAGTGCATCTGGAACAGCCTGGACACACGTTCCTTGTGGCCGGTGCGTGAGTTCATCACGTAACTGCCGGAATCGAGATGCCCGGAATAGACGCGGATGTATGCGAGACGGCCGACGTACGGGTCCGTTGCAATCTTGAACACAAGACCGCAGAACGGGGCGGACGGGTCGGGTTCCAGGGTGACGGGCTTGTCGATGACGGTGTTGGTTGCGGTAACTGCGCCGACGTCCAGCGGACTGGGCAGGTAACGCATGACGGCATCGAGAAGGAACTGTACACCCTTGTTCTTGAAGGAAGAACCGCAGCAGGCGGGGACCAGCTTCATTTCGATGGTTCCCTTGCGCAGGGCTGCGATTATCTCTTCCTCCGTGATGGAGTCGGGGTCCTCGAAGAACTTCTCCATGAGGGCGTCGTCGCAGTCGGCGACGGCCTCAAGGAGCTTGCCGCGCCACTCCTCGACCTCGTCCTGCATCTCTGCCGGAACGGGGCCGTCGGTGTAGTTGACAAGTTCTTCGCTGGAATTGTAGCGGATTGCCTTGCGGGAAATCAGGTCAACCAGGCCTTCGAAGTTCTCCTCGGCCCCGATGGGGAGGCAGATGGGAACGGCGTTGGCTCCGAGCTTGTTCTTGATATCCTCGACGCAGGCCAGGAAGTCGGCTCCCACGCGGTCCATCTTGTTGACGTACGCGAGCTTGGGAACGCCGTACTTGTCGGCCTGGCGCCAGACTGTCTCACTCTGCGGCTGTACGCGCCCCACCGCGCAGAAAGTGGCGATGGTGCCGTCGAGCACGCGGAGCGAACGCTCCACCTCTACAGTGAAGTCGACGTGACCCGGAGTGTCGATGAGGTTGATCTGATAGACGTTGCCGCCATAGTGCCAGAATGCCGTAGTCGCAGCGGAGGTAATGGTGATACCTCTTTCCTGCTCCTGCACCATCCAGTCCATGGTTGCCTCGCCTTCGTGGACCTCACCGATCTTGTGGGTCTTGCCGGTGTAGTAGAGGATGCGCTCGGACGTGGTCGTCTTACCGGCATCGATGTGAGCCATGATGCCGATATTACGCGTGAATCTGAGATCTCTCTTGGCCATCCTTGACGGTACTTAATTAAAAGCGGAAGTGGGCGAATGCCTTGTTGGCTTCTGCCATCCTGTGCATATCTTCTTTACGCTTGAATGCGCCGCCTTCGTTGTTGTAGGCTGCGATGATTTCTGCACAGAGTTTTTCTGCCATAGAGCGGCCGGAACGCTTGCGGGCGAAGCTGATCATGTTCTTCATCGAGAGAGAAACTTTCCTTTCCGGGCGCAACTCTGTGGGTACCTGGAAGTTGGCACCACCGATACGGCGACTCTTAACCTCAATCTGAGGGGTCACGTTCTCGAGAGCCTTCCTCCAAATATCGAGAGG
>CACZEU010000002.1 GCA_902780175.1 uncultured Bacteroidia bacterium
TTTCCAGGATTTCTTCTCGTGTCATCATAAGATTCCTTTTGTATGCAAATGTAGCGAGAATCATTCCCCGCTACAATATGCATTTGGTCGGATGCTTACAGCGGGAGAGGGTTCTGTCAAATAAATATGGCGCCCAGTTGTTTGGACGCCATATCTAATGACTATGAAAAATAAGACTACAGGTCTGCTGCGTTGCCTCCACCGTCGGTGAAGTTGGTATCGCCGCAGATCTTACCAATTGCCGAGGCATAGTGACTGTTTTTGATGGTGCTACCAGCAACGGATTTACCAGCAATACCTCCTGTAGTAGTGACCGCCGTACCATTCTTGCTGATATCAGTGGCCTCACTGCTGCAACCATCTATTGTGCTGCCGGACTCCAGTTGTCCTACGATGCCTCCGCCAATCTGAATTTGGGAACTCCGGATTGTTCTTGCTCGGAAGTTACAGTTGCTGATAGTGGTATTATTGGCAAGAGCTGCAATACCGCCATAGAAGTAGCCTGATTGTGATGTCTGGAATACAACAGGCATTTCGCAGTTGGAGATAGAGGAATACTGGGCGATGCCGACAATTCCACCGATAGCACCGCGACGGGCGTTCACGGAAGCAGTGCTGGCAATATTGCAGTTGCTGACAGGAATAGTAGTACCATCAGCACCCACTACCTGACCAACAATACCACCCACAATAGGACAGTCATATTTGCCTATGCTGCGGTTGCTCCAGTGGTCATTGTAAGCATTTCCACTGCCGACCAAATCGCAGTATTCGATGGAGGAGTCACCGGTTATATATCCTACAATTCCACCAATGATGAAAGATGGAATAACATTCTCTCCATTAGTATTGTTGTTTGCTGAGCCGTCACCTCCTTTGATTACGCCGCTGTTGGTACAACTTTCCACAGAATCTCCCTTGATAGCAGCATTATTTGCATAACCAACGATGCCGCCCATGTAGTTGTAGTAGTATCTCGTTGCATTATCGGCAGAATACTTGGCAGACGCCGTATAAGTGACATTTCCTTCATTGGTACACTTTTCAATATCCACCTTTGAGGAAGCATCCACCTTACCTATGACACCGCCCAGGCGGACATATTGTGCACCTACGCCAGTAGCCGTGCAGGTAAATGTTATATTACCATCATTGGTAACATTCTTGACGGCTTTGGTAGCATAACCTACTATACCGCCGATATGGTAGCCATAGTCATTGGCGCCCGAAGGAGTGGAGCAGTGTCCAATTCCGGTGCTCTGTGCAACATCACCATGATTAGTAATTGATCCACCGCCAGATGCCCCGTCAATAGGCGCATTGCTATAACCGGCAATACCACCTATCCTGCAAATAAATCCAGTTGTGGTCTCGATACGGGAAACATTGATATTTCCATTATTATCAACAGCGCTCAAAGTGGCTCCGTTTTCATTACTTCCGACAACTCCGCCAATGTAAGGCATGCGGGCTCCGTATGGAGTGAGATGAGAGGTTCCTACTCCGATTGTACTGAAATTAGTTGAGCCAAAGACTGTACCATAGTTCCTGCCGGCGATACCGCCCACATAGTGGATTTTTGGATTAGCCCGATTAATTATGTCGCTCGCGTCGTTGGTGCAACCGGTAATTGTGGCGCCGGCTGCGTTATAGCCGGCCACGCCGCCGACTTCGAGGTATCGACCGTTCATATTTCCTCCGGAACCACGTTCGGCAGAGAAGATATTTACGATGACTGCATTGTTTGTACAGCCGTCAACTGTACCGTCGTTACGACCGGAAATACCAGCCATAGCGTAGTGATAAGCATTTGCGCTATGAGTAACAATGGTTCCAGTATAGTCGTGATCACCTTTATCGTCTGTAAGCGTTACGGTGATACCTGTTGCGTGGTTTGCAGTTTCGCAGTTTGAAACAGTACCGGAATTCAAACCGACAATACCGCCCATAATAAGATGCGGATTGCCCTTCATATCGTCAGACTCACTGGTTGCCACAAACTGGCCTTCGTTTTCAAGAGTACCTTCGAAATTGGAGTTCTGGATTGCTCCCTCGGCATTGGTGACATTGCCGGCCAGACCGCCGACATATATGAAAGTATCTGTAGCTTTGAAACCAGCTGGTACTGCCAATGCTCCGGAATAGGTACAATTATCGATAGTGCCCACTACAATGCGGCCGGCAAGTCCACCAAGTGAAGTAACGTGTGATACTTCAGCATCGGCCAGGGAAATAGCTGCAGCAACGGATACATTATCAAGAATACCGCGGTGGTAGCCCACAACTGAACCGACCTCATAGTTTCCAGTGTCGGGGTGAGTGAATGTGAACGTGCATGTATCGTCAATGGTAAGGTCCTTGATGTTTCCGGACCTATTGGTTGCCACGAACAGAGGCACGGTGGCCTCCAGGCCGGAAATGGTATGGTTGCCACCATTGAATACGCCATCAAAGTAGTAATCTTCTGTACCGCTACCTACGCCGTTCTTTAAGCCGATTCCGCCCGTTGCGTTGAATGCGGCGGAAGAGGTGGCGTCGAAAGTGATGTCCTGGGTGACGGTGGCAATGAGGGTGGAGCCAAGGCCGTCATATACCTTGTTGTTATAATCCGTTGCAAACTTCACGAGGTCTTCGGCGCTTGCGATCTTAACGCCAAGCTCGGTACCGGTGGGGACGAATTCGAATTCGGGCATGACATAGAGTTTGCCGGCGGCGGGGGTCCATGAAGAGGTCTTGCTCTTGGTCATGATGTGGCCGCTGGCGTCCTGGACGATGACGTCAAATCCGTTGGTGTATTCGCGGGCGGGAACTACCAGGAAGTAAACTACTGCGTCGGTTGTTGAGGTTGCAAGATTCTTTACTACACGGACTTCAAGATCTGCGCCGGTGCCTGTAGCCGGGGTAAGCGCAGGTGTGGAATAGTTGATTTCAAATTCGCCGCTGACCTGCTCGCCGTTCCTGCCTTTGAAGCGGACTGACGCGATGTTTTCCTCGTCGCCTCCATCGGCCCTCTTTACCTGGATCTTGACAATGGCGCAGAGGTGGCTGATAGAGAGATTGCTTCCGTCGGCGGAATAACCGGCCATGGGGAACATGCCCTCACCAAAGCCGTCGGCCTTGTATGCCTGCACCGCAGGAAGGGTGACGTGAGATGCGTCTTTATAAATGCTTGCAGGGTACAGAATGTTGTACGGGGTGGAAAGGGCGTTGCTGAACGTGAACGTTGCGTTCTGCTCATCTCCGGCAAGGCCACTAAGGGCTTCGGATGCGGTTCCGTTTACTGCAATCTGGTCACCATCAGACCAATAGACCTTGTACTCACCGTTTTCTTTTGCACCAAGTGTAGTCTTGGTGGACGGGCCGATGCTGACCTCGAGGACGGTCTTGGCGGCTTCCGGCTGGGGAGCTTCTTCAATGGCAACTTCTTTGTTGCAGCCTGCCAGCAACACTATTGCTGCAAGCGGAAGGAAATAACGTGCTTTCATTATTGGTCCCAGTCTTCTTCTACAATTACTTCTTGTACAGGGGGAATGGTGTAAGAGTTGTTCAAAAACCGTGTTCCCGTTGTCACGGTAATTGTCCTGCAGAGCGGGGTTTGATACCCGAGGGGATTTCCCTTTGAAATTAGTTTTGTTGTCATATTGTGTTATGTTTGTCTGCTTTTCCGTAATCGGCAACGGGTTATGTACTTAACCGCTTAATTTAATAACCGAACCGCTAAAATAGCGGACATTTCGCAAAATTCAATACTTTTCGGACCCCAAAACCTCACAAAAAGTTTCGTTTTGTTTCATTTTAGTTCATGATTGTGCGATGCGACATCGTCTATTTAGACGATAGATTTTGTAAACCGGATAAATGATTGTAGTTTTGCCGTTATGAAACGTTTCATCCTTGCACTTATGATTTCTCTTTTTGGTTGCGGCATCGCCAACAACGCAAAGCCCGAGGGCGCTTTCCAGTACTATGAATACAGATCCACCACGATGCGTGAGTATCCCCGGGAGTACTATCGCCTGGAAAACACTGCGGAGCAGGGGCTTACGCTCACCTGGTCAAAGAGCAATTCCCCATATACGGTGATACGCGTGCCCGCTGCCGCGGCTGAGCAGGTGCGTTCCCTGATCAATGAGTACAAGCTGTACCGGCTCAAGGATTCTTACCGTCCTCCGTTTGACGTGAAGGACGGAATAATGTGGCACGTTTACTTCAAGTTCGACAAGGGGGGCGTCAGCTGCAGTGCAGACAACGCCTGGCCACCCGAGGCGCTCCTGAACGGCATCAAGGCCGTCAACGCCTATTGCAATTCACTTATTGAAGCCTCCTGTCCGGAGGATATCATCGAAGTCCGCGACAATCACTGACGGTTTTCTCTCGTCTGCTGGCGCAGGCCTCTTTCATCGTACTTTAGATGCTTACAGGTTTGAAACGATGGTCCACCAGTCCTTGCGCTTGCCGTGGTTCTCTCCGGGACCGGAGGCGGGGTGGCCGATGGGGAGGATGGCTACGGGGACCCAACCGGCGGTTTCCGGATAGAGTTCTGCGAGCTTGACGGGGTCAAATGAACCCACCCAGACGGAGCCGAGATGCAGGGCTGCGGCCTCGAGCATGATGTGCGTGGCGACGATGGCGGCGTCGATTTCCGCGCCGTTCTTGCCGTCGTATTTGCGTACCCAGGCCTCTTCGGGCTTGCCGCCGACGAGGATGGCGAGGGGGGCGTCGTAACTGTAGGGAGTGATCTGCTTGAGTTTCTCCAGGCCCTCGGGGCTCTTGATCACCCAGATGTGTACCGGCTGGCGGTTCTGGGCGGTGGGCGCGAGCCTGCCCGCCTCGAGCACGGAGGCGAGTTCCTCCTCGCTGATGGGAGTGCTCTTGAACGAACGGCAGGAGAAACGCTCTCCGGCCAGTTTTAGGAACTGGCTCTGCTTGGGGGTGGTATGTTTTGCCACGTCCGTGAACGCGGCGCGGTGGTGAATCTTCGAGATGTCACTCAGGAAGTGGAAAAACGGTTTCTTCTCAGGCATACTCTTAAAATTTTTGCAAGATATAAAAAAAGTATCGGGAACGCAAATCAAGTATTACGCATCCGCGAAGTTCCGGCCGTCTTCGAGGACCACGTGGAGGCTGGTGTATTCGCTGTGGAAGTCGTTTTTCAGGCGGTCCAGGTAGCGGGCGCTTTCCCATTTGCACATGGGGAGGTCGTGGAGCAGGTAATTGCCGCAGGTCTCCGGAGTAGTGGCGGGGACCTTGTCCTGGGTGAGAATCCACCCGAGGCACTCGATGGTAAGGCGCCGCATGTCTTCTACGCCGTATTCTCCGGTCATGATGATGTACATGCCCGTGAGGCATCCCATGGGGCCGACGTAAACCACGTCATCCTTCGCCTCGGAATTGCGGAACCACGTCGCCATAAGGTGCTCCAGGCTGTGCATGGCCGCAGGAGCTACCGCCGGTTCCTTGTTGGGCTCGGTGATGCGGAGGTCGAAAGTGGTGAAACCCCTGTCCCGGCGGGAGATGTAGATGCCGGGCTTGAGATGGGTGTGGTCGATTGTGAAACTCTGTATTACTTCCATATCATTTGCATTTCTTTTTCAGCTTGCAGCAGCCGGGGTTCTTCAGGCGCGCCAGTTCCTCCTGTGCCTTTGCCATCTGCTGACGGAATTCTTCGGAGGTCTGCAGGCGGGAGAAGCCTATGCCGGCCACGGGGCGGCTGGCATCGACGTCGCTCTGCCAGTGGCAGCCGGAGATGACGCGGCTCTCGCCGGACTCCCAGGCCCTTGCGAAGACGGCCTCGGCCGTTTCCGGATTGATCTGGGCCATCAGGAGGGCGCAGGCCCAGGCGCGGATGGTGTGGCCGGAAGGATAGGAGCCCTCCTCTGACAGCCACTCGTCGTCCTGTGGGAATATGGACGGCTCCTTGAAGTATGCGAACGGCCGTATGCGGAAATAGTGGGCCTTGGGCCGGAACCGTATGTTCTCTATGGTGGTGACGCCCCTTGTGAGGACCTCGTAGATGGCCGGAGTCTCTTCCTTCGAGAGCTTGAATCCGAAGGGCTTGGAAAGTATGACGATGGTGGTGTCAAGGCTCCAGACGGCATCCCTTACGGCCATGGCGAGGCGAACGGAGTCCCGCCTCTGCTGCTTGCCCCACATGTATCTAAGTATGTCGTAGTCGAAGCCCTGGCTCGGGTCCTGCGGGGGAGCGGGAAGGATCTTCACGACGTCCGGCATTTGATCTTCCGGAATGTAGGGAACGGGGGCGTCCTGGGCTGATGCGCTGGCGGAAACGGTGAGTGAAACAACGGCTGCCAGCAGGCTGTATGCGATTTTCTTCATCATAGCGGCTTTGTATTTTCTGTACAAAGATACGAATTGTATGCAAGAATTGGCGGAGGTTTGTATTTATTAATCGGATAATGTAACTTTGCGCTTATGAAGATTAAGCTCACGCTCGTCTATATCGCCGTCGGAATTGCATTCCTGGCGGTTTCCCTGTGGGTGTTCCTGTCCGGCGGCAAAAGCGCCAGGGCCGTCGCCGCGAAGTTCAGGCTCGGCGGCATCCTGCTTACCACATGGTCCATGCTTTCTGCCGCATCCTGCACCGGCGTGCCTCAGGTCACCTGCTACGAACCGCTTCCCCCGCCTGAGGTGATGTGTTACGACGTTGTGATGGAGTCGGACATCCTCAGTGTTGTCGTCAAGGATTACGGAGGCAACAAACTCAAGCCCGGCGACGTGCTTCTCCTGAACATAGAAAAGCCTACGTACGGCAAGTATGTTTTCCGTATAGGGGTGGGGGGGACGACGCTGTTGCAGACAGAGTCCTTTACCGTTCCCGAGTCCGGCGAGGCCGGTTTCGAGCTTACCCTGGCACCCACCGAATACAGGGGAGAGGCTTGGGTTCAGGCATCCGGAGTCACGGTCGCCGAAGATGGCACAGAGTCCGAGCGGCCGCTTGACATTACGGGCTTGATAGTGATTATCTGATGCCCCGTCTGCAGATTCAGAATCTCGTATTCGAACTTACCCAGGCCTGCAACCAGTGTTGCAGGTTCTGTTATAATTACTGGCGGGACGGCTCCACTCCCTTGCCCCCTCCGGACCCTTCGCTCGCCCGCAGGACGCTTCGCAAACTGCTCTCGCAGGCTTCCGTCGGCACCATGTCCTTCTCCGGCGGCGAACCGCTTCTGATGAAGAATGTGCACGACCTTGCGCTGGCCGCCCGTTTCCGCGGCTCCGCCGTCAATATCCTCACCAACGGCACGCTCCTGACGCCCGCTTCGCTGGAGAACTTCAAGAGCATAGGCGTAGGGGCCATCCAGATACCGCTGCTGAGCGCCGATGCGTCCGTCCACGAGCGCCTGACGGGCCTTCCGGGCTCCTGGAGCAAGGCCTCCGATGCCCTCCGGCGGGTCTCCGAGGCCCTTCCCGGCCGCGCTTACGCAGTCCTCGTCATCACGCGGGTCAACGCCCCGGGCATCCCGGAGACGCTCAAGATGATTTACGACCTGGGAGTGCGCGGCGTGATGGTCAACCGCTTCAACATCGGCGGCATGGGCCTTCAGCACACCCGGGAACTTGTCCTGGACGCCCCCTCGCTCAAAAAGGCCTTCCAGGACGTTGAAACCTTTGCCGCGGCGCATCCGCAGGTGCATTTCGTGAGCGGCGTCTGCACGCCCCTCTGCTTTATGGACCCGGCGCCATATCCCCACATCACCTTCACCTGGTGCAGTACGGATTTCAGCAAACGCCCCGTTACAGTCGATTACAAGGGAGACGTGCGGTTCTGCAATCATTCCCCGTACATCCTGGGCAACATCTACAAGACACCGATAGGGGATATCCTTACCGACCCCTCCAACGTCGATCGCTATTCCTCCATCCCCGACAAGTGCCGCGACTGCAAGCTCCTCGTCAAGTGCAACGGCGGCTGCCGCGCCGCCTCCGAGCAGGTCTACGGCAGCTTCGCCGAGGCCGACCCTGTGCTGGAAAGCGCCTGACCTCAACTTTCCCCTTGCTTATTTCCCCCGGGTTGGCTATCTTTGCAGTCCACTAAAACTACCGATGAAATCCAAGCTGACCTCTTATCTTTGCGCCATGACCACGGTGGTCCTCTGGGCAATGTCTTACATCTGGGCTGACCGCCTTCTGGACCGCAGCATTCCTGTGGAGTTTTTCGTTCCCGTACGCATACTGCTTGCCGGGTTCCTGCTGTTCCTGTTCAACAAAATTACGGGGCAGAAGATGAAAATGTACCGCAAGGACCTGCTCAAATTCCTGCTTCTGGCACTGTGCATGCCGTTTATCTATTTCGTGGCGGAAACCTACGGCCTCAAGTTCACCGAGTCTCCCACCATCACGTCCCTCGTAATAGCGACCAATCCCATTTTCGCTATGTTCGTCGGGCTGCTGATATTCCGGGAGAAGGTCACTCCGGTCAATGCGATCGGCGTTTTCATCACCCTTGCGGGCCTGTGGCTGGTCACCTGGAAGAACGGTTCCACCGGGGACCTCTTCCTCGTCGGAATACTCATCCTGTTCATTGCGGTGGCGTCAGAGGTCAGCCAGATAGCGTTCACCAAGTCGCTGTCTTCCACCTATTCGCCGTCGGTCATCGTGATGTACCAGTTCCTGCTGGGCGCCGTGTTCTTCCTGCCCCTGTTCTTCACCAAGGGCCTCACGGGCTTCGACGCCTCCACATACATCAGCTGGCCGGTCATCTATCCCATACTCGCCCTTGCGGTGCTCTGCAGCGCCACTGCGTTCACCACCTGGGCCGTCGCAATCAAGAACCTCGGGGTCGCGCATACCAGCGTGTTCCTCGCCATCGTCCCTCTCGTCACCGCGCTCATCGCCTTCATACTCGGCGAAGAGACTCTCAGCCTGCTGCAGTGGGCCGGTCTGGCGGTCGGAATGGTCGGTATCTACCTGACTCAGAAAACAGCTTAACATTATGGATATTTTCGTCAAATCAGAAACCGGACGCCTGCGGGAAGTCGTACTCGGACTCCCCGACAGCAACGGCCCGGTACCCAAACTTCGTGAAACCTTCGACGCCAAGTCGTACGAATCCGTCCTCAAGGGCATCTATCCCAAACAGGAGGATATTACCAGGGAAATGAACGCTTTCGAGGCCGTGCTTCTCAAATACGGCGTCAAAGTCTATCGCCCCGAGCTGGTGAAGAACTGCAACCAGGTATTCGCCCGCGACGTGGGCTTCGTCATCGACGACAAGATCATCGTTTCCAACGTCATTCCCGACCGCCAGGAAGAAATCGACGCCTACGATCCCATATACCGCCAGATACATTACAAGCAGATCTACAACCTTCCCGAGGCGGTTCATGTGGAGGGCGGAGACGTCGTCCTGTACAACGGCGTAGTCTTCGTCGGCCAGTACGCCTTCGAGGATTATCCCGACGTGAAGACCGCCCGCACCAACCGCCTGGCGCTCGACTACCTCCGCATGATCTTCCCATCCAAGACCATCATACCCCTCAACCTCCGCAAGAGCGACACCGACCCGTACGAGGGCATCCTCCATCTGGACTGCACCTTCATGCCCGTGGGACGCGACAAATGCATCATCTACAAGGGCGGATTCCTCAACCCCCGCGACGCCGACCACCTGGTCGAAATGTTCGGCAAGGACAACGTCTTCGAGATCACCCGCGAGGAGATGTACTGGATGAATTCCAACATCTTCTCCATATCCGAGGACGTCGTAGTGGTGGAGGAGCATTTCACCCGCCTGGCGGACCACCTGCGTAACGTATGGGGAATGACGGTGGAGACCGTCCCCTACAGGGAGATTTCCAAGATGGGAGGCCTCCTGCGCTGTTCTACCTTACCTCTCAGACGCGATTAGGCCATGGGAAAACTTGCAATGATAGCGTTCGGAGGCAACGCCCTCCTGCGCGCCGGCCAGAAAGGCACATACGAGGAGCAGATGGAGAACGTGGAGCGCACCTGCGGCCAGCTCCGCCATCTTGTTGAACGCGGTTACGACATAGTCATAGGCCACGGCAACGGTCCCCAGGTGGGGAATGTAATGCTGCAGCACGAGGCCGGACGCAAGGAATTCGGCCTGCCCGCCATGCCCATGGACTTCTGCGGCGCCGAGACCCAGGGATCCATCGCCTACATGATAGAAACGGGAATGGAGAAGGTCCTGCGCCGCGCCGGCATCGACCGCCGCGTGGTATCGGTGGTGACGAGAGTCGAAGTTTCCGCCGACGACCCCATGTTCAGCAATCCCACCAAGTTCGTCGGGCCCTACTACCAGGAGGCCCCGACGGACGGCGCCGTCTATAAGCAGGACCCCCGCGGCCTTGGTTGGCGCAAGGTTGTGGCCTCGCCCAAGCCGGTGAGGATCAATAATATAGACGTGGTCGAAAAACTTGCGCGCGAGGGCAATATCGTAGTCACCGTAGGCGGTGGCGGCATCCCCGTTGTTCCCACGGCCGACGGCCACAGGGGAGTGGAGGCCGTCATCGACAAGGACCTCGCGAGCGCCCTTGCCGCCGTCACCATGAAGGCCGACGAGTTCTACATCCTCACGGACGTCCCCAAGGTCTTCATCCACTACCGCCAGCCCGACCAGCAGGCCCTCGGCACCCTCACCGTTGCCGACGCCAGACGCTATCTTGCGGCAGGTGAATTCGCAGAAGGCTCGATGGCCCCCAAGGTCCGCGCCGGCATAGCCTTCGTGGAAGCAGGCGGACGCGAATGTATCATCACGGAAGCGGCCGCCCTTGACGACCCTTCCTGCGGAACAAGAATAATCCCTTAACAATCAGCAATATGGCATTCAACCTCAAAAACCGCAGCTTCCTCAAGCTGCTGGACTTCACCCCCACCGAAATACAGTTCCTGCTCGACCTCGCCGCCGACCTCAAGAAGGCCAAGTACACCGGCACCGAGCAGCCCCGCCTCACCGGCAAGAATATCGCACTTATCTTCGAAAAGACATCCACCCGCACCCGCTGCGCCTTCGAGGTTGCCGCCCACGACCAGGGCGCGCACGTAACCTATCTCGGCCCCACCGGTTCCCAGATCGGAGTCAAGGAGTCGAGGAAAGACACCGCACGCGTGCTTGGACGCATGTACGACGGCATCGAGTACCGCGGCTTCGCCCAGAAGACCGTAGCGGAACTGGCGCAGTATTCAGGCGTCCCCGTGTGGAACGGCCTCACCAACGAATTCCATCCCACCCAGATTCTCGCCGACTTCCTCACCATGCGCGAGCACGTCGACAAGCCCCTCCGCGAGGTCAGCTACGCCTATCTGGGCGACGCCCGCTTCAATATGGGCAACTCGCTGCTCGTAGGCGGCGCCAAGATGGGAATGGACGTCCGTATCGTGGCTCCCAAGGCCCTGCAGCCCGCTCCCGAGCTGGTTGCCGAATGCCGCAAGGTGGCCGAACAGACCGGCGCCCGCATCACAATCACCGACGACGTCGATGCAGGCGTCCGCGGATGCGATTTCGTCTACACCGACGTCTGGGTGTCGATGGGTGAGCCCGACGAGGTCTGGAAGGAGCGCATCGCCATGCTCAGGCCTTATCAGGTCAATGCGTCCCTGATGGAACGAACCGGCAATCCCAAGTGCAAGTTCATGCACTGCCTGCCCGCGTACCACAACCTCGAGACCCGCGTAGGCCGTGACGTCCACGAAAAGTTCGGACTCGACGGCGTCGAGGTCACCGAAGATGTCTTCGAAGGGCCCAACAGCATCGTCTTCGACGAGGCCGAAAACCGCATGCACACTATCAAAGCAGTTATGGTCGCTACGCTCGCATAACTGAACGTACGTCGTCAGACAACCGTCGAGGCAGAGAAGAGGCAGGCCAGGAGCAGGACGGTGAAGGCGATGACGGCGATAAGCCAGGTGATGAAGATCCACAGCCCCGGGCGCCAGGACGGCGACTTGATGTGGAAGATCAGCATGATGCTGCCGTACAGCATCCCGATGAACGGAAGGGTGTAAACCACCACGGCGAGAATCTTCACCCACAGCGTGTTGGCGATAATCGACGACTGGGGAAATTCTTCCATCATGTCGATCATTGCCGTGCTGAGGACATCTCCCAGTCCGAGCCACTGCCATCCGAACAGCGCAAGCGCCCCGGCGAACAGCCCCGATACGGCAATTATCAGCAGTAACAGCCCGATCGCGACCTCCAGGATCCTCCCTACGGTGCCCCAGGCGGGCGACTGCCCGACCTGCCTGAGAGCGGAACCGACGTTGCCGCTTTCCACATTGCGCCGCACGCCTTCAGCCGTGCCGGGGTCTCCCCGCAGTGCCCAGCGCTGCTGGGCGGTGCGTGCCGGAGGAATGCAGATCCATAGGATAACGTAGATAAGCGGGGAAATCATCGTGAGAGTGCCGCTGAGTTCTATGAAACTGAAACAGCTTGCCACAAACAGCACCGCGAAGATTACCCTGAGGATTATCGGATCGAAATTGAAATAGGCACCCAGACCGCTGCAGACGCCTGCGATGCGGGCGTTGTCCATGTCGCGGTATAGCTTGCGGACAGGTTTATCAGCCTCCGTGCTGCCGTCGGGCTGGTCTTCGGCTATTCTCTCCGGCCTGCCGAGTATGGCGATTACACCTTCAACGGTCTTCTTTTCCACCACGCCCCCGGCAGGGACGCGCTCGCGCAGCAGTTCGGCCATGCGTTCCTCAATGCCCTCGGATATTTCATGGTTGGCGTAGAAATCGCTGATGTCCTTCAGATAGGACTCTGCCGCCAGCGCCGCCTCGGCGTCCAGGGTGAAGGCGTATCCGCCTATGCTCACTTTTTCCACCTTTTTCATAACACAACGATCTGGGGTTTCTTGAGTTTCTCTATGGACCGGACCATCTCCTGCCAGGCGGCGTCCATCTCGGCGAGCTGGCTGCGGCCTTTTTCCGTGATGCAATAGTATTTACGGGGAGGACCCTGGGTGGATTCTTCCCAGCGGTACGACAGGAGTCCCTGGTTCTTCTGCCTGATCAGCAGTGGATACAGCGTTCCTTCAACGACTATCAGGTTCGCTGCCTTCAGCTCCTCGATGATGTTGGATGCGTATGCCTCCCGTTTGTCGAGGATACACAGGATGCAGTATTCAAGCACCCCTTTGCGCATCTGTGAGCGCACGTTTTCGGCGTTGCTTTCCATGGCGTTAATTCTTACGGGTGGTGAATTTGGCCAGATTGCCGGCGGTGGGGGCGAGGCCCCTGAGTTCGCACTTCTGAGCGGGGGTGAGTGCCTTGGGCACGGCAATCCAGAGGATGACGTACAGCCAGAACCCTACTGACCCGGCAAGAAGGGCCACGAGCATAAGTATGCGGACCAGGGCGGTGTCTATTCCGAAGTATAGCGCCAGGCCGCTGCAGACGCCGGCCACGCGGACGTCGTCCGTGTCCCTGTACAGTTTGCGGACGGCCTTTGCCGGTTCTTCTGCGGCGGACGAATCGGTGCCGTCGGGCATCCCCAGCTGGGAGATAACCTTTTCTACAAGCTCCATGTCGACCACCCTGTCGCTGTCGCCCACTTCCTGGTAGAAGAGTTCTGCGATGCGGGATTCAAGTTCGTCCATCACTTCCTGGGTACCCACCTCGCGCACGTGGGCACGGAAGAGATTGAGGTAAGACTCCAGGCGCCCGTAGGCGTCTTCGTTGATTGTAAAGCTCCGGCCTCCTACGCCGGCTGTGATAACCTTTTTCATTTCACAAAGATTTTGTTGGTGCAAAGATATAAATAATTTTTAATACCTTGCAATACAAAGTACAAAAATTTATAAAATATTTGCACCGGCCGTTCAAGTTGACTATATTTGTTCCTGGCTATGTTTTCCCGCATCGTACAGATTATCAACGACATTGTCTGGAGTCCGGCGCTGGTTGGCCTGCTCATCGCCGCAGGCCTCTTCCTTACCGTCGGCACCCGCTTCGTCCAGGTCCGGCATTTCCCGGAGATGCTCCGCTCGCTCTTTGCCCGCAAGGCCGGCAAGGGCAGCGGCATTTCGTCCTTCGAGGCCTTCTGCATGGCGCTTTCCGGGCGCATCGGCACTGGAAATATAGTCGGAGTGGCCACGGCAATCGCTTTCGGCGGTCCCGGCGCCGTGTTCTGGATGTGGCTCATCGCCTTCTTCGGTGCGGCCACCGCGTTCAGCGAGTCCACGCTGGCGCAGATTTACAATTTTTCGCACAAGACAGTCTTCCGCGGCGGCCCGTTCAGCTACATCGAGCAGGGCCTCAAGGCCCGCTGGCTGGGCATAGCCTTCGCCGTCGTATGCATTATTGGATACGGCCTGAGCGGCCCCACCGTCCAGGCCAACGGCATGACCTCGGCGCTCAGCAACTCCTTCGGCATTCCGCCGCTCTGGGGCGGGCTTGCGCTGGTGCTCATCCTCAGCCTCGTGATTTTCGGGGGCGTCAAGAGCATCTCCCGTGTCGCCAAGGTCGTCACTCCGTTCATGGCCCTGGGCTACATCGGCCTGGCCCTCGTGATCATCTGCACCCATCTGCCGATGGTTCCGGGAGTGTTCAAAATGATATTCCAGGGCGCTTTCGGGCTCGATTCCGCATTGGGCGGCATACTCGGTAGCACCATCATGATGGGTGTAAAGAGAGGCATCTACTCCAACGAGGCAGGCCAGGGCGGCGGCGCCATCGTCTCCGCGTCTGCGGACGTATCGCACCCGGTCCGTCAGGGTCTCGCGCAGAGCTTCTCGGTTTACGTGGACACCCTGCTGGTATGTACGGCTACGGCCCTCATGATCCTCATCTGCGGGTCGTACAACATCATCGACCAGGGCACCGGTGAGATTCTCGTCTCGCATGCGCCGGAGCTCGGCAACAATTACGCCGGCTTCACGCAGGCGGCAGTGGACTCCATCCTCCCCGGCCTGGGCGGCAGGTTCATCAGCATCGCCATGATATTCTTCGTCTTCACCACCATCATGGCCTACTACTTCTATTGTGAATCCGCAATTATCTACCTGTGGCGCGGCAGGAGCGGCAAAGGCGAGAAGATTGCCGTATTCCTGATGCGCCTGGCCATCCTGGGCGCCGTCGTGTTCGGCTCCCTCAAGGAAGCCGACGTAGTGTGGCAGATTGGTGATATAGGCGTAGGAATCTGCGCCTGGATCAACGTCATCGCCGTGCTGCTGCTCAGCCCCACGGTGTTCCGCTCGCTGCGGGAGTACGAGAAGCGCTGACGGCGCAAGCGTCAGAAATACTTCTTCTCCATGCGGTCCAGCGCGATGAAGATGAAGATCAGCACAGTGAACGACCAAAGCGACGATCCGCCGTAGCTGAACAGCGGCAGCGGGATGCCGATTACCGGCATGAGCCCTATCGTCATTCCGATATTGATGAAGAGGTGCATGAACAGGCACGCCGCCACGCAGTAGCCGTATATGCGTGTAAACGAGCTCCTGGCCCGTTCCGAATCCTGTACTATCCAGAATATCAGCAGCCCGTACATCACCACCACCAGCAGGCTCCCGAAGAAGCCCCATTCTTCCCCGACCGTACAGAAAATGAAGTCTGTACTCTGCTCGGGAACGAAGCCGTAGGTGGTCTGTGTGCCGTTCAGGTAGCCCTTCCCGAACATTCCGCCGGAACCTATGGCGATAAGCGACTGATGGACGTTGTACCCGAGTCCCTGCGGGTCCTCCCTGAGTCCAAGAAGCACCTCTATGCGTCCCTTCTGGTGGTCCTTGAGCGCGTGATGGAAGATGAAATCGGTGGCGAAGACCATCGCGGAACCTGCCATGGCCACAAGCACTATCAAGGCAAGTATCTGCCTCCGGAGGCGCTGCGACTGCACCCGGCGCAGGTAATAAACGGCATAAACCACCGCCCCCACGAGCACCAGCGCAAGCGACACCCACCAGTGTGTGGTAAGGGTAAGGACGAAAAGCAGCACGAACATGCCTGCCAGTCCGAGCCACCATCCGGAAAGCCCCTCGCGGTACAGGACCAATACGAATCCTGCGTAAACCAGTGCGGAACCGGTCTCGCTCTCCGCGATGATAGCAAGTATGGGGAGCGCAATTACAAGGAACGCCGTAAGTATGTTTTTCCAGCCGCTCATGCGGAATTCCGGCTTGCTCATCACCGACGCCAGCAGCAGCGACGTAGTGATCTTCGACAGTTCCGCCGGCTGGAACTTGACGGGTCCGAGCTCGAACCACGAATGCGAACCCTTCACGTTGCTGCTGAGGAAGATGACCAGGACCAGCAGCATCAGCACCACGCCGTATGCCGGCCGGCATACGCTTTCCCAGAAATACGGCTTGATGATGAACAGGATGAGCACCGCCAGTAGCAGCGCGCCCCCTATCCACAGCGCCTGCTTGCCGCAGTTGTAGCGCAGGTCGAATATGCCAGACGGCTCCATGCTCTGCACGGCGGCATATATGTTCAGCCAGCCGAACAGCATGATCAGCAGGTACAGGATGACGAGCCTCCAGTCAACGGTATGGCCAAGACTCCGCAGCGGTGTTTCTTCCGTCATTGCCGTATCAGTTTAGTCCGGAGCACCCGGTTTTCAAGGTCTTTGCGTTCGGGGCTGATCTCGCCGCGGAGGTATTTCTCCACCAGCAGCGAAGCGATCGGAGTGGCCCAGCTGGCACCGGAGCCGGCGTTCTCGATGTATGCCGCGACCGCAATCTGCGGGTCGTCCTTGGGCGCAAAGCACACGAAGACCGAATTGTCCTTTCCGTGGGGATTCTGCGCCGTGCCGGTCTTGCCGCAGATGTTCAGTCCGCGTACGTACGCGACGTTCGCGGTGGCGCCGTCGTCAAACTGGTTGACGGCTTTCCACATGCCGCGTATCACGCTGGGGAAGTAAGTGGAATCCACCAGTGTGTAGTGGCGTTCGGTGAATTTGGGGTCGAGGGGGACGCCCTCCGAGGCCTTGACCACGTGGGGGATGTAGTAGTAGCCCCGGTTGGCGATTATCGCCGCCAGATTGGCGATCTGCAGGGGCGTGGTGAGGATTTCTCCCTGTCCGATGGACAGCGAGACTATGGTGGGGAAGCGCCAGTGGCCTTTGTGGTAGCGCTTGTTGTAAAAATCCGAAGTGGGGATGTTGCCGCTGAGTTCGGAAGGGAAGTCGCTGCCGAGCCTGCCTCCGAAGCCGAAGCTGCATACCATCTCCCGCCAGTGGTTGTACGCCTCCTCCGTCGATTCGTACTTGGGATTCTCCAGAATGGTGCGCATGACGTGGCAGAAGTACCCGTTGCAGGACATCATTATGGCGTCTTCCAGGTTGAGGGGCGTGCGGTGTCCGTGGCAGCCGAGCTTGCGTCCGCTGGAGGTATAGACGTATCCGCCGTAGCAGCTGTAGTACATTCCGGGATGCAGCACCCCGTCCTGCTGGCCTATCAGGCCGTTTACCATCTTGAATACGGATCCGGGAGGGTACGATGCGGAAACGGCGCGGTTGTACAGCGGCTTGTGCTTGTTCTTCGACAGCGTATTGTAGTGGCTGCCGAAGTCGGCAAGCACATCGACGTCGATGCCGGGGCTGGAGACTATTGTCAGGAGCTCCCCGGTCTTCGGATCTATGGCCACCAGGCTGCCTTTCTTGCCGTTCATCAGCTTCTGGCCGTAGCTCTGCAGGTAGGCGTCGATGGTGGTGGTGATATCCTTGCCCGGGACGGCCTCGACGTCGAATTCGCCGTTCCGGTAGGGGGCTTTCTGGCGGCCGCGGGAGTCGCGCAGGTAGATGTGCCAGCCGGTCTTGCCGCGCAGGTCTTCCTCGCGTGCGGCCTCGAGTCCGGTGCGGCCGTAGAAGTCGCCGGGCTTGTAGTCCGGGTGGTCCTTGAGGAATTCGGCGTTGACCTCGGAGATGTAGCCCAGCAGGTTGCCTCCGGCGTTGAATGGATACTCACGTATGCCGCGTGCCTGGCTCTTGAATCCGGGGAACAGGTATTCCTGCTCGGCGAATTTCATGTATGTCTCCGAGTTTATCTGCTTGAGGAAGGTAAGCGTCTGCCAGCCGATGCGCGACCGGTAGTTGTGGTAATACTCCATCCGCTCGCGGATGAAGTCGGCCGTGGTGTCCAGCGCCTGGGCGAGCGCGAGGGTGTCGAATTCCTGCACCTGCTTGGGCGTGACGAGGATGTCGTAGCAGATGCGGTTGCCGACCAGCAGCACTCCGTTGCGGTCGTATATGGCTCCCCTGGGCGGATAGATGGTCTCCCGCTGCATGGAATTGTTGTCGGCGTCCGTCTTGTAACTCTGGTTGAGTATCTGCACATAGAACAGGCGTCCGAGGAGCAGCAGCAACACCACTCCCAGGCCTATGAGAAGCTTGGTGGAACGGTTGCTGTACTCCATTTATTCGGGTCTGAGGATTCTTGAGACCACAAGGCACACGGGCGTGCTCACTATGACGGAAAGCAGGAACCTGACGGCGCCGCTCCAGAATTTCACGGTGCCGGCGGAGTCGACCCACACGTACAGCAGGAAGTAAATCACGCAGAGTATGAACGTGGCCAGCGCGAATTTGGGTATGCCGAAACGGGACAGGCTGAGCTCGCCCTCGCGCGTGCCCAGTTCGTCGCCGAACAGAATGTCCACCGTGAAATTGCGTGCCAGGGCGACGGGAACGATGGCGAAGCTCGTGAGTCCCAGCGTGCCGGTGGAGAAGAAGTCCACCAGGAAGCCCAGCGCGAAGCCTGCGATCATCATGGGCACGTTGCCCATGCGCAGCGGCAGCATGAGCACGAGGGCGGGCAGGTACGACAGCACCACGAACCTCGACAGGTTGAGGAAGTTGCACAGTACGATCTGCACGGCCGTGAGCACCACGAAGGCTATTATGAACTTGTAGTCTTTCATCGGGACATCTTCTCAATGGTTTCACGGTCCGGGTTCTCCGCGAGGATGACGTAACGCAGCGATGCGAAATCCACGAAAAGGTGTACGTCGACAACCCTCACGGCGCCGTCTTCCACGCGGGTGCCCTCAGTGACGCCCAGGGGGATGTCGGGAGGGTAAACCTTGGAGATGCCGCTGGTCCAGACGGTGTCCCCGACGGGAATCTCCAGGTGCATCGGGATGTCCCGGATGGTTGCATGGTCGGTGCGGCGGCCGTCCCAGCGGAGCGGGGCGACTACGCCTTCGCGGCCGATGCGCGCGCTGACGTTGACCCTGTCGTTCATGAGCGAAAGGCCGTAGGAATAATGCCTGTCGACGGCGTAAACCATACCCACCACGCCGTTGGGCGCTATGATGGCGCTGCCCTCGCGGACGCCGTTCTCGCTGCCCTTGTCCACGATGATGTAGTTGTGGCGGGTGTTGGTGCCCATCGCGGTAATCTCGGCGGGAATGTAGTTGAAACGGGGCGGGAGACCGGCGGAGTCGAGCCTGGCCATGGCCTTCATCGACCTTTCAAGCTCCTTGTAGTGCTGGAGTTCCTTGAAGAGCTCGAAGTTGCGGCCGGCAAGTATGTCGTTCTGCTCCCTGAGGGTGAAGTACGAACGTATGCGTTCGGCGGTGCCCCAGCCGGCGGCCATCACGTTGTGGCTGGCGCGGTTGATCCAGATGTTCTGCAGGGTGGAAGAAGAGCGCAACATAGACAACGCGGCAAACTCCAGGATAATGAAGATTGCCGCGGTGAATATTCCAGCGAACACTTTCTTCCTTGCGGCCATCTATCGCATGAGGAAGGAGTAGTGGTCTGTGTTCTTGAGGGCCATGCAGGTGCCGCGCGCGACTGCGTGCAGAGGGTCCTCGCATACGTGGAACTGGATGTTGACCTTGTCCGTGAGGCGCTTGTCGAGCCCGCGGAGCTGGGCGCCGCCGCCGGAAAGGTAGATGCCGTTCTCCACGATGTCGGAATACAGCTCCGGAGGGGTATTCTCCAGGACGTGGAGGATGGAGGTCTCTATCTTGGCGATGGACTTGTCCAGGCAGTGGGCGATTTCCTGATGGGTGATGGTGGCCTCGACAGGGTGTGCGGTCATGAGGTTGGGGCCGCGGACGATGAAGGGCTCGGGCTCGTCGACGAGGTCGGGGATGACGGCTCCGACGGCAATCTTGATCTTCTCTGCGGTGATTTCGCCGACCTTGATGTTGTGCTGCTGGCGCAGGTACTGCTGGATGTCGGACGTGAATACGTCGCCTGCGGTACGGATGCTTTCCTGCACTACGAGGCCTCCGAGGGAGATGACGGCGATTTCGGTGGTGCCGCCGCCTATGTCGACGACCATGTTGCCGATAGGCTTTTCTACCTCCAGACCGATACCGAGTGCGGATGCCATGGGCTCGAATATCAGATATACGTCGCGTCCGCCGGCGTGCTCGGTGGAGTCGCGGACGGCCCTGATTTCAACTTCCGTGGAGCCGGAAGGGATGCCGACGACGACCTTGAGGTTGGGGGTGAAGAGGCTGCGGTGCTTGCTGTTTACCTGCTTGATGAATCCGCGGATCATCATCTCCGCGGCGTTGAAGTCTGCGATGACGCCGTCCCTCAGGGGGCGGATGGTGCGTATGCCGGGGTTGTTGCGCTCGTGCATCAGCTTGGCCTTCTGGCCGATGGCGATGCATTTGCCGGTGCTGTTGTCGATAGCGACTATGCTGGGCTCGTCCAGGACGATCTGGTCGTTCTGATATATGACGGTATTGGCGGTACCGAGGTCAATGGCGAGCTCTTGGTTTAGGAAAGAAAAAGCCATGGTGTTGTACAGTTCGTGATATTCGTACAAAATTAAGTATATTTCCACAAAATTCCGCTAAATTTGTACAAATAAATTTTTATAGGCATGGCAAGACCGGTATATGCAGTGTTCGTGGCAGGCGGAAGCGGCACCCGCATGGGCGGGGGAGTACCCAAGCAGTTTCTGGAACTTGGCGGTATCCCGGTGCTCCAGCGCACGGTGGAGGCCTTCCTCTCCGCCGAGCCTTCTGCAAACGTCATCACGGTGCTTCCCGCCGGGCACGTCGATGAATGGAAGGAACTGTGCCTGAGGCATGCCGTATCATTCCCGCAGACCATAGTCAAAGGCGGAATCACCCGTTTCCATTCAGTGCTCGCCGCCCTGGAGAAGGTGCCCGACGGCGCCATCGTCTCCATCCACGACGGCGTGCGGCCCTTCGTTCCGCCCGCACTCGTGCGATCCATGCTCGACGCCATGTCCGCCCCCGGCGGCCCCGAGGCCCTCATTCCTGTGCTTCCGGTCACGGACACCCTTCGCAGCATCGACCCTTCCGCGCCCGCGCCAGACCGCAGCAAGCTGGTTGCAGTGCAGACTCCCCAGATGTTCCGTTCGGAAATACTTAAGGCCGCCTACAGGCAGCCTTACGATACGTCTTTCACCGACGACGCCACCGTCGCAGAGCGCTCCGGCGTCGTCATTTCCACCATCCCCGGCGACAAGTTCAACATCAAGATCACCACTCAGGACGACCTGAAACTTGCCCGGTTCCTTATAGATTCTTAAAACTCGTATTCTTAAAATCCTTTACCCAGGCCTGGCGCTCGAACGCCTGGTCCAGGGAGATCATGGTCTCGGTGGACTGCACGTAGGGGATGCGCTGGATGGTGTTGCAGATGGTTTCCATCAGGTGGTCGTTGTCGATGCAGTAGAGCTTGAGCAGGAGAGCGGCGTGTCCTGTGACGAAGTGGCATTCCACCACCTCGGGGATGTGCTTGAGCGTCTCCACCACCTCGCGGTACTTGTTGCCTTCGGTCAGCGATATGCTGATGAATGCGCATACGTCCAGCCCGAGGGCTCCGGGCTTGACCATCATCTGCGAACCGGCAAGGACGCCTCCGTCTTCCAGTTTCTTGATCCTCTGGTGCACGGCGGCCCCGGATATGCCGCAGTCCCTGGCGATTTCCAGGTAGGGCATACGGGCGTTGTTCACAAGGGAATAGAGTATCTTGCGGTCGATGTCGTCGAGTTTATAGTTCGGCATAGGCTACTTTTTCTTCGTGTATCTCTTGTTGGCTGATGTGGGCGCTCCTGCGGCGATGATGTCCTTGCAGGCCTGCTCGGTGAGCTTTTCGGCGTCGGTGCCGCGGGGGAGGCGGTAATTGTTGCCGTCAAACTTGATGTAAGGGCCGTAGCGTCCGTTGACGACGGTGATGCCGCTTTCCGCCCACTCGTGGATAGGCGCTGCGACGGCCTCTTTCTTGGCGGCGTCGGACTCGATGATGGCGATGCATTCGTCGAGGCCGATGTTCATGGGATCCTTGCCCCTCGGCAGGGAGACGTTCTGCTCGCCCCACTTGAGGTACGGGCCGAAGCGGCCCTTGGTGGCGATTATCTCCACCCCCTTGTATTCACCGATGGTGCGGGGGAGCTTGAACAGCTTGACGGCCTCTTCGAGGGTGAGGTTCTCGATAATCTGGCCCTTGCTGAGGCTGGCCGACTGGCGGTCGGGGCCGTCGCCCTTCTGCACGTAGGGGCCGAACTGCCCGAGGCGGGCGGTGATCATCAGGCCGTCGGACGGGTCGATGCCGATTTCCCTCTCGATGTGCCCGTACTGGCGGTTGCTCATGGCCTCGTCAACCTTGTGGTGGAACGGAGTGTAAAAGTCGGAGATGACCTTGTTCCACTGCTTCTCGCCGCTGGCTATGGCGTCGAAGTCCTTCTCTACGTTGGCGGTGAAGTCATAGTCCATAATGTCGGAGAAACTGCCTGCCAGATAATCGGTTACGAGCACTCCGACGTCGGTGGGGAGGAGCTTGCCCCTCTCGGCGCCGATGGTCTCCGTCTTGGTGGCTTCGCTGATGCGCACGCCCTTCATGGTGAGGTTGCGGACCGGCACCTTGCGGCCGTCCTTGTCGCCTTTGACAAGATATCCGCGGGCCTTGGTGAGGGTGGTGATGGTGGGGGCGTACGTCGACGGGCGGCCGATTCCGAGTTCCTCCATCTTCTTGATGAGTGTCTGCTCGGAATAGCGTAACGGCGCCTGGGTGAACTTGCATTCGGCGCGGACCGCGATGGGATCGAGCTGCTGGCCGACGTTCAGGGCGGGGATGAAGACCTCGCCGTCCTGGGGCTCCTCTTCGTCGTCGGTGCCCTCGCGGTAGAGGCGCAGGAAGCCGTCGAACAGTATCTGGACCGACTGCATGGAGTACTTCTCATCGCGGCGGTCGATGTCAACCGTGATGTTGGTGTTGAGGATCCTGGCCTCCGTCATCTGGGATGCGACGGTGCGCTTCCAGATAAGTTGGTAGAGTTTCTTCTCCTGCTGGGTGCCCTCGATCTCGGTGTTGGTTACGAAGGTGGGGCGTATGGCCTCGTGGGCCTCCTGTGCGCCCTTGGCGTGTACGTGGTACTGGCGGGGGTGTGAAAGCTCCGGACCGAAATTCTTGATGATGAAATCCTTTGTGGTGCCTACTGCGAGCGACGAGAGGTTGGTGGAGTCGGTACGCATGTAGGTGATGAGACCCCTTTCGTACAGCGACTGGGCCACGCGCATGGTGGTGCTGACGGGCAGGTGGAACTTGCGGGCGGCCTCCTGCTGCAGGGTGGAAGTGGTGAACGGCGGCGGCGGGACGCGGAGCCCCTCCTTGCTGTCGATCGCGGCTACGGTATAGATTGCCCCGATGCAGTCCTCGAGGAACGCACGGGCTTCTTCAATTGTACCGAACTTCTTGTCCAGCAGTCCTTTGACCGGGGTTCCGGAGGCGTCGAACTCGGCCTCTACACGGTAGAACGGGACGGGCTTGAAGGCGTTGATCTCCCTCTCGCGGTCCACCACCAGGCGGAGGACGACGGACTGCACGCGGCCGGCGGAAAGGCCCCTCTGGATCTTGCGCCACAGGATGGGGGAGAGCTCGAAACCGACTAGGCGGTCGAGGACCCTGCGGGCCTGCTGGGCATTCACGAGGTCCATGTCCAGGGCGCGGGGATTCTCCACGGCGTGGAGGATGGCGTCCTTGGTGATTTCGTGGAATACGATACGGCGGGTTTTGTCCGCGGGAAGGCCGAGGGTTTCGCTGAGGTGCCAGGAGATGGCTTCTCCTTCGCGGTCCTCATCGGAAGCCAGCCACACCATCGTGGATGAGTCTGCAAGCTTGCGGAGGTCGCTGACCACCTTTTTCTTTTCCGACGGTATCACATACTCGGGGCGGAAGCCGTTCTTGATGTCTATGCTGAGGCTTTTGTCTTGCAGGTCGCGGATGTGGCCGAAGCTGGAACGGACGACGAATCCGTCTCCGAGGAACTTCTGGATGGTCTTCGCCTTGGCCGGCGACTCTACTATAACTAGATTCTTTTCCATAAATCTTTCGAATTCGGCTACAAATTTAAGGGGATTTTCCGAATTTTACCTAATTTTGTGTTTTCAAGTATTGGAAATGACTGACAAGACCAAACGCACAATAGTAAAATGGTATTGGATACTGCTGGTGACGCCGTTCGCCGCAGTGCTCCTCCTCCTGCTCCTCGTGGGCCTCTTCGCCAAGCTTCCTTCCTTCGAAGAACTTGAGCACCCCGACAACAAGCTGGCCACCCAGGTCATCGCGCAGGACGGCGAAATCCTCACCACCTTCCACATCGAGAACCGCACCTACATCTCCTACGACGAGCTTTCCGAGCACCTGGTGCACGCGGCCGTCGCCACGGAGGATTCCCGCTTCTACAAGCATTCCGGCATCGACATGAAGGGCCTCGCCCGCGTGGCGGTCAAGACCATCCTCCTCCGCGACTCCAGCCAGGGAGGCGGCAGTACCATCACGCAGCAGCTCGCCAAGACACTTTATCCCCGCCAGGAGAATCCGGGCAAGCTCACCCTCATCTTCACCAAGCTCAAGGAGTGGATTACCGCAGTGCGCCTCGAAAGGGACTACACCAAGGACGAGATACTCGCGATGTATCTCAATTCCATCTTCTTCGGCAGCAGCGCATACGGCGTCAAGGCCGCCTCGGAGACCTTCTTCTCCAAGGAGCCCGCAAACCTGAACATCCAGGAGAGCGCGATGCTCGTGGGCATGGTCAACAAGCCCACCCGCTACAATCCCGTCATCAACCCCGAGAACGCCCTCACCCGCCGCAACTTCGTCATCGGCCAGATGGCCAAGGCCGGATACATCACCAAGGCCGAACGCGACTCCATCCGCGAACTCCCCATCATACTCGACTACCACGTACTGGACCACAATTCCGGCCACGCCCCCTACTTCCGCGACATGCTCCGCCGCGACATGAACGCAAAGAAGCCCAAGCGCGCCGATTACCAGTATATGGAAGACTATTCCGCCGATTCTCTCCGCTGGGCGAACGACGCCATCTACGGCTGGCTGGGCAAGAACAAGAAGCCCGACGGATCGTCGTACAACCTCGACAAGGACGGCCTCCGCATATATACCACCATCGACTACAAGATGCAGGTGTTTGCCGAGGAAGCGGTGGCCGAGCACCTCGGAGGCTACCTCCAGGGCGCGTTCAACAAGGAACTCAAGGGCAAGCGCAACAAGCCCTTCGCCAACGACATAGACTCCAGGACGGTCGACCGCCTCATGGCCCAGGCCCGCAAGTGGAGCGACCGCTACCGCCTGCAGCGCCGCGAGGGCATCCCCGAGGAGACCATCCTCTCCCAGTTCGACAAGCCCGTCAGGATGAGGGTCTTCGCCTGGAACAAGAAGGGCTACATCGACACCACGATGACCCCCAACGATTCCATCCGTTACTACAAGTCCTTCCTCCGCTGCGGATTCGTGGCCATCGAGCCCGGCACCGGCAACGTCAAGGCATTCGTCGGCGGTCCCAACTACCGTTACTTCAAGTACGACAACGTCAGCCAGGCCAAGCGTCAGGTGGGCTCCACAATCAAGCCCTTCCTCTACACGCTTGCCATGCAGGAGGGCATGACCCCCTGCGACCGCGTCGTCTGCACACCCCAGACCTTCGTCAACTACGATGGCTCCACCTGGACGCCCCGCAGTACCGACAAGAAGGAGATCATCGGCCAGACCGTCACCCTCAAGTGGGGCCTCGCCAACAGCTCCAACAACATCTCCGCCTTCCTCATGAAGCAGTTCGGCCCGCAGGCGATGGCCCAGATGATGCACCGTATGGGCATCCACAGCCACGTTGACGAAGTATATTCCCTCTGCGTCGGTCCTGCCGACATCGCGCTGTATGAGATGGTCGCCGCCTACAACACATTCCCGTCCGGCGGCGTGTATTCATCGCCCCTGTACGTCACCCGCATTGAGGACAACCAGGGCAACGTCATCACCGAGCACACCGGCACCAAGCGCGAGGCCATCAGCGCCTCCACCGCCTACCTCATGGCCAACCTCATGCAGGGCGTGGTCAACGGCGGAACCGGCAGCCGCCTGCGTTACGCATACGGCCTCAAGGGGGAGATCGCCGGCAAGACCGGTACCACCAACGACTGCTCCGACGGCTGGTTCATCGGGTACACCCCCAAGATTACCGCCGGCGCCTGGATAGGCGGCGAGGACCGCCAGATCCACTTCAACACCCTGGACGGCTCCCGTATGGCACTGCCCATCTGGGGCATCTGGATGAAGAAATGCCTCGCGGCGGGCCTGTTCGACGAAAACGATGTCTTCCGCGCCCCCGCCAGCGTCAACTTCAGCCTCGACTGCTCGTCGAGCGGCACCTTCCTCGGAGGGGACGAGGACGCTGCCGAGGCCCTCGAAAGCCAGAGCAACCAGGAAACCGATTATTATTTCAACTGATATGGCCAGGTACAACACTATCGCAGTAGTTTATGGCAGCGACTCTTCAGAATGGGAGGTGTCCTGCCGCAGCGGTGAGTTCGTGGCGTCCGCAATCGACGACACCCAGTACGACGTTTATGAGATTTTCGCCCGTTTCGGAGTGTGGAAGCTCGTCGCGTTCCGCAAGAAAAACGCAATGCGCGTCACGTTCCCCGAGGAGTCGCGTCCGGTTATAGACAAGAACGATTTCTCCGTGAGCGTGCTGGGCGAGAAGATCAGGTTCGACTTCGTCTATATCGTGCAGCACGGTGCACCCGGGGAGACGGGCCAGTTCGAGGGCTACCTCGAGATGCTCGGCATTCCCTGCAGCACCTGCGATTCGAGCATCTGCTCCATAGTCTTCGACAAATACGCCTGCAAGTGCTACATCCGTGAACTCGGGCTGGCCAAGTGCGCCCCGGACGTCTATGTCCGCCACGGAATGGACCACGAGGAGACCAAGGCACTGGTGTCGCAGAAACTGCGTTTCCCCGTATTCGTCAAACCCACCCAGGGCGGATCCAGTTTCGGCGTCACGAGGGTGGTCAGTCCGGATGATGTGGAAAGCGCCGTGCGCTATGCATTCTCCGAAAATGAGACAGTGCTCATCGAGCAGGGCATAGAGGGTCGGGAACTCACCTGCGCAGCTTATTTCGACGGGCAGAAGGTCTCCACGCTGCCCCTCATCGAAATCGTCTCGGAGAACGAGTATTTCGACTACGACGCCAAGTACAACGGCCACAGCCAGGAGATCTGCCCCGCACCCGTTCCCGACGACATCCGCGACCTCGTCCAGCAGACTACCGCCAGGATTTATTTCCGCCTCGGCTGCAGGGGAGTCGTCCGCATGGACTACATCCTTGCCGAAGACGGACTCTATTTCCTGGAAATCAATACGATTCCCGGCATGACGAGCGCTTCGCTCGTGCCCAAGATGGTGCGCGAGGCCGGCCTGTCGATGACCGAATTCCTCTCCACCATCATAGAGAATTCATAGGGTGCTGCTGTCGCAGTTTATACGGCAGGCAGCCGCTTCGCTCGAGGCTCTGTATCCTCCCCGGGAGGCGCGGAGCCTCGCTGAGCGTCTTGCGGAGGATGTCCAGGGCGTGTGGCCTTTTGACTGGGTTATGGACCCGGGACTTGAGGCGTCCGCCGCGCTGGAGGAGGGCCTGCAGCGCCTTCTGGCAGGGGAGCCTCTCCAATATGTTGTCGGCTGGCAGGAGTTTTACGGGAGGCGCTTCCGCGTTGCGCCCGGGGTGCTGATTCCCAGGCCAGAGACCGAAATCCTGGTGCGGGAGGCCTGCGTAAGGGCTTTGCAGCTTGACGGGCCCCGTGTGCTCGACCTGTGCACCGGCTCCGGCTGCATAGCGTGGAGCATAGCCCTGGAGGTTCCGGGGGCTTCTGTGACGGCCGTCGACCTGTCGGACGATGCTCTTGCGGTTGCCCGGGGGCAAAACCCCGCCTTTTTGCACCCCGGGAGCGGTTCTGAGGCCTCTTCGAGTGCAAAAGAGGGGCTTATTGCACCCCGATTCCTTAAGGCTGACGTGCTCAAGGAGGACATTCCCGGCGGGTCGTTCGATATCATTACCGCCAATCCGCCTTATATCCGGGAATCTGAAAAGGTCCATATGCACCGCAACGTGCTGGAGCACGAGCCCGCCATGGCCCTGTTCGTCCCCGACGACGATCCTCTGGTGTTCTACCGGGCTATTGCGCGGCACGCACTGGCCTGCCTTGTCCCCGCCGGATGGGGCATAGTCGAGATAAACGAGGCGCTCGGCAGCGAAACTGCCGCTGTTTTTGCCGCCGCCGGACTGCAGAATGTTGAAATTCTGCGCGATTTTTTCGGCCGCGAGCGTTTCGTAACCTTCAACCGGTAGGCCTGGGTGGCCGTTTTTTCACTTAAGCGTTTCTTTTTAAAAGGAAACGGCTAATTCTTCCGACCTTTGTGGCAAAACTTTATGGACTATGAAACGTTTTGCCTTAATCATCTTTTCCGTGACGCTGTTTTCCTGCGTCAGCCCCGTAGAACCAGTAGTTGAACCAGCCCGAGACGACGGCGGATTCGAGCTGTCTGCCAGGGGCCTTGCCCGTATGTTCGCCTCTTTGCCGATGGAGCCGTCCCACCTGAGGGAAGTGTATGACGCCGTAGCCCGTTCTTCCGGGAACGGTTACGACGAGGAATATACTCTCGACAGCCTCGTGATGCGTCCCGGTGCCGGTATGGGGCCCGGCACCAAGGCCGCCGTGCCGCAGCGCCCCCTGAGGGAACTTGTGAAGGAGTACCTCGCGGAGCATGCCCCCACCCGCGCCGGAGTCGAGGACATTATGCATCTGCTGGCCGATTCCGGTTATCAGCTCTACTGGCCGTATTCCGAGGACTGGGACGGCGAAACTTACCCCGTCGTAACCTTCGACCCGGGATTCGGCGCGGAGTCGAATTATGGCTTCGAACTGGCTCCGGGGCCGGAAGGAGCCGTGATCGTCGATACTCTCGACGTGGACGAGGCCATGGCCCGGCGCCGCCCCGTATGGGTCATCAACTCCAACTCCGACGCTGCCTTCACTCCCCTGGAACTCTTCTCCCGCAAGGAGATTTCCCGGCCCTCACCGTCTTCCCGCCCCCGAAGACTTATGCTGCGAAGCTTCAGGATGCTCCGCAACTACGACTCCTGGTTCGGCGGAGCCTCGGAATTCTGGGTCCGCTGCGGATCCGTGGACGGCTTCACCGCCACCACGGACGCCGAACTAAAGCTCTACACCCCGAGCGTAACCGACTTCATGATAGTGGTCAAGCGCCGCAACGTCGACAAGGAAATCCCCTACCAGGCCATCCTGGTGACCGATTTCACCAATCAGCTGGACAAACTTGCCTTCCTGATAGTCGAGGACGACGGCGGCACCAGGACCAACTGGAGATGCCAGGCAAGCGTAAAGATCCAGTCGAAGTCGTACGGCTTCGACATCGACATCCCCTACAACGAGAAGGACGACGTAGTCTGGCGCGGCCAGATATCCGCCCGCTTCTTCGAGGAACAGGACGTCGTCGTCGGCCGCTTCGGCGACGTCATCTGCTCGTTCGAACTGGATTGACAATAGTAAATATTCTATTGAATCTTTTGTGAATTCATAGAAAAATTACTACCTTAGCAGGGCCGACAATGAAATTCGATGAGTTTCACCGCCTGGTACGTGCCAATGGCTGGATTAAACTGAGGCAGTTGGGAACAAGCCACGTCATATATATGAAAGGCCGCCGAACGTATCCGGTGCCCTCCCATCGGGGAAAAGAAATGGGGCGCGGGCTTGAAATGAAGATACGAAAAGAAATGGGACTTAAATAATATGACTACGATTGATGCTATAGTCGAACGGGCTTCCGACGGGACATTCTGCGTTTACTGTAAGGACGATATTTTTTCCGGCGCCGGTGCCACTATGGAAGAGGCGGGGAATGATATGATGCGCCAGATGGCTTTCTACAGGGAGACAGCCAAACAGGAAGGGTTCAAGTATCCCGGATTTCTGGACGGCGAGTACCGGATACGGTATTCAGTTGACGTCACCAGCCTGATGAAGTATTATGTCGGTGCCGGGATATTCTCCCTGTCCGGGATGGAAAAGGTTACCGGCATCAACCAGAAGCAATTATGGGCCTATATGAACGGCACCAAGCCCCGCAAGACCCAACTGGAACGCATAGAGCGCGGATTCCGTTCCCTGAGCAACGACCTCAGCATGATGTTCGCATAGCGTCGGCGACGGGCTATACCTCCGTCCAGTGTATCCGTACCCCGCTGCGTTCCATGCCGCGGAACCATGTCATCTGCCGCTTGGCGAACTGATGGATGGCGGTGGCAAGCTGCGTGCGCATCGCGGCATAGTCCAACTGCCCCAGCAGGTATAGCGTAACGAATTTGTATTCAAGGCCATACCCCAACAGCACCGAAGGCTCGACGCCGCTGTCCAGCAGACCTTTGATTTCATCGACCATACCCTCCTGCAGACGTGCGTCCAAACGTGCGTCGATCCTCGCGTTCCGCACCTCCCGCGTGACCAGCGTCCCGATAAAGAACGTCCTCGGAGCCTCCCCGGAAGGCCTCCCCGGTTCCGACAGAGGTTTGTGTGAGCCGAAATCGTACCCGGACGTTACTGCATTAATATATAATCCCGTGCCCCCACACAATATGGCCACCCGTCCCCGTCGCCGTATGTCCTCATAGGCCCGGAAGAAATCCTCCTTGAACCGGAATACGTTGTATCCGTCGCCCGGGTCTGCGATGTCGATGAGGTGATATGGCACGTCGCCGTATTCGGAAAGGTCCTTCCCGGTGCCGATGTCCATTCCCCGGTACACCTGACGGGAGTCGGCGGAAATGATTTCGCCGCCCAGTTCCCGCGCCAGCGCCACTGCGTAGCGGGTTTTGCCGGACGCGGTAGGCCCCAGCACGCAGACAAGTTCGACGGATCCGTCGGCCAGCGCCCCCAGGAGTCCCTCGACGTCGATTGTCTCTGCCGGCGGCAGTTCAGCGAGAAGGTTCTTTACTTTCGGCATGACGGGAATGATATGCGCACAGCCCTGCGAGACCGCATTCGGAGCAATGCGGCGCGCGGGCGGTGCAGGTGTAACGTCCGTGAAGGATGAGCCAGTGGTGGGCGATGGGCCTGTCCGCCGGCTGGATGTTCTTTTCGAGGTCTTTCTCCACGTCGAACGGCGTCTTGCCGCGGGAGAGCCCCAGGCGGTGGCTGACGCGGAACACGTGGGTATCGACGGCTATAACCGGCTCGTCGTAAACGATGGACGCCACGACGTTCGCCGTCTTGCGGCCCACGCCCGGAAGCATCATCAGTTCTTCCACCGTGCCGGGGACCTTACCGCCGAAATCGGAGCAAAGCTTCTGTCCGAGCGCCTTGAGGTGGGTGGCCTTGCTGTTGGGGTACGATACGCTACGGATGTGCCCCAGAATGTCTTCCAGCGGCGCATCGCCGAGGGCCTTAGGGTCCGGATACGCCCGGAACAGTTCCGGCGTGACCATATTGACCCGCCTGTCGGTACACTGGGCCGACAGCACCACGGACACTATCAGTTCGTATGGGTTGTTGAAATGCAGTTCGCTTTCCGCCACCGGTACGTTGGCGCGGAACCACTCCACGATGGCGCCGTAACGTTCTTTCCGTGTCATTGCCGATTGTCCTCCAATGCCCGCGACAGGAAGTCCCGGACGCGGTCGCCGAAGAGGATTGTGGCGTTGTTGTTATGTGTCTCGACGAGCTGCTGGTTGCGCTCGATGCTTCCCATCAGCGTGTAGTCCAGCGCGATGGCTCCGCCGAGGATGCCGGTTATCCAGTAGCCGCCCGTCAGGCTTGCCACGATGAGCGCTACGCTGGCCCCGTTGAGGCCGAGCGAAAGGAGTCCTTCGCCGTATGCCTCGTTGTAGAAATGGCCTGCGGGCGGGAAGAAACTGAGGGCGAGCGCGGCGGCTCCGTTCCGTTCAACGGGACGCTGCCTGTACAGGGCCAGAAGTTCGTCCAGATGCGGACTGGGGCCGTCCCAGCTGATGCAGCGGGCCGCCATGATCTCGGATTCGTCATACCGTCCGGAGTACGCAAGCACGAGGGAGTGGAGCATCAGGATGTCCTGGCTGACCGGTTCGACCTCCGGCACAAGCGCCGCCGCCTGTTCGAACTCTCCGCCAAGGTAATACATCATCTCCTTGCGGTACAGGGCGTCCGTCAGTTCCTCCGGAGTCAGCGCGAAGAGGCGCAGGCGGTCCAGCGTGGCGGAGGCGTCGGCGTACCGTCCGAGCTGCATGTAGCAGCCGGCTTTGGCGATCAGGGCCTCGTTGGTGGCCTGTATGTCGGCCCCGTCGAATATGATGCGCTCATACCCGACTGCAAGGGACTCCCAATCCTGCGCCCTACTTGAAAACAGAGCGCAGAGGAATATGGATATTGTACAGAACAGCCGTAGTCTGGGCATCTTTGAGTTTTGTTTGCTGTATGCTGACGGAGACGTAACTCCCGTAAATGTTTCCTATGTAAAACACGGCGCAGAGGGCACCGGGGACGATGGTTTTCCAGTCGCCGGGACCGTCCTTGACCCAATGCTCGGCGGTGATGGCGCCCAACGCTCCCGTAATGAGGAATGCCGCAATGCCCTCGCCGAGATTGCCGGCGTAGACCTTTCCCAGGCCGGGCACTACGGCCGACGCCGCAGCAGCCAGCCACGGGCTTTTGGCCTTCTCCTCGTAACGCTGGGAATAGATGACGCCGAGTTCCTTCTCCGGCTGCTGCAGGGCGAAATCGCTGTAACCGAAGTGCTGCGAGGCCTCCCGGAAGGCTTCCGGGTCGTCCCTCAGGAGGGCGAGGCCTGCCAACTGCAGGTTCTTGACCTCCTGATAATCACCACTGTAGGCCTGCAGGCGGCCGACGGGTTCCAGGTAATCCCCGAGATGCGCCGACACCGCCGCCGAATAGAACAGCGACTTGTCTGCGAAAGGGGAGCCGGAAGGCACGGCCTTGAACAGTTTCTCTGCGGTTTCCAGTTCCTTGAGATTGTATGCCGTCCAGGCGCGAAGGTAAGTAAGGGTGTCGGAAGGGAAATACGTGGCGTCCCGGAACAGCAGCGCCTTTGCGTCCGCCTTCAGTCCGTTGTCGATAAGGTACTCGACAAAGTCGAAATCGTCCGACGCCCAGGTGTTCTGGGCGGAAAGGAAGGACGCCGGGAATAGCGCCAGGGCAAGAATTACGGCAATGCGTTTCATCTGCCGTCCCTCCCGCTGCGTCCGGGTGCGTATGCCTCGGGGCCTTCTTCGATCACGGGATGCTCTGCGTCGATCCTGGCGCTGGCCGTACCGATCTTGCTGTCCCTAATGATGCGGTCGGCCGTTGCGAATATTGCAGGAAAGAATCCTATCGTCTTCACCGCCTGCCGGAAGAACATATAATTCGCTGGCCTGTAGAAGTCCCTCCCGACCAGCTGGTTGCTGACGGCCCACGCCGCCTTCTCCACCCCGTTCGCCCCGGCCGGCGGGGCCTCGGTAATTATCTTTTCGCTGAAACTGCGGTTGAGGATGATATTCCTTTCATTGTGGTGTACGGCCGTGCTGTCTCCATCCTGAATATTTGCAGGCAGGAGCAACAGGGCTATAATCAATGAAAGTATCATTGCGCTCCCTCCTCCAGCTTCATCGGCTTGGCGTCGGCGGGAACGGTAAAGTCGTAAGCGGGATCGTCCTTGTCGGGCTGGACGGAAGAATATATGGTACGGACGACCGAGGAGTCCCGGCCCTTGCCGTAAGTGATGTCGGTGATGCGTAGGGGCAGCGTGAAGCGCCCGAAAGTGTTGTACTCGGACAGGTACTTTCTGCTGAGGCACTTGCCCTCGGGGGATGTGTATTCGCAATAGATGGGGAGATAATTCTCGTAAACTATCTCCACCCTGGGTTTCTGGGTATCCGGGGAGGTGAAGACTTTCTTCAGATATTCCCCGTCGCGTGAAGTTCCGGTGGCCTTGTAGCCGAAGTATCCCAGGCCAAGGTCGTCGATGTGTCCGTTCAGGTAAAGCATCAGGAGCTCGGTGGTGGAGCTCATGGAGTCGTCGATGCGGGTGAGGACTTCGTTGGTCGCAGGGTTGTAGACCTGGATCTCGCCCTTCGCATTGGTGACGGCGATATATTTGTTTGGGGTACGGAATAATGTCACCAAGCGTCCATTGCGGGTGCAATAGACGCTTTTGGTGACAGTACTGACTTTTCCGTTGATAACGGTCTTGACCTCTACGTCTGCCGATACCTTACGCTGTGCGGAAAGGGGCAGGCAGGACAGGACCAGGAGCAGCGGAATGATTGCGTTTTTTAGAGCCACGCAATGAATTTGGGATTGTTGATGAACTTGGCTACGCCGCTTCCGTCTGACAAGCCTACGACAAGCATCACGAAGTCAACTATGTCGAGGATACCGAAGATTCCGCCGCCGGTGAACAGGTATGCAGCCCACATCCAGGGAGCGGTGCCGCAGTAGTGACGGTGAACTCCGCACCATCCGAGGAAGATGTTGAGGATGAGTGCAGTGGTGGCGTTGGGGTTGGCAGCTGCGGTAACGGTGGCGTTGGCGGCTGCGGTGGCGGTTGCGGGCACCATGAAGTCTGCGGTGTAAACCTCGGTGGCGTTCTCGATGAGAGCGTCGATTGCGTTGTTGTCAACCTTGTAGCTGGCAGCGTTTGCGGAGAAGGCGATGGCCAGGACCGCGATGAGGGAAACGATTAATTTTTTCATAAGCACTTAATATTGGTTGATATTGATAGTTCCAAGGTCACAAATGTAAACAATAAAAATTGAAAAGGCAACCTTATGCCAGTATGGCGTCGGCCAGGGCCTCCAGCGCGGGGATGTCCGTCTCCTTCATCCTGCTGCGGATGGTGACGGAGGGCTCGACCACGGTGACGTCCTTCATCGCGCCGAGCATTTCCTTCATGACCCTGCCGGCGGAAGGCGCCCAGGAGCCGTTCTCCACGATTGCGGCCTTGCGGCGGCACCAGCCCTTTATGTGCAGCCGGTGCAGGAATTCGTACATGGGGGTGAACAGGCCGGCATCGTACGAGGATGCGGCAAGGACGATGCGGGGATAGCGGAAGGCGTCTTCCACGTTCTCGGCTACATCGGAGCGGGTGAGGTCGCTGAGGACGACCTTGGGTGCGCCCTTGGCCCGGAGTATTTCGGCGAGCTTTTCTGCGGCCGCGAGGGTGCCTCCGTGTATGGATGCGCAGGCGATGAAGATGCCGTCGGTTTCCGGTTCATAGCGGCTCCAGATGTCGTACAGGCGGATGTATTCGCCCAGGTTGTCTTCCAGTATGGGGCCGTGGAGGGGCCTGATGGTCCTGATGGGGAGGCCTGCCGCCTTTGCGAGCACCGCCTGCACCTGGGGGCCGTATTTGCCGACTATGTTGAAGTAGTAGCGGCGGGCTTCGCAGGCCCAGTCGTCATCGTCGCGTCCGTAGAAGCCGCATTTGCCGAGGGCTCCGAACTTGCCGAATCCGTCGGCGCTGTAGAGGGCGCCGTCGGCCTCGTCGAAACTCATCATTACCTCGGGCCAGTGGACCATCGGGGCCGCTATGAAATGCAGTTTGTGTTCGCCGAGGTCGAGGATGTCACCTTCCTTGACGGCGAGGGTGCGGCCCTTGAGGCTGATGCCTTCGAAGAATTGCGGGAGCATCCTGAGCGCCTGGGCGCCGGCTACGACGGTGACTTCGGGATATTCTTCGAGCACCCATGCGATGAGGGCTGAATGGTCCGGTTCCAGGTGGTGGACCACGAGGTAATCCGGTTTGCGGCCGGCGAGGGCGTCTGCGAGGCTCTTTTTCCATTCATCCGCTTTGCGGACGTCGGATGTGTCGAGGATTGCGGCTTTTTCGTCGGTGATGAGGTATGAATTGTAGGAAACCCCTTCGGGGACTGTGTACTGGCTCTCGAAGAGGTCGATGTCGAGGTCGTCGGAGCCGATGTACGTGACTTTGTTGCTCAATTGACGTATCATAATGCAAAAATAGTTAATTTTGCGTTATGAAAGAGGTGCCCCTTTGGAAAATATTCGCCGTGTTCGCCAAAATCGGGGCGTTCACCATCGGCGGGGGGTACGCTATGATTCCCGTCATCCGCAGCGAGATGTCCCGCCGCGGTTGGATTTCCGAGGATGAGCTTCCGGATATCGTGGCCCTCAGCCAGAGCGCTCCGGGCGTCATGGCGGTCAACATTTCCATTTTCGCCGGGTACCGTCTGCGGGGTGTCAGGGGCAGCATTGCCGCCACTCTGGGCAGTATCCTGCCGTCGTTCCTCATCATCCTTGCCATCGCGTTGTTCTTTACGGCATTCAAGGACAATCCCTGGGTGATACGGGCGTTCAAGGGCATCCGTCCCGTGGTCATTTCTCTCATCCTGGTGCCTATGGTCGATATGGCGCGCAAGTCCTGTACTACGTGGTGGAAATGGCTTCTGGCGGTGCTGGCGCTGGTTCTCGTGGCATTTCTCGGCGTGTCGCCGATATGGATCCTGATGTGCGTCCTGGTGGCGGGATTCGGCGTAACTTATCTTACTGAACGGAAATGGAAACGCTGAGCCTTCTGTTGCAAATCGCCTGGACGTTCTTCGTTATCGGGGCCTTCACCATCGGCGGGGGATACGCCATGCTGTCCCTCATCCAGAACGAGGTCGTGGCGGCGCACGGGTGGATTACGGAGAGTGCGTTTACGGATATCGTGGCCATTTCGCAGATGACGCCGGGGCCCATCGGGATCAATTCGGCCACCTATGTGGGTTACGAGGTGCTGTACGGCGCCACGGGCCTGCACTGGATGGGAGTGCTGGGGTCGGCCGTCGCTACGCTTTCGCTCATCCTGCCGTCGTTCATCATCGTTCTGCTCATCGTCCGTTTCTATACCCGGTTCAAGGGAAGCACCCTGTACGAGGGCACGATGGGATGGCTCAGGCCCACCGTCGTCGGCCTTATCGCCGCCGCCGCGGTCATCCTCGTGGTCAGGACCACCTGGACCGGCTGCGTCCCGTCTTTTGAGATCGTAAGGGAGAATTTCGCCGACTGGAAAAGCTGGCTCCTACTTGCTGCCGCCTTTGCCGCCTCCCTCTGGGGCCGCGTCAACCCCATCATCATCATTCTTGCCGGCGCTGCTTTGGGGTTGCTGTTGTATTAGCCCTTTTTTCTGTAGCCTCGTCTGCCCTGCAAGTATGTTGGAATTTCATTTACGGCCTCCTCTTGGCTCTGCCGCTGATTGTGTCTTTGTCGCCGTTCCTGTCCCCTGCATTGCAGCGTCAGAAGGCGAGGCAGGCGCGGGCATTGATGATGTCTTGGGTCTTCACGCCTAAATCCCAATCGCCGCTGCTAAATTTGTATCGATACGCGATGGTATTAACAGGGCCCTCCGTACTCGACCAATAGACCGCCGACTGCATGTTCGTTCCGCCGACACTGCTGAAGCCGTCTCGCAGTGCAGCGTAGCCACCGGCACCACTAATCATCTGGTTCCACTCGTCCTGGCTGGCAAGTTTCCATGTGCCACAGGGTACCGCCGGGGTGTGGGCGGCGCAGGTTGTGATGGCTGTGCTCCAGTCCATCTGGCCTTCATCGGTCAGCGCGAGTGCCAGGACGTGGGTGTCACCAACGTAGCAAATCATGGCCACTGCGGTCACGCCGCTGGGCAGGTCGGCGTAATCGTAGTTCTTGCCATCGTCGCCGATTACCTGTCCCAAGTAGGCGTCGCCGGTATCTGTCGCGTTTGGCGTCGCACGCGTCACGTTGTACACCTTCGCCTCGAACTGCTTCTGGCCGATGATGTAATCGTAGTTGAACATGCCGGCATGGAGCCGGAGCACCCAATAAAGGTTGTGGCCTAATATGTTGTTTACTCTGCTGATGGCGAAGCGGACGTTGCCGTCACCGTCGGCGATGACTGTCGGCGTGTAGGAGAATATGTTAATCCCGCCATTCTCATATTCAGACTGGTCTGTTGCGCATCCCAGCGTGACGCTGTATGTGGTACCCGCCGTGAGACCTCCGAGATTGCAGTTCAAGATTGGGTTTCGCTTTGTCAGCGTATAGCCCGAGCCGTTGTAGTCGCCAGCGACGTAGAGCGCCGTCTTCATCAGCGTGTTCACGTCGGCGGCCATGCTGTACTGCTCCGTAAAAATACCAGTATGATCCGCTTCGTCGAAGCATTCAGCTGTCGCTCCCGACGGAATGAGAATGGCCGTGCTGCCGGTGAGCGGGTCGCTGCCGAGCGAAGTGTAGTCGTAGTCGGTGATTTCGTTATTATCGCCATCGTATGCTTTGAGCGTGCCGCTGAACGTGGCGCCCAGTCCGTCGGCTGTCGGCTCACCGTCCATCGTGAGGATGCCGTTCAGATAACCGTTTTTGTATCGCCAGATGTACAGCCTGTCGCCTGCGGTGAACTTCAACGTGCGCTGAGTCTTGCCTTCCACGACGGCCTCGGTCACGTCGGCGCGCGTCGAAACCCCGTCGCCGTCATCGAGGCCCGCGCTCACCGTCACCTGCACGCCCGTCGACGTCGTCGGCTCCTCCGTCATGTTTTTCTCCGTCGAGCACGCGGTCATTCCTATCATCAAGGCTGCGGCCAAGACCAGCCAGCCCATTGTCGTACGCTTCGTATTCATCTCAGATGTCCTCCTCCTCATAGGTTACGCTTATCGTTGTCTGGGCCCCACCGGGGCTCTGGCAGAGGATTCCCTTAAACTTTACGTACACGACGTTGGTCGTTGGGGCCTCATACGTTCTATAGATTGCTTCCATAATGCACTATCATATTTACGGACTGCGAATTTAACAATTCTTACCCAAAGAATGACAATAATTGGTTCAATGTGCAAAGAATCATGTTTAATTGACAAAACAACGGCGTTAACGAGTCGACCGGCACCCTCCAGGCTATGGATGGTGGTGCAGAGCCGCCGGCGACAGGACTGTGGTGGCTCTCGGAATCCCGTCGCATGGCATATATTGTAAATAACGTTTGTAATTTATTATATTTCCGCTATCTTTGCGGTAACATTATAATGTGACTATAGATGGACTTGCTTCATGGATCGGGAAAAATAGTGGAACGTCCTCGGTTTGGCGAGGGCAATCCTCATAATGACTACGGCCTCGGCTTTTATTGTACACAGAACATCGACCTTGCGCGCGAATGGGCCTGCACGGAATGGAACGATGGTTTTGTGAACAAGTATCGACTGGAGGCCGACGGTCTCCGTGTACTGCGGCTGAACGGCGGAGAATACAACATACTCAACTGGCTGGCAATACTTTTGGAAAACCGGACTTTTGATTTGTCGACGCCGGTATCAGTACGTGCAAGGCGTTTCATCCTGGACAATTATCTCCCGGACTATAAGGACTATGACATAATTGTCGGCTACAGGGCGGACGATTCATATTTCTCTTTCGCACGGGCCTTCCTGGCCAATGGGATTACGCTTGAGCAGCTTGGGAGGGCGATGAAACTCGGAAAACTTGGCGAACAAGTGACCATACGGAGCAGGGAAGCATTCGACAGACTGCGCTTTACCGGTTATGAGCCGGTCTCATCAGCATTGTTTTACCCCAAGCGTATGCTCCGGGACAAGCAGGCCCGGAGCGATTACCTGTCAATGCTTTCCGAAAATCCGGAAGGGGAGAACAAATACATGTCGGATCTGATTGATGGCAAAGGCATATGACATAATGTATCTGGAGGACGCAATGTCTTCCATTGGAGCAATGATGGACTACGCAGTCAACTCCTGCGGAGAGGAACTGTCGTCGTTCTATGGGAGATTCATAAGCAGCGGGATAGCCAGAATGATCTTCTGCGCGAATCCAAGGTACATTGCAGGATGCTCCGGAGTCGAACTTGCAGAAACGGTTGCCCGCCGCACCGGAAAGGAACTGCCCAAAGCCGAACCCCTGATAGACATAGGCAGCCCCGAGTACTGGGCAGGATGGACTTTGGCCTATATATCCTGGTTCCTCAGCATGGATTTCGAGGTTCTTCACGTAAGGGGCGTAGGCATAGAAGACATACATCGAAGGTATCCCACCTTGCACGAGGCCGACCTTTCCAAATCCGTGAACTTTGCCCGAAGCCGTATCGAACAGTACCTGCGCAGCTACAATCCCCTTAAAACCGCCCGCACCACAGCCGGAATGACCCAGAAAGAACTGGCTGAAGCGTCCGGTATAAGCCTCAGATCCATACGTGCCTACGAGCAAGGTCAATTGAGTCTCCGCAATGCGGAAAGCGAAACCGCCAGCACCCTCAGCCGCATCCTCGGATGCCCTGCAAGTCATTTGATTTGACCTTGGCAGCCTGTTGGAATCCCATTAACGGCCTCTCAAGGCTCTGCCGCTGAAGAATCCGGGTACCCCCTCCCCTTCATGATCACGGGCGACCAAAGGTTTCAGGAGGGGGTACCCGGATTCTTCAGCGGCAGAGCCATCGGGGGCAGTGCTGCGGGTATGAGAAGAGGTAGCGGCAGTTGATTATACAACCTTACGGCGCGGCCCCCTCATGCAGCCAGTTTTACAAATTTATTCCCTCCGAGTGTTCCAGATAGGACATCGACTGTCCTACTTGCGTCAAAAACCCGCCAAAATGCTCCCGATAAGACATTCTTTGTCCTACCTGGAGCACCCATCCTCCCACGTCGTCCCCGTGGGCACAGGCAACTGAAGCCCAGATGGAGAAGATAGAACAAACCGCCCGGCTCCATTGTCCTTTGTTAATCTTTCTTTATCGGCATAAAATTACTACTTTTGTCATACAAATCTTGGAACAGACAACTACGCTGCAAATCTAAGGTTTGTGAAAAAGTGATATATGGAAATGATGGAAATGGACAAACGGCTTTGCATTGAATGTATTAAGGCGATTGAGCGCATCAAGTTCTCAGAAAGTATTGAGGACGAGAATACCATAGGATATATTAACGACAACAACAGACACATAAAAGTGCTCTACTTGGAGGATAACATTGGGAAATACATAGCCCTTGCCTTCGCTGCCGTCAAGAAAGATAACATTCAATCTGTGTCCAAAGAATTATCAAGACGCATAATAAATGGCAGGTTTGAAGTGTGCGAAGATGTGGTTATTTTATCTTCAATTTTTCCCATTTTAGATACGCAGTTTCTTTACAAGCAGATTGAGCATGCGTTGTTGGAAATATGGGATATGAACAATATAATAGAAAACGCACCCTAATCCAAGGGTGCGTTTCTTTCATTTAGTGTAAACTAGTATATCGTTCCCATCATTTTTTACTGTTAAGACACTTGCTGATGTAATCGGCCACTCCGGGATTGCAGCAATATACATAGCAGCCTTTGACTCCGCGGGTAAGCAGAACACGGTAAATGTTTTTTATATGTCTGTCGTAAATGTCAGCATCACCGGTCTTTACATCCATGTTTTTCCCGGGGACTGCCACAAGAGTACCGGTTGATGGATTGTAATCCAGGTCGGGGCCGATGATTACGCCCATGTAGTCCAGTTCCAGACCCTGAATTGAAAAAATGCAGCCTATCTGATTGATCCCCTCGGGTTCAGTTGCCCATGTATCGGCACAGGAGGCGTATTTCTCACGAAATGGAGGACGGGCTCTGACGGTATTTGTCTCCCATGGCATCTTGAAATCGCCGATGACGACATCTTTCTTCAGGTCTCCGTCGGGAGCTAACTCCGTTGACCAGTGCCAGCAGTAGCCGGCTGCGACACGAGCCGTTTTCCCGGCATCGTAAAGATTGCGGATAGCATCATAAAGAGCTTTAGGAGAATCAAATAAGCGAAAATCGTATTCGTCTTTTTTAAAAGTATGGTTAACGGCTCCGGATGTCTTGAAGATGACATCGTCAATCCAATCCAGATAATTATCAGACCCGTTGCAGCGGAACTGTGTTTTCAGTTCAAGTTCCAGGATGCGGATGTTACCGGAAAAGTTATGGGTAGCATCGTTGATACACCTCTCTTTTGCCACCTGGGTTTCAAGTTCTGCAATATCTTTTTCAAGCGAAGTCAGTGTCTTGGCGAAAATACGCTCCTCGTATTCACTTCGTTTGGCAAGGAGGAGGGAGTGTTGAGCCTGTTTCTTTCCAAGTGCCCTGCGTTTCTTCTCAAGATCTCTAATAAACGCGGACTTGTCTTCTTCAAACTGCTGATGATAGCGGGATGCAATGCGTTTAATCTGATCTGACGTGCCTATTTCAGAGGACTTGACGGCCTGGTGATCATCAATGAAAAATACGCATACCTTAGAACAATAAAGCAGAGACATGGTCTGAGACAGGAAAGTCTGCTCATACTTCTTGTCGGTCATAAAGTTAGAGGATCTCCCTATCCGGTGTGCTTCATCAACGAGAAGGACATCCACCTCACCCTCTTTAAAATGATATGGCTTGTAATCGAATATGTTGGTAATCAAATCCCCGGCATTAGCGGCATCTTCAGGATTACCAATGCCAACATTCCGCAATTTAAGTTTCAGATTCTCCCGCAGAGCCTTTGAGCGCGTGGTAAAATAGACATTCTTGTAAATGCCGGACCGGGCTAACTCGGCCAGGACATGTAATGCTATTACTGTTTTCCCTGTCCCAGGGCCCCCCTTTATAATAATAGCCGTTTTACCGCCTGATTTCAGACATCTCTGGACTTCCGCGTAGATGCCATCGCTTGCGGTAATCTGTTCATCAAGGAGAGCATACTCGGAAATACCCTTGAACATATTTGCAGCGGAATCCAATAACTTCTTTGACGGGAGAATCCTGCTGGCTATGACCCTGTTAAAAATTGACAGACCGTCTCCTCTGCTTAATAACGTATTTAACCGTGCCGAAAGAGAAATAATCTCGTCCTTCGAATAGAGCGTGTATCTCTCGGCAAGATTGTGATATTGAGGAGCAAATAGGTCATTTGGAGTAGCCTTGCTTGAGTAATTATAACAATATGCTATCCCTTCAAGGCGGCAGTCAGGCGAAGAAAGTGCCTCAACGTAATTTGTCAAATGACGATGGTAATTATCAACCTGTTTTAATGGATGTGAAACAGGGCGGTAACCACCCCCGGTAAAAGCCTCAACCTCAAAGACACCGTTGTCGTATATCTCATGTACGGAATTGTTGCTCCACTGTTTCAATTCAATATGGATGACATGATAAAGGGAATCATCCCCTTTTCCATACATCATACAGTCAATTCGTCCTCCGTTAGGAACTTTGTACTCAAAGGCTATGACTGCTTCTTCCGATACTTTTTCTGATAAAAAAAGGATGGCAGCGATTGAGTTGACATTCGCGTGCCATGAATTCAGTTCGGAGGTGCTGTATCCAATATGATTGATAATTGCGCCTTCGACCATTTTATTGACGAGCTGCTGTTGGGACCAGTCGGTAAAAAACTGTTTTCGCGTGGCGCTGTAAATGATTCTTGCCATAACTAAAATAGATTACAAGGCTCCCGCAATCGCTTCACCCAGATTTACGAATGTCATTAAAGATATGGGGTTGTGCTTTAATCGTGTAAAGATACAAAACTATGTTGACATTCTTTGACAATGGGTGTGGAAAAGTGTAGTACGGCCTCCTAAAGGCTCTGCCGCTGAAGAATCCGGGTACCCCCTCCTGAAACCTTTGGTCGCCCGTGACCATGAACGGGAGGGGCCCACAGCTTGCTGTGGGAGGGGCGGAGGCCGTAGGCCGGAGGGTTTCGGGAGGGGGTACCCGGATTCTTCAGCGGCAGAGCCGCCGGCCCGAACCTCTTTGTTATTAATCTATCAACAAGGTTCCCAACAAGATAAAGCAATCGGCCTCCCAGTATATTGGAAGGCCGAATTAAGGTGGCGCCTGGAGGAAGTGATGATTTGACAGTTATTCTGTCACAAGAGAGTAATTTGTGCTTCGGCCGCCTTCGTCGTTTTTGCGAAGGACCCCTTTCTCAACGAGGTCTTTGATATCATTCAAAGCGGTATCAGACGAACACTTGCCAATCTTGGCCCACTTGCCGGAAGTGAGTTTTCCGAAGAAGCCGTCGAACTGCATGTTGATGATCTTGCGCTGGCGCTCGTTCACTGTCAGGTCGCGGTGGCACTCCCAGAAGCGGGCCTTGGCCAGAACAGATGCAAGCGTCTCTTCAGTAGAGGATAGCGCACGGTCGAAGCAGTCCAGGAACCAGAGGAGCCAGGCTGTGATGTCACCGTCGCCCTTCTGAGTTTTCTCCAGTACGTCGTAGTACTCCTTCTGCAGGATCTTCATCTCGTTGGACATACTGTAGAATCGTTTGGAGCAATGCTCACTGCGGGCCAGCAGCATATCCGTGATTGCGCGTGTGATACGGCCATTGCCATCATCGAAGGGGTGGATGGAGACGAACCAGAGGTGGGCGATGCCGGCTTTGAGGACGGGGTCTATGCCGTTATCAACATTTACCCAGTCGATGAAGCGGTGCATCTCTTCGGGCACGCGCTCCGGCCCCGGAGCCTCGTAGTGGACTTTCTCGTGCCCCATCGGCCCGGAGACTACCTGCATTTCTCCGGTGCGGTATTTGGCCACTTCTATGGCGTAGAAGCCGCTGCGACCCGTTGGGAACAGGACATTGTGCCAGCCGAAGAGGCGGTCGTCGGAAAGGGGTTGGTCGTAGTGCTGCGTGGCGTCCAGGAGCATCTCAACGATACCTTCAACGTAGCGTGATGCCGGCACCAGACCGGCAGTATTGATGCCAAGGCGGCGGGCGATGGAGGAGCGGACTTCCGTGAGGTTGAGGACTTCGCCTTCTATCTCGCAGGAACGTACGAGTTCCAGGGACATGGTGGTGAGCATGGCTTCGTCCTGGAAGTCGAAGCCGAGGGACAGCATCCGGCCCAGCATGAGGCCTTGTTTTGCCCTTACGGGGCCGAGTTTGTTCATCACGGCCTCTTTGTCATAGCGGAATTCCCACCAGTTATTTCTTTGATGCAGGTACATTTAGTTTCTTTGTCTCGGTGCAAATCTACTGTTTGTTCGGCGAAAAAGCAAGATATTCACCGATAAAAATTCGGCGAATATCGGCTTTAATCCCCGATTATACCCGGATTCTTCAGCGGCAGAGCCGTCGGCACGGAAGGATAAGCCCTAACTTATCCCCCTCTGCCGTTTGATGGTTTCGTAAGCCTCCTGGACCTGGCGGAATTTGTCGGCGGCGGCGCGCTGGACGTCGGGGCCAAGGGTGGAGACTTTGTCGGGGTGATACTTCATCGCCATGCGCCTGTAGGCACGCTTGACGTCGTCGTCGGAGGCGGAAGGGGACAGCTCCAGGACCGCATAGGCGGAATTGGTGTCCTTGTAGAACATCGCGATGACGGAAGAGGCGTCCGAGGAAGTGAGCCTGATTGCCGAAGCGATGGCCTCCAGCACGTCTTTTTCTTCCTTGCTGAAAGTGCCGTCGGCATTGGCAATCTGCGCCAGATAATGGAACAGCTGCAGGCGCTGCGAATAATTCATGTTGTCGGCGATCTGGCCGCCGACGGAATACACGTTGACGTCCTTGCCGTTCAGCTCTTCCAGGATGCGGCGGGCCTGCGGAACCGCCCCGTCACCGAAATTCTGCCGAACGAAAGACAAAGCGAAATCGACCTCCGCAGGATGCACCCGCCCGTCGGCCTTGATGACTGCCGACGACAGCACCAGCAGACTGACCATAAAGCTGTTGCGCTGCTCGTCGACGGTGTAGCCCCGGCTGGCGGAAGAATAACCGGAAGACTGCCCGCCGGCATAAGGGTCCGGACTCCCGAAGGGCCCGTTTCCGCCGGAGCGGAGCACGGAGCCTATCGACCGTTCCACAAGGGCTCCGGCCAGATATCCCAGGAGTCCACCGATAGGACCCATGGAAGCCCAGCCCAGAAGGCCCGTAAACCACTTGAATACACCCATAAGCGAATAGCGATTGATTCGAATCGCAAATATACTCTAAAAAAGCGACAAAAAAGACCGGAAGGGCACTAAACCCCGCCGGCCTATGCTACAGTCGGTTAATTGGCGCTAGTTTCTGACTGCACCAAGTAAATACACGCATTACGCAAATCTTGCATCGCAGGCCAAAAATTTTTAACTTTACACTCCGAATGAACACAAAGACACTGCAAAGCGTGATGCTCCCGGCCGCCATCGTCCTGGGAATCAGCCTGTACCTGATTTACCGGGCCACGCCATGGCTGCATCCCTGCGGGCACACCCTGCATATCGTCGCATCCGAAGGCCAGCGCTTCCTCATCGGCGTGCTGCTGTTCCTACAGTTCGTCAAAATCTCCCCGCACGACCTCCGGATCAAGCGCTGGCACATCCTGGCGCTGGTTTTCCAGGTCGTCAGCTTCCTGCTCCTCACCCTCGTTGCGGCCCGCACGGGCGAAGGCGAAATCCGCATCCTGCTCGAATGCGCCATGCTCTGCCTCATCTGCCCCGCGGCAGCAGCGTCCGGAGTGGTTACAGAAAAACTCGGAGGCTCCCTTGCCGGGGCCGTCACGTACGTCACCCTCACCAACGTCGTCGCCACGTTCCTCATCCCCATTGCCGTCCCGTTCGTCCGCCCCTCCGCCGACCTGGCCTTCTGGCAGTACGTCGGGCGCATCGCAATGAAGATCTTCCCCGTCCTGGTGCTGCCGGCGCTGCTGGCGTGGCTCATCCGTTACACCACCCACAGGCTCCAGCGCCTCCTGATGCGGCTCAGCCGTTATACATTCTACATCTGGGGCGTAAGCCTGACGCTTGCAATGGTGCTCGCCACCCGCGCCCTGGTGCTAAGCGGCCTCTCTGCGGGAGCCGTCACCCTCATCGTCGTCGTATCCCTCGGCGCCTGCGCCCTCCAGTTCTTCATGGGCAAGCACCTGGCCCGTTCGCAAGAGGACCGCATCACCGCCGGCCAGGGACTCGGACAGAAGAACACCGGCTTCCTCATCTGGCTGGGCTACAACTATATGACTCCCGTCACCGCAGTGGCCGGAGGGCTCTACGCCATCTGGCAGAACCTCTTCAACAGCTGGGAGATAAACAAGCGCCTCTCTTCGAAACGGGAAGGCGCTGAAAAACAATGATCACCGAATCTCTTTCCCGAAGGGGAGAAGCGCAGGGACTATCATCTTGAAATGCTGCATGCCGAAGGGGATACCGACGATGGTGATGCAGCAGATGGCGCCGAATGCAAGGTGCATGGCCGCGATTTCCCACCATCCGCACATGATCCAGACCAGGTTCATTATGGTCGAAAGGCACCCGGGCTGGCCCGGACGGTCCACCAGCTCGTGGCCGAAGGGCCACAGGGAATACGTACCGAACTTGAACAGCTGCACGCCGAACGGGATGCCCACCACGGTGATGCACATAAGCAGGCCGACCAGATAATAGATGATGGCGATGATGAATCCGCCGAGAAGGAACCAGAGTATGTTGCCGATGAATTTCATTGCTTGCGTCTCCTTAAGGTGATTGCCACGTATGAAATGACTCCCAGAAGGATGATCAATATGGCGTGAGCCTCGTGGCAGAGGGTTGCGTAGAGTATGCCGGTCTCCCACACTATGCCGTATATGGACTGCAAGGTAAGGGCTACCAGGTAATGATAGGCGCCGATGCCCCCGGGCACCGGGATGACGGAGGCGATGTTGCCGACAGCCGATATGAAAATGGCGTCGGAAAAAGTGAGCTCCGACAGCATCGGGACGGCCTTGAGGCCGCTCCAACTCATGGCGACATACGACGCCCAGATGGCCACGGTGTACAGGGCGAAAAGCCATTTGTGCTTCATCTTGCCTATGCTGGCGAACCCTGCGCCGAGGCCCCTTATCCATCCTGCAACCTTGCCGCAGAACCTGTTGCTGTCGCT
>CACZEU010000003.1 GCA_902780175.1 uncultured Bacteroidia bacterium
CGGCCATTATTCTTCCTTTCGCTTCAGGTAACGCACCTTCCCGTCGGGTTCGGTCCATTCCATTTTGTCGTGGGAAGAGTCCAGGAGAGGTTTGACGGTATATTTTCCCCCTTTGTCCGCCATTTCCTTGAAGTTGTTTATCGACTGCTCCCGATATCGGATTACCCAGGCGTCCAGGCTGTCCTGCATGTTTTCTTCCGGCACCAGGGCGCTCGGATCCACGGTCATATCCGCCGTATTGTAGTCGGGGGTCAAAACCAGCGAATCACCCTGGAAAGCCCATTTTCCACGATAGGAGAACCTAATCTTCAGCTTGCCGGAAAAGAACATCGACTTTACGAAAGCAGGCGCGTAGTCACTGGAAAAGTCATAACCGCGGTCTGAGTGGAAGTCATATTCGTTGGTTTGATCCCCTACATTCAAAACCCAATGGCCCAGCAGTTTCGACCGGTTCAAGGAAACACCCTTCTTGTTGATATTGTTGACATAGTCTTCCAACTCCCGGTCCGAGATGCCCATCAGGAACTTGTTCTCGTTGTTCAGCCCGGTCCAATAGTCAAGCATCTGCGTCATATAGTTCAGCCGACTTGAAGAAGTGTTGATGTAGTAGGCAACCCTGTTTTCGTGGAGTTTCTCTCTCAGGAACGGCTGCATGGCGGCAGCATACTCTTCCTCCGTCACCCAGTCGTCACCCATGATCAACTGCATGTACTCTTCGTTGGGAATAGGTCTCTCCCACATCGTGGATTGGTTCACGCCATCCTGAAACCCCTGCCTGTAATGATAGAAATTCTGGGCATTGTCCAGGAACGCCATGTTGCCAAGATTCTGCCAGGTGTCCAGGTCGCTGTTGAAGATCTTCTCCTTGGATGTATCGAAGTTGAAATCCGAACGGGAAGCAGCCAGAATGCTCAGGACGCTGTAAAGCGAGTCGAACGGTATCCCTTCCAGATGGTCTCTTTGTTTCAGGACGAAACGCAGCAATTCGCCATTCCGTTCTTCTTCCGCCTTCATGTTTTTGACGATATCAATGGAATTGTCTATATCATGAATCACCATGATGGCCGTGAGCCGCTGGACTTGCGCCTTGCTACGGCGCTCCAGTATTCCGCTTACGATAAAGGTGAGCGCTACGCCGATGGCAGTACCCAGAGCGGTCACAAAAAAACTGCCCCAGTCAAATCTTCTTTTGGTTTTCTTTTCCATAACGGATACAAAGATACTCTTTTTTCTTGGTCACTTTCGGTCACCTCTTCCGCTTATTATTTGAATACACCACTGGTATAATTCAACCACTTGATAGATAAATAGTTCGATAGCCACCAAGAATACACGATAGCCTACCCTTTTAGTAACGGCATTTGTAATTATGAGTTGCGGTAATAACCTCATTAAAACCTGGCAGGAGATTGCCCCCTAACATTTTTCATATTCTTGAGTAAGGGCTCTTGTTCTTTTGGGCATCTATCCATTGTTTCACTGTTATGGCGAGGGAGTTGAATAATTTTCGAAAATAACGTATGTTTGCGTATTCTATGTGATAGACACCATGAAAAAGATACTCTTCGCATTCGTTTCGCTTCTCGTTGCGGCAGGCGTGCAGGCCCAGAAAACACATCCGGATATTTCTTCCGTGCTGGTGAAGGCCACTGTCGATCCATCGACGGTCAAGGGACCCATCAAGCCGATGAACGCCGTGAACAACGGCCCCAACGTCGGCGACGACCCTCAGCAGATGGAGGATTTCCGCATTTTGAATATCCCGTTCAGTCGTACCCACGATTCAACCGTAGATGATTATTACGGCCATCACCTGGTGGACATTTCCGACGTTTTTCCGGATTTCGGCAAGGATCCCGACAAGGAATCCTCCTATGATTTCCGCGAAACCGATGCCTTTATCAAGACGCTGCTGGATTCCGGCGCAAAGGTGATGTACAGGCTCGGGCAGTCCATCGAAACCCACTCGGAGGCAAAATACCACATCTATCCGCCGAAAGATTATAAGAAATGGGCCAGGATCTGCGAGCACGTCATAATGCATTACAACGAAGGCTGGGCAAACGGCTTCCATTACGACATCCGCTACTGGGAAATATGGAACGAGGCCGATCTGGACCAGAATTCAGACCGATGGAAGACAAACCCCCGTACATGGGCCGGTTCCCTGGAAGAGTTCCATAAGTTCTACGAAGTTGTGGCAAAACATCTGAAAAAGCGTTTTCCGGACCTGAAGATAGGCGGCCCCTCATACTGCAGGATCCTGCGCGACAAGACGTATTTGTATTTCCCGACATTCTTCGAATACATGCATGCCCACGACGTCCCTATCGACTTCGTCACATGGCATAAATACGACGTTGAGCCTTCGCTTTATGTGAAGGAAGCCTATATGCTCAGGGAATGGATGAAGCAGTACGGGTATGAAAATGCCGAACTCTTCCTGACCGAGTGGAATTACTGGCAATTGAAAAAAAGCGGTTCCGAGTCTTCATACGAATACTACAACTTTGAAACCCGTCTTAATATCAAGGGCGCCGCCTTCGTGGGAGCCGTCATGTGCGCGATGCAAGACGCTCCGGTGGATATGCTGATGTATTATGATTTCCGCGTAAACGTGGATTCTTTCTGCGGTTTCTACGATCCCCAGACACGTAAACACATGCCTACGTATTATGTATTTTACGCCTGGAGCAAACTCCGCGGGAATCAGTGTGATTGCGTCCTGGAAGGCGGCGAGGGGGATATTTATGCCGTAGCGGCCGTCAAGGACGGCAAAACCACACTGATGCTGACCCGTTACAATGGGGACAACAACACCTGTAACATAGCAACGGTAAACATCTCGGTCAAGGGATACCGTCCGGGCGAGGTGGTATACTGCCACCTTACCGACGACCGGCACAATTATACCGAGATTCCCCTCTTCCCGGCCGAAGACGGAACCGTACGCGTCAGATTATGCAACAATTCCATCGCAATCGTAGAATTCTAACTGATTATGAATAGATTCCTGCTTCTTGCCGGATGCCTGCTAAGCGCTTTGGCGTGCGCTTCACCGAAGTATCTCACGTATGAGCAATTCGGGGCCAAGGGGGATGGCGTCACCGACGACTTCCCCGCCATCATAGCCACCCACGCGGCCGCCAATGAAAAGGGGCTCCCTGTCAAGGCCTCTGGCGGAAAGACATATTACATAGGCAACTCCACCGGTACCGCCGTGATCCGCACCGATGTGGATTTCGGGACCGCCAGGTTCATAATAGACGACAGTCATGTCAGCCTCGAAGACCGCGAGGACTATATCTTCCGGATTGAATCCTCCTTCGAGCCCATTGACATCGATGGAATTGGAAGCCTGAAGCGGGACCAGACCAACATAGGCAAGTCCCTTCCCGGCCGCTGCCTGGTGGAAGTGGTCAATGACAATCGTAAAGTGTATATCCGCCTGGGCGCTAACCAGAATAGCGGGGTCAGCCAGAAAGAATTTTTCATCGTCGATGCAGACGGCAACATCGAGCCCTCCTCTTCGCTTATCTGGGATTACGACGAAATCACCCGGATGACAGCCCGCCCCATTGACAATAAGCCCCTGACAATCAAGGGCGGCATTTTCACCACCATCGCCAATCAGGCTCCTTCCAAGTACACTTACTACGGCCGCGGAATATCCGTCGAGCGGTCCAACGTCAGGATTGAGGGCATAGCCCACTATATCGAAGGAGAACTGGACCACGGTGCCCCGTACGACGGCTTCCTGGACTTACACATTGCTGCCGATATCGTGGTCCGCGACTGCCTTTTCACAGCACATAAGACTTACAGGACCATAGGATCGGCCGGTGTGCCCGTCAGTATGGGAACATACGACATCTCCGCCCATGGCTGTGTGGGCGTCAAATGGGAGAACTGCACCCAGACCACCGATATAAACGACACCCATTACTGGGGGATCTTCGTTTCCAACTTCTGCAAGGCCCTCACACTGGACCACTGCGTCTTATCCCGCTTCGATGCCCACCAGGGGGTGAGGAACGTCACCCTTACAGGCTGCGAGTTCGGACACACGGGCGTCAATGTCGTAGGTTACGGAACATTGCTGCTTGATGGCTGCACCGTCCATCGCAAGTCCCTCATCGCCCTCAGGGAGGATTATGGCAGTTCCTGGGAGGGCGAAGTCATTGTCAGGAACTGCAAGCTCATCGTTCCTGAAGGGGCCAAAAACGTATCTGTACTGAGAGGATCCAACGCCGGGGAGCACGACTTCGGTTACACTTGTTACCTCCCGGAAATAGTTGATATCGAGAACCTTGTCATTGACGATAGCCGCGTCAGCGATAAAGACTACCAGGGTCCCATGATCCTTGGAAAATTCAAGCGCAATTACGGAAAGGGAGTCATCAACATCCGGAACGTTGAAGTAGCCAGTGGCAAGCCACTGGAAATAAGCCAGGAGCCCAAGATGTTCAGTGATTACACAGTAACGGTATCGAGATAGCTGTATTTATTGCAGCAGCGTGCTGCAAAGCCACATCATGGCCATTTGCCCGTGAGGGTCACCGTTAGAGCGGGGGCGGTCCATATACCACTCGCGGCTGTTTCTGCGATCTGTTCCTATGCAGATATCTGCAAGATTGGCATGTTCGTCCAGTTTCCCGCACAAGGAGACCCAGGCCTTACGTGCGGCAGGGCCATATGTGGCCTCGTCCAGCAAGCCAGAACGTATACCTTCAATAAAAGCGTAGGCGAACATGGCTGAGCAGGAAGACTCATCCCAAAACTCCGGATCGTCAATAACCTGCCCCCACATGCCGTTTTCGCGCTGATATTCAAGGAGAGTGGGCATCATTTTCAAATACGCTTCCTTCAGTGATGGACGATACTCACTGTCTTCCGGGAGATAGGTCAGAAGCATTGGCAGACCTGCCGCCATCCAGCCATTCCCCCGTCCCCAGAAAAAGGGAACATCGGGGGCATGATAGAACAGACCATTGGCACGCTGAAGCGAGTCCATATACATTTTCATCTCACGGGCCGCACGGTCGATATACTTGCGGTCACCGGTGGCCCGGTAAGCCTGGGTCTGGAGGACCGTAATCATGTACATATCGTCAATCCACAGGCGCGTCTGGGGAGAATATCCGTTTGCAAGGAACTCCCGCTGCTCCTCAATAGGGAAATTGCCATTGCCGCCTACCTTCTTGCCGGGCTCCCCTGTGGGATCTTCCCACTGATGATCAGCATATCGAAGTCCCAGTTCCAGCGCCCGCTTGTCGCCATTCATCAGATAGATCTCCAGAGGAATGGCTCCGAAGATGGAGAAATCCACATGATTGTCGCGATTACACTTGTCCTTTCTCTCTCCATAGAACGGCTCAAAGAAATCAATCAACCGCTTCTCCAACTTCTTGTTGTGGGAACGGTGGGCAAACTCGATGGCGTTAACCCAAAGGCTTACCACTGAATAATTCATTTCCTTGCCACCTTGTCCATAATTATAGGGCGCCTGATAACCGGGAAGATTATTACCATAGTCCAGCGGGTCTGAGGCAAGGAGCTGCTCTGCAACACGATTTCCAATGGTTTCCACGCTGATTTCGTTGGGAAGGTCTTTAAAAGTGCTGAGGGCTACTTTAGGTCCGCAGGAAGCGCACAGCAATGACACAACGGTCAGGAGGGCGACTTTAATTTTCATGACTACTTGATTAATATGAGTTTTGCAATCTTTTGTACTAATAAATCTCGACCTGCGGCTTGGGCGGGCCTTCCATCCTAAGCAAATTAACCTTCCTGTCAATGCCCCCGGCATATCCGATAAGCGAACCACCGGCGCCTACGACCCTGTGGCAAGGGATAATGAGCGATATGGAGTTGTGCCCCACTGCTCTTCCAACCGCCTGGGCGGCCATACGGGTGATACCCTTCCGTTCCGCGATTCGCTTTGCTATCTCTCCATAAGTCATTGTCTTGCCGTAAGGAATCGTCAGCATGATTTCCCAGACGGCCTTGCGGAACGGGGTGGCACGCATGACAAGCGGAGGCGTGAAGCCCGGCTCGCTGCCGCTGAAATAGATGTCCAGCCAGCGGCAAGTGTCTTTGATAACGGGGATCAGTTTTTCTTCATGCTCCGGGGAAAGCACATCGGCAAAATGCATCTGTCCATCAAACCAGAGACCGATAATGGATGTGCCGTCACTTCCGAGGGTAATTCCGCCGAGTGGTGATTCATAATGCCAGATATAATCCATTTCTCCAATTTATCTAACCCTCAAAGGTAAGGTTTTTTCCGAAATCTTTCCTTAACGTGCCAGTACTCCCGCAGTAATGAGCAGCAGCCTCCGGGACACAAAGAACCGGTATTGTTACCCCACACTGCTTGGCCGGGTGGTCAAGGAAGACCTCGAGTCCCTTAAGTCTTTGTTCCCCGGCCGCCAGCGTCAGGAGCAGGCGGAAATTGCCATGTGTCTCGAATAACCGCGCATCTTCGCTGCCTGGGCATCCATTGTATGTATATTGGAGAGATCGTTATCTTTCCTACATTTTACGAAACAATTGTTTAATGTCAAGACTGAAGAAATCTTCCAGCGGAAGACCCTCTGGACCAACAATGAACGCGGACGTTATGTGCTCTGCGTAAAGTTGCCTGAATTTCTCAAAGCCGGAGATATCATCGGCGCTGCTGCTTTTGACTTCGATTGCCACAAGTGCCTGTCCTTTTTTAAGGACGTAATCGCACTCCTTTTTATGCTCGTCCCGCCAGTACAGAAGTTCAAATCCGTCCAGCTGCGAACGGTTGGCCAGATGCGCACCGACAGCGGATTCTACCTGGCGTCCCCACTCAGTGGGATTGGTTACGGCCTCTTCAAAGGTAAACTGACCATAACGATTACGGAAGGCGCTGTTGTAGACCTGCATCTTGGGAACTGAGTTTTTCTCCTTGATGACAGATGGCGCATATTTCTGCAGGGGCTTTACCGTCATGGTCTGATCCAGGACATTCAGGTAATTCTTGATGGTTGGCACTGTCCCGCTGTTCATCGTTCCCTGCATTTTGGTGAGGGAGAGTTCCCGGGCCGATTCAATACATGCAAGCTCAAAGACCTGTCGCAGAAGGGCGGGGTTGCGGATTTCCTCGATCTCCAAAATGTCGCGGGTAAGAATCGGGGTTATGATGGTGTCCTCCATCAGGCCGCGCCAGCGGTCTTCGTCGTGAATGTCTGGTGCCAGGCCGGGGAAACCGCCGAAATAGATGTACTGCTGCATCGTGAAAGCAAAGGCGTCCCTCATTTCATTCCACTCCCAATAACCCATCTTTATAGGCTCGAATCGGCCTTCAAGGGATTCATTCAACCCCTTCTGAAGGAGGACGCGTGACGACCCCAACAGAATGACTTTCAGATTGCGTTTAGTACGGGTATCCTCGTCCCATTCTTTCTTTACCTGCTCGCTCCAGCCGTCTATCTTCTGCACCTCGTCGATAATGAGGATGCGTTCCTTGTCACCGTGGAGATCCATCTTCATACGGGCTTCCTGCCAATGGTTGGGAATCCAGGTGGTGTCAAAGCGGTTTACCCCGTCTGCTGCGAAGTAATCGTATGGGGTGTCAATGCCGTCGCAGAACTGATACACGACGGTTGATTTGCCAACCTGGCGGGGCCCCATGATGATTTGCATCCGCCTGCGGGGCTCCGCCATCCGGCTCTTCAATATGGCTAAGTGCTGTCTTTCGTAATTCATCTTTCAAAAATCTGTTTTACAAATTTATGAAATATATTTTACAAAATTGCAAACCTGTAACTGTGGCTGTCCCTGAGTTCGGACGGCCTACATCGAAAGGATGTTGAGCACGGAGATAAGCTCCTCGTTGATGGGTTTGTTTTTCTTGACGGCGCGGGAGATGGGCACGTAGACGATTTCGTCGTTCTTGATGCCTATCATGATGTTGCGCTGGCCCTCCATGAGGGCCTCGATGGCCGCGTAGCCCATGCGGGAGGCAAGGATGCGGTCGTATGCGGTGGGCATGCCGCCGCGCTGAAGGTGACCAAGTATGGTGACGCGGGCGTCAAACTGGGGGTATTCGTTCTTTATGCGTTCTGCGTAGTACATGGCCCCGCCGACGCCGTTTTTCTGGGCTTCGGACACAAGGACGATGGCGCTGTTCTTGCTCTTGCGCTTGCCCCTCTCGATAAAGGCGGCGAGCTGGTCGACGTCGGTATCGCCCTCCGGGATGATGGCCCTCCGGGATGATGGCGGCCTCCGCGCCGGAGGCTATGGCGCTGTTCTGCGCGAGGAAGCCGGCGTCGCGGCCCATTACCTCAATGAAGAAGATGCGGTCGTGGCTGTTGGCGGTGTCGCGTATCTTGTCCACACATTCAACGATGGTGTTGAGCGCGGAGTCGTAGCCGATGGTGCAGTCTGTACCGTAGAGGTCGTTGTCGATGGTGCCGGGCAGGCCGATGATGGGAATGTCGTACTCCCGTGCGAACAGCTGGGCGCCGGTGAGCGAACCGTTGCCGCCTATCACCACCAGGGCGTCTATTCCCGCGGCCAGCATGTTCTCATAGGCCTTCTTGCGGCCCTCGGGGGTCAAGAAAGCGTCGCAGCGGGCGGTCTTGAGTATAGTGCCTCCGCGCTGGATGGTGTTGGACACGGACGATGACGTGAACTTCACGAATTCATTTTCGATGAGGCCCAGATAGCCCCTCATGATGCCGATGACGTTGATGTCATGATAGCGTGCCGTACGCGTGACGGCACGTATGGCGGCATTCATTCCGGGTGCGTCGCCTCCGGAGGTGAGCACACCTATGGTCTTGATAATCCTTTCCATGCCACAAAGTTACTGATTTTTGAGAGGAATCGCAAGTGCGGCCGGCCCGTCATAGACGACAGCCGGGTCAGCGAAAAGGGCCGCCAGGGCCCGGGAACAGGCAGTAGTGCTAAAACCTAAGCGGATGAATGGTGGTGACGAAACGCTGCTCTCCGCTTCCGGGAGCACGGGTGACATCCAGGCGGATTACGGGGCGGAGGGATTTTTCGTGCATGGCCTCGCTGAACCAGTCCCGGTCAAGACTCACCTTGGAGCCCGCAGGCCCGGAAACCTTTATCCGCAGGCCGGCGTCGCCGTCCCTGTAAATGTATTCGCCGGGGGCGGTTTCTTCGATGGAACCGGCTCCAAGGCCGTTTCGTAGCGTCAGACGGCCGGAAGCGGGGCCCCGGACCACATCCGTCACCACGAAGTGGTTCTCATCCACGAACTCGATGCTGCGGCGTCGTGTAAGGCCCTCGTAGGCCTCATGCTGCACGGTGAGGCGCTGGATACGTCCTTCCGGGGTCCATTCCATGACCTTTGGCCGGGGGTCGTCGTAATCCCTGTCGTCAAGAGTAAGGGCATTGTGGCGCGCCGTGGCCTTGAAGTAGGCCCTCTGGCGCTCGATTTCATCGTCTCCGGAATAAGTATAGGACCCGGCGTCGGGCATAAGTATCTTGCCGTACGCCCAAAGCTCGAAGGTCCCGAAATCCGGCTGGGCGTGCCACATGCCGCGCTCCGTGGCCTTTATGGGCATGATGATGCTGTCATCCGTCCAGCCGTTGCGGAAGCAGTAGAATCCGGTATCCGGGTGGCCGGAGGACTTGTAAGCAGGAGGGACGATCCCGAAATGCTCCAGGAGTTCCGGGGACGGAAGGTCGTCCCGGCGGCGGGCGTCGCTGAAGCAGGGGTGCGTGCCGTCCGGATAGCAGTAATCCAGATAGTAATTGGTCATGCGGACCAGCTGCCCGATGCATTCCGCCGGGAAGAGGTCCTTCCGTCCGTTCCTCGCGGCAACCTGGATGGCTTCGTCATAGGATTCCACAAAGCCGATGTGGTAGCCCGGGTCGAGCTCATAGTGGCAGCCGTCCGGATATGACTGGCGTTTGATTTCCTCGTTTAAATTGTCCACGCCTGCCTTTGTCCAGGATTCCGCATCCTTGAACTCGGGGAAACAGATACCTGCACGCAGGATGCCGGAAGACTGATGGATAAGGTGGTTCCCGGCCGGACTGAAAGACTGCATCAGGACGGACGCGTTCTCATGGTAGGAGCGCAGGAATTCCATCAGGAACTCCGGTGTAAAGCTCTTTGAGTCCAGGAAGAGGGCGAATTGCCTGCTCCAGCGCAGAAGGCGTATTCCCACCTCCAGAGGCCTCCAGGCAAAGCATTCGTTGGGCGAATCGATGCCGATGGCTCCGCTGCTCACCGTCCCGTACTGGTCTGTCACGAACGGCTTGTAAGGGTTTTTCTTTACCCAGTCGCGAAACTCCGTCACATACTCCCTGGCATACTTCTCCTTGCCGGTAGTGCAGTAAACCTTGGCCAGCGAAGTCCACCACCCCTGCCTGTGGAGCTGCACCCGCATCTCTATGTCCTTTACGGGCCAGTATTCCCAGTTGATGTCCTTCCCGTAGTTCCAGACGGTGTCTTCCAGGACGTGGAAAGTATGATGGAGGGCGTCATCGGCCCGGAGGAAATCCTTCTCTGACGCGTCCCTCGATTCTTCACCGGGGATATAGATACCCTGGCGGGTGCGGTAATATTCCAGAAGGGCCCCGGACGCCTTTTTCCACTGCTCTCTGTCACAGTGCGCCCTGACCTTCTCCAGGCCGGGCCTGTCCAGGTCCAGAAGGGCAAAGACGTCCTGCATATCACCTGCAGGCGAACAGGCGGCAAGGCAGAAGAAAACGCCCAGAAGCAGTATTAACCTTTTTGCACTCAGTACTTATCCGGTTTTGTATTCGTCTCAAAGATAATCATTATTTTTGTCAACAGTATGAAGAAGAATGTATCCATTTTTCTGGCTCTGTTGACAGCCTTGGCCGTCAATGCCCGAAGCACCTCCTGCAATCCGGACTGGCATACCGGGCATTTTCTCGACACCGGGGAAATGGCCCTGGCCTATACGGACCATCCGGTCTCGTTCCGCCTTGCCGCCGGATACAGGATAACTTTCTGATAAACAGTAGCGCTGACAGACCGTCAGGTATATCCCAGGGCCTTGATGCGCTCTTCGAATTCCTCTTTGGGGCAGATGGCCCGGTTGCGCATCTTTGCCCTGTAAGTGTATACTGTCGACAGTGAGCACTTCAGAAACGCCGCGATGCTCGGGGAATCTTCCAATCCAAGCTTTATGATGGCGAGGATGCGCAGTTCCGTTGGCATGGTGCGTTTGCTGCCGGACACGTCGAACCGGGCCTCTTTCCGCAGGAGGGCGTTGACGTCTTCGACGAAGTTGGGGAAGATTCCGAGGAAGGTCTGGTCGAATATCTGATAGAACTGCTTGTAGCTGGTGAATTCAATAGGCTGGCGAAGTTCCTTCATAAGGGCTTCGGTGCCTTGTTTTTTTGCTGTCTGCAGAAGGGAGTGGCGGTATTCCTCGCTCATGTCGAGGTGCTTTACGCTCAGGTCCATATATGTAAAGACGTAGCCGTCCTTGATTTTGTTGACCTCGGCAAGGGCGTGGTTCTTCTCTTCCAGCGTCTTGTTTACCTGCTCCAGAATTCTTGACTGGCGCAGGTACATGCGGCTCAGCATCACCGACCACGCGAGCAGTAATGACAGTATGACTATGCTGATTATCAGCATGATCTGCCGGCTCCGCTCCACCTTTTCGCTCGCTTTGACAATAACGTCCTGGGCTTGCGAGGAACGTATGAACTTGGCCTGGAAATCTCCTGCCAGCACATCGGCGAAATGTATCTGTATGTAGCGGCTTGCCCTTTTGATGTCTCCGTCGTGAAACAAGGCAAGCGACAGCTCGTACAGTGAAAGGAAGTCGCGGTTGGCTGCCCGGAAGTCCTCTACGGCGGAGCGGGCGAGATGTATCTTCTCGCGCACGGGGTCTCCCATCTGTCCGTACAGTATGCCGGTGTTGTATTCAAGCGACAGAAGGTCCTGTCTTGAGCCGCGGGCAAGTTCTATGCTGCGCAGTAATATGTCCAGGGCTTCTCGGGTCCGTCCTTCGTCCCTCAGTTGCTGGGCCAGGATCTTTTTCCCGTAGAGACTTACCGTATCGCGGGATATGTATTGCTGTCGGAAGTCTTGAAGTGAATCCGGATAGTCTTTCTGCTGAGAGAGGAATCGCGGGAAGCGGGAGATGTTTGCATATACCTCTATGCCCCTGGAAAGATACGGAAGCATAAGACCCATGCTCTCAATTCCTGTGGTATCAATAGCTTCGTATTGGATGAGGGCTCTGGCCTCGTCGTGCGACCAGACCAGAAGCTGGATTTCTGAGAGCCGGGTCAGGAATTCTTCTTTGGGCGTAGCAGCATAATGCTGCATCAGGGTTACGTAGCGCCCTGCGGAATCTGCGCTGAAATGGCGGTATGCCTGATAAAGAGCCTCCGCCCTTTTCCACTTGGCCGAGTCCGAGGCCTCGGATAACAATGCCCTGAGGGTGTCGTTCCGGCGTTCGAATGACTGGAGAAAAAAATCTTTCTGGGCGATGGCCTCGTCAAGCCGTCTGAGTTCCTGTCGAACCGGGTCCGGCGTACAGGAACAGAGGAGTGACAACAGAATCAGAACTAAGCGAAACTTCTTCAATTTTTTTTGCAAATATACCAATTCTTCCGAAATAATTTTATAAATGGGCTTATAAAACAACTTATAGAAATGACCGGGGAATTCTTGCTAAAACCTTATTCTGTAGCCGTAGAATGCGGTTATTCTTTTATAAATCGGCATATAACCACTTAGATTTTTCTTTCGGGGCCTGCAAAAGTCTATTTTACTTGATACATTTGTAAAAAAACACACGCACACTAATAACTAAATAATATGTTTATAAACAAAATCCTTTCATTAATGAAGATCATCATTAAAAAACCGGGCTATGAAGCACCTTCGTCCCGCATTACCGTCCTCAAAGTAAAAACGGTTTTGTGCGCCAGTGGAGATTACACTGTCGGCATTGACCAGGATTTAACCGAAGAAGATTACGAATGGGAGATTTAATCATGAAAAAGGTTCTTTTACTTGCACTCGCAGCATCCGCAGCTGCTTTTGTTGTTACTTCCTGTGACAAGACTTCCCTGATTGATGACCCCGTTCCTCAAGAGCAGGATGTCGTCAACCCTGATGATTCCGAAAACCCCGACACAGATGTTCCTGAAGGCATGGTCCGTCTGACGTTCGGCGTAACCGCCGAGGGAGAGGGGACCAAGACCGAATGGAACGGCACCACCCATTCCTGGAGCAACGGCGATCAGGTCCGTATCCTCTGGGGTACTGGAGATTCCGATTTTGTTGACGCCCCCGTAGTTGACGGAAAAGTCTCCGCAACGGTCGGTGTCGCCGACAACTATTACGCGGTTTATCCTACGACTGCAAATTATGCTCTCGATCTTACCGCAGGATCCGTCACCATTACCATTCCCCGTTTCCAGACAGGTAAGTTCGAAGATGCCGACATCATGGTTGCCAAGACCGCGGCCGACTCTCCTGTGCTGAACTTCAAAAGCATGACCAACATCATTAAGTTCACCACTGGCAGCAGGTTCGCATACAATGCCGTGACAATAGGAGCTAACGAGTTTTCAGATAACAAGTTAGCTGGTAAGGTATCCACTACGTTCCCGGCCGAATTTGCCGTAACCGGTACTCCTGACACCGATCTCCTTACCATACAGCCGGATAACCCTTCCGGAAACGCCGGTGTGTCTGCCGGACAGACCTATTATCTTGCGGTCGTCCCCGGGACCACGATTGATAATGGTATCGCATTCAAAATAGAAGAGAGAGGCACGGAAACTGTCCTTGTCGCTGGTGGACTTTCCAAGTCTTCCTACAACCGTTCCCGCGCCAGGATAAATGACATCGGCACTCTTGACGACAGAATTATAACCGACTGGTATATCTCTGAAAGCGGAACCGGCAACGGAGCAAGCGACAGCGCTCCTGCCGCCCCCGAGAAGTTGATGGAACTTCTTAATCCCGCATATTCCACGAACAATACGACAGCAGGCTGGCGTCTTACAAACGCTACCATCCATGTCTTGCCCGGCACATACAATCTCCAGGCGCTCAATGGTGGCGAAGTGTTCGATCCTCATTACAACCTCAGCAATCTCAAGGTTCATGTGAAAGGCGAAGGCACCACCGCCAGCCCCACTAAATTCATTTGCAACCAGACCGCCGCCGACGAACATATTTTCGCTGTTTCCGGGTCTCACAGGGTTGGTGACTTCACCTTTGAAAACATAACCTTCACCGCAAATCCTTCTGCAAGCAATACAGAATCCAGCGGCGTTGCATTCAATTATGCCGGTTCATCGGACGTCGGGAATGTCATTACTTTCAAATATTGTGTGTTTGACGGACTTACCAGTACTGCCTCAGGCACAACCTATGGCGGAGCGGCAGTTTTTGTAGCCTCGGCCAAACAGTTTGACATACTCTTTGAGGGGTGCTCGTTCACAAATAACGTTTCTGGCCGTGCAGCTGTCGGCCTCAGCAATTCCGGTGAAAATGGCAATGTCAGTTTCACAGGCTGCACGTTCTCCAATAATACGACCTCAAATAATGGCGGTGCCATCTACGTATATGCTAATGGCAAGACCGTCATCGACTCCTCTACTTTCGAGGGAGATGGTACCACCAGCATGGCAAGTAACGGCGGAGCAATCACAGTTATCAAAAATGCCAGCGTAACTCTCAAGAACAGCACTATCGACAAGTGCGTCTCAAAGGGAAATGGAGGTGCTATCTTCAATCATGGTACTGTGGTTCTTGACAATACCACTATATCGAATTGCATCGGAAAAGTCGGTGGAGCCATCTATACCGACGGCAATCTTACTATTAAGAACAACTCTGTCCTTTCCAAAAACTCTATGTATTCTGGTGGAACGAACGGCGGCGCAATATATGCTATATATGGATCCAATGGCAGTGGAGAGCCCTCCGTAGATGTGGAAAACTCCACCTTTGAATCAAATTCTTCTACGAACGGAGCCGCCATATATGGAGGTAAAGGTGATGCAAGCCACTTTGTAGTGACGAGGGTGTTCAATACGCTCTTCAAGTCCAACGCTGCTTCCGGCGGAGCTTCAAGTGGCGCTAACCGTAATGGCGGCTGCGTGTACGCTACTGACTACAACTATCTGCTGTTTGCCAACTGCACGTTCAGCGACAATACGGTAGGAACGGGCGGAATCATTTCTATGGGAAGAACCGGCAGCGTCGATTATAACAAACTTTACCTTGTCAGTTCTACCATTGACGGAGCCAACGACGGAATTCAGCGCAACAGCAAGGTAAATGTCGTGTATAATTCCATTGTTATAGGTAACAAGACCAACACGGTTCAAAACCTGTCCATCAATCATTCCATTTGGGGTACCGGCAGTCAGTTGAATATCTATGAAGAATCTGTGCTTCAAACAAATGGTAATTATACAAATACAGCCACTTCAGAAAACATAGCTTTTGCTCTGGGCGCTTATAATGGCGGCGTTTATCCTCTGGAAGCCACATACGAGAGCCTTTACGAACAAGGTATGTCTGCCGATGATCTTAAAAACTTAACCTTCGATAATATCACCCTCACAGACGACCAACGGCAGCTCCTCGGCAAGGACCAGAAGGGCAACAACCGTACTGGTACCATCATGGGCGCATACGTAGGCAACTAATCTGTTTTCTTATACCGCCGTACAGTATTGCGTCTGTACGGCGGTATTATATTTACCATAGATGCAGCAGATGAAACGTTTCTTACTATCCCTTGCTTTCCTGCTTGCGGCGGCTACGGCTGCCTTTGCGCAGATCAAGGTCGGGGGCACCGTAAAAGACGAGCTCGGAGCGCCTCTTCCCGGAGCTACCGTATCTGTAGAGGGCACCTCCACGGGAGCCGTAACCGATGCGGGCGGAGCCTTCAGCCTGAGCGTACCCTCGGAAGAATCGGTCCTGGTGTTCGAGTCGCTTGGATTCAAGACCGTCCGCATGAAGGTCGGAAGACTCCGCAACTTCGAAGCGGTCCTTGCCGAGGATGCCGAATTCCTCGACGAGGTCGTAGTCATCGGCTTCGGAGAACAGAAGAAGCAGGACCTTACCGGTTCGGTGGCTACCGTCAAGATGCAGGACGTGGAGAACGGTGCTTCCCTCTCGGTTGACCAGGCACTGCAGGGCCGCGTGGCCGGAGCCGACATCATGAGCGTCTCGGGCGATCCCACGGAAGGGACGTCGATCCGCATTCGCGGCGCACGTTCAATCACGGCGGGCAACGAACCGCTCATCGTGGTGGACGGCGTGATGAATGCCGTACAGGACCTCGGCGACCTCAATTCATCCGACATCGAGTCCATTTCCGTCCTCAAGGACGCTTCGTCCACTGCAATCTACGGTTCCCAGGGCGCCAACGGCGTAATCATAGTGACCACAAAGGCGGGCAGCACGACCACCGGGGCAAAGCCTACCGTCACGCTTACGACCAAATGGGGCGTTTCCGCTCTTGCACGCAGCCTGGACTATATGAATGCGGCAGAATTCGCAAGCTACAACAACGACCGCATAGACTTCAGCAAATCGGCGCACGGTGACGTATATCCCGTTACGCCGAGTTACACGCAGAAATACTCCGACCCCGAAGCGCTCGGCGAGGGAACCGACTGGCTCAAGGCCATAACCCGCACCGCACTGTTCCAGGAGCATGCCCTCTCGGTATCTGGCAACAGCAAGCAGACCAACTATTTCGCCTCCCTTTCCTATGCCGACGACGAGGGTATCATTCTCGACTCCGGAGCCAGCAGGCTCATAGGACGCCTCAACCTTGGCCACCGCTTCAACAAGTGGCTCAAGCTGGATTACAGCGCGAACGTACTCTATCGCAACAACAATAACAACAAAACCAGTATAGGCGGCACCGCGGTATGGTCCGGCGCCGTCTATATCTCTCCTGTGCTGGGGATCGACAGCGAGGTCAACGATCTGTATAATTATGGACAGGGCTCGCCGTTCAACAACCCCTACATCACCATCATGCAGAGCGTCAACCAGCGCAAGACCTGGTCCAACACCCAGACGCTCGCTCTCACCCTTACGCCGGTCAAAGGACTCACGATAAAGAGCCGCAACACCTATTACAAATACGATTCTCACCTATACAAATATCTTCCCGGCACGCTCCCGGCACGCCGTCTCGCGGCGACCGGAGGCGAAGTGACCCGTCAGGACGGCGACCTGGTGCAGATCAACACCGACAACACCGCAACGTACAAGACCGATATAGCCCACAAGCACCATCTGGACGTGATGGCCGGCATGTCGATGTATTACAAGCTGTCCGGCAACCAGAACATAGTCGGCAAGGGGATGCTTGTGGACGAACTCCTTTGGAACGACCTGTCCGCAATCGGCGATAAAGACAATTACACCATCACTTCTTCGAACCAGGAAGTACGGAAACTGAGTTTCCTGGGACGCCTCAATTACAATTACAAGCAGCGTTACTACCTTACCGCAACCGGACGCGCCGACGCATCCTCCAACTTCGCGGCCAACAACAAATGGGGATTTTTCCCCTCCGCCGCCGTCAAATGGAATATCGCTAACGAGCCATGGCTAAAGCGCACCCGCATATTCAAGGAACTCTCTCTGCGATTGAGCGCCGGACGCACCGGCAACGACGCCATCGCGCCCTACAGCTCCCTGCAGCGCCTGAGTTCCTCCACCGGCGGATACCTCATCGGCGACGGACAGGTTACATATTACTATCCCAGCCGTCTGGACAGCCCCGACCTCACCTGGGAAAAGACCGACCTGTACAATGCCGCTCTCGACGTCGCCGTGCTCAAGGGGCGCATAAAGATGACAGTCGAAGGCTATATGGCCAACACCCGTGACCTGCTTCTCAGCGTGCAGAAGGCTCAGCAGACCGGCTACAGCAGCTATACCCAGAATCTCGGCCGCACCTCCAACAAGGGCGTCGAGCTGTCCCTTGAGACCCAGAACGTGGTGCATCGCAATTTCTCATGGACAACTTCCTTCACAGTTTCCCACAACACCCAGATGGTGGAAGACATCGGCGGCGAGAGCGAAGTGGTCGCCATGAAGGACCAGAAGGGTTACATGATCTACGGCTACAGGGCGGGCTACCCGCTCAACTCCCTCTGGGGATTCCAGTACGGAGGCGTGTGGCACAACCAGCAGGAGATAGCCGACAACGACATCACCCATCAGTATGTGGACTACTACGCAAAGCCCTACAAATGCGGAAGGCCCAAGTACGTGGACCAGAATCATGACGGCATACTCGACAACCAGGACCTCACCTACCTGGGCAATGCCGACCCCATAGTTTACGGAGGCTTGCAGAACAACTTCCATATCTTCGGCTTCGACCTCGGAATCTTCTTCGCCTACTCGCTGGGCGGCAGCATCTACAATTATTCCGAATTCTTCATGGCCGGAACATATTGTTCCAACCAGTACCGATACATGCTTAACGGCTGGCATCCGTACCGCAACCCGGAATCCAATTTCCCGGCGGCGGGCGCAAGCGGTTCCAGCATGCTCCCAAGCGATTTCATGGTACACGACGCCTCGTACCTCAGGCTCAAGACTGTCAAGCTGTCTTACAAGTTCGACCTCGACAAGAACGTCAAATGGATACGGAGCGTGTCGGTCGGCGTGACTGCCGACAACCTCTGGCTCTGGACGCGCTACAACGGCTTCGATCCCGACGTCTCGTCCAAGGTTGAGGACCAGGAGTCCACGATACGTCGCGCCGACATCGGGGCCTATCCCCGTCCGCGCAAGATAATTGGTATGGTGCAAATCAAATTCTAAGGGCTTATGAAAAGGACAATCATTCTTCTCGCTACCCTGGCCCTTAGCCTGGGATGCAACAAATTCCTCGAAGAGCATCCTACCTCCTTCGTGGAGAGGGGCGACTTCTACAAAAGCGACGCCCAGTGCCGCAGCGCAGTGAATTCCTGCTACGAGGGACTTCGTACCGTTTATTCGACGACGCTGTTCACTCATCTGGAAGGGACGACCGACCTTGTGTATGTGCCTTCGGTTTCTGACGTCAATGCCATCCTCGACATCAACCCTTCGCAGTGCAACATATCCAAAACCCTTTGGAGCGCATCGTACAAGGCGGTAATGTACTGCAATGCGGCGATTGCCGGAATAGAGGGCTCGGAGACCATCAGCGAAGAGTCCCGCCGGGATTTCCTCGCCGAGGCGAAGACCATGAGGGCCTTCTGGTACTACCTGCTGACAAGCTGTTTCGGCGACGTGCCGTTCTACCTCGACGATGTGGTGGACCAGCAGACCATGGATAAGGTCGCACACCTCGGGCGCATGAGCGCGGTCGAGACCCGAAAAACCCTGATAGAGGACCTCCAGGGCTGTTTTACCTACGACGACGAGGGCAATTATACCGGAGCCCTGTCGCAGGTGCGCGCCAATGACGGGGCCGAGAAAGGACGTGCCGGCTGGGCCATGGGCATGATGCTCATAGGCAAGATGGCCCTGTGGAATGCCTGCACCGACAAGGATTCGGGTACCGACTGGTATGCCGTCGCCGCCGGGGCGCTCGAAAAGCTGGTACCGGTGTACGGCGAGCTGTCCTCCTATCCGCTTAGCGATTTGCTTTTCAGCGTCAAGGACGCTCCGGAACGCATATTCGAGGTGCGCCATTACTATGAGCAGGGGACCTTGTCTTACGCCGGCACCCTCGCCCAGAACTGCATGCCCTCCTACAACGTGAACTCGAATCTGTTCGACGGAGTCTCCATCCCCATGCTGGGAACTGACGCCAAGGTGGGCACATGCAACCGTCCGACCTCTTATTTCTACACCATTCTGCAGCCCGACAACGGCAAGGACGCCCGCGTGGATATCAATCAGGGCCGCAGGTACAACGGACAAGCGTTCAACAACGGTCTGGGCAAGCCATGGATGGGCCCCAAGTTCTGGTGTCCCAATATGTACACCACCCACGATTCCAACAATTATCCCTTGTTCCGCTATGCCGACGCCTTGCTGATGCTTGCGGAATGCAGCTGCGCGGCCCGCGACAAGGCGGGATTCGAGCGCTACATCAACGAGGTGCGCCAGCGTGCCGGGCTCGATGCGTACAGCGTAGGCAACTGGAGCGATGCTGAGCTGGAACTGCGCGCCGAGAGGGCGAGGGAGCTTTTCGGCGAATTCCAACGCAAATTCGACCTCGTCCGCTGGGGCGTATGGTACGATACCGTACGCGAGTACTGGAAGGCGGAGATGGATGCCCGGGCCATACCGGTTCACGTCCAGCCCTGCCACCGCTACCTTCCAATCCCTTCCGAGCAGGTAGTCAATTCGGGATATGCCCTGAACAACAAAGAATACAACGAAAATGGCCTGTAGTATGAAACGATTATTGATAATGCTTGCCCTCCTGCTGCTTGCAGCCGGGTGTACGCAGAGGTATGAGCTTTCGCTGCCCCTCGCCCTCAACCGGGTGGAACTCAGGCTCACTTCCGGCGAAGGCTCTTCGTATGTGTTGGTGTATAGCCAGGGCCCCTGGACGGCCACCCTGGCCGAGTCCGCATCCTGGGTGACGCTTTCGCGCACGGAAGGTTCCGGCAACAGCCAGATCAACGTCAGCGTTGAGGCAAATCCCGGATTCAACCGCAGCGTAGTCCTTACCGTAAGCAATGCCGCCGGCAGCAAGGACATGCTGATTTCACAACTGGGCGATGCAGAAGAACAATAAACCAGAGAATCCATGAGAGCAATCCATATACCGGCATTTGCGGCGCTCGCAGCCTTCATCTGTTCCTGCAGCACCGACATGTTCGAACGCACCATAAACATCGGCTCCGGACTCGGCTTCCCCGAGAAGGTCGTGACCCTCGAGGCTGCGGAGGGCGAACGTACGATTGCGGTGCTCGCGACCCAGGAGTACACCATATCTTCCGATGCGTCCTGGCTGAACTGTCCCGCCACCGGGCAGGAGGGGCGCGAGGGCTTTGTGATGCATTATTCGGCCAACGACAGCTTCCCCAGGGTGGCTACGGTCGTCGTCGCCATAGATGAACACTCCCACTTCGACACCCTTACGGTCCGCCAGCGTGGAGCGGTGGCTCCTGCGCTGACGGTCAAGTCTCCCTCCATCACCGTACGCGGTTCGTCCGGCGGAGAGTTTCAGCTGTCTCTCGACACCAATCTGCCCGACGACGCCATTTCGCTTACCTGGGCTTACGACGAGGGCACAGCCTGGTTCGAAACACCCGAGATCAAGGGAGGGACACTGCATTTCAAGTATTCCGCCAATCCCGAAAGCCATACGCGCAGGGGCAGCATAACCGCCAGCTACAGCGACGCCTTCGGGAACCTTCTTACCATTCCCTTCCAGCTCATTCAGCTCTCCAATTCCGACAGTGCCGGAAAGGACTTCAGCCTGCAGGAATTCTGCAGCCTCGCCTCGGAGGAGGGAACGCCCATAGTCGAAGACGCTACCATCGAAGGTATCGTAGTGAGCGACAAGGAAAACGGCAACTGCGGCGACAACACCCAGACTTCCGTGACCTCCATCGACTACAGCGTCTGCCAAAGGACCATTTATCTGGAATCGACGGACGGCTCCAGGGGCCTGTGCCTGCTTACCGTATCGCCGGAAGACAATATCTTCCTGCAGGGCGACCGGGTCAAGCTCTCCGTACGCGGCGCAACCCTTTACCGCAGCACCGTAGTGGACGCGCTGTCGGATCCCGTATTCTACACTCTCAAGGGCGTCAAGGGGAGCATGGCCCTGGAGACCGAACATCTGGGAAGAAGCGGCATCCCTGTCAAAGAGAAATACATAGGGGCTCTTTCCGATGACGATATCTTTACATACGTCACCATCAAGGACTGCGAATTCCCCGTACGCAAGGGGCCTCTTACTCCCGTTTCCGAGCAGTTTACTTCCGAAGGCGGTTCCGACAAGGTGAGCAAGTTCGGAATACTGCTGCACGACGTGTGCGGCGGCAGCATGTACCTGTACACCAACACCACCTGCCCGTACCGTCGCGACGGCTCTGTGCTGCCGCAGGGCAGCGGTACCGTGAGCGGAGTGGTGGTCCACGAACTGTATCCCCGTTTCAGCTACATGGACAACAGTTCCTCGGACTCCGGAACCTGGGGCAACATAGGCCGCTATCAGCTTCGTCACACCACCCGGGAAGACATCAATCTTGCCCGGACCATGCAGGAGCAGAGTTTCTCCGCCATCCTGTGCGAGTGGCGTTACGTACCCGACAAGAATCTCCAGCGCTACTATGCGACGGACGGTGACACTCAGGCTTACTTCGAGTACAGTTTCGTGTATCCCGACTCCTATACCGACGGCCGCGCCGGCACCCTCCCCATAAACAAGCGTACCGATTACAGCTATCTGGGACCCGTAGGCGCCTCCAACGCCGGCAACAAGTCCGGACTCGGAGTGACGCTTGCCGACGGTACCGACTGGATGGGGCCGGAATACAACGGATTCAACAGTGAATTCGCCGCAAACATCAATTCCGACGGTCTCGGGAAGGTGCCTGCCGACGTCGGTTCGGCCTGGAGCACCAATCTCACCGCCCGTAACGGCAAGCCGATGTACACGCAGCTGGTCTTCTCCACCAAGGGCATCACGAGCTCCCTGATGAGCATGCAGATCAGTTCGATGAATTTCTTCTACGGCTCCACTCAGAAGATTAACGGGGTTCCCATGTACCTTCAGGGTCCCCGCTACTGGGAGGTCCAGTATTCTACGGACGGCACGAGCTGGAAGAAGGCCGGCGGCTACAACCTGCCCGAGTTCTGCCAGACTACGCCCATGACCCAGCTCTGGCAGACCGCAGGCTTCAAACCGGTCAACATCCCGCTGCCTGCCGCGGAACTGCTCGACCGCGACAAGGTCTGGATACGCATCATTCCGGAGGAATCGATGGTCAGCGGCAGCCAGACCGAGTATCTCGACTACAGCATCAAGTATCCTTCCAGCGGCTCTTTCCCCACTGCCTGGAATTACATAGGCATACGTTACAATACTGTCGAGCCCGCCTCGAGCGATTTCGGCGGAGGCGGCATCGACCCTGTGAATCCTATAGACTATAACTGGTGATGCGTATGAAAAAGAATCTGACTGTTCTTGCCCTGCTTCTTGCTGCCGTTTCGTGCGGGAAGGGGGAGCTTACGGATTTGCCGCAGACAACTCTGGATCTGACTTTTACAGCCGACGCAGTAGCGGCACATGCCGGCGGAAACGCCACCAAGACGTCCCTCGGCGCCGACTGGTCGGTCAGCTGGGTCGAAGGGGACCAGGTATCGATTCTCTGGAAGGGCGGCAGGGCCGTGAGCCAGGCCGTCCCCGAAGGCGGAAAGGTTTCCTTCGGCGCCGTGGTTGACGAGGCATCCGATTATTATGCCGTATATCCGGCCTCCGTTCCGGCCTCCGTGGACGCCGACGGCCGTCTTACCCTGCAGATTCCTTCGGTACAGGGCGGCAGTTTCGCCGACTGCGCCGTGATAGTTGCGCACACCACCCGCGAGTCCCTCGACTTCGGCCGTTTCCACAGCGCCGTTTCCATGATACGCTTCACGGTGGACAATCCGGGCGTGTCGCTCGTGCGCTTCGGTGCGGCGGACTCCAGGAATGTCTGCGGCCGCATTTCGTGCGACGAGTCGCTGGCAACATTCTCCGCAGAGGCGGAAACGGCGTCGATAGATGTCCGTACTAACGGGGCTGGTACGTATTACCTTGCCATGCTTCCCGGACTCTCCCTGCCGGGCCTCAGATTCTCTCTGGGCAACGAATCCGGCTGGAAAGGCACTGCTACGAGCACAGAGGCTGTATCCCTCGAGGCGGGTGACCTGCTGTGCATAAAGACTACGTTGGACAGCCACATAGAGGTGGAAGGCAATATCCATGTCAGCGTCGAGGGCTCCGGCAGCAAGGACGGATCATCGGCAGAGAATGCCGCAGATGCGGAGTTCCTTCGCACCCAGCTCGCTTCGTCCGCCGGCGGCAGCCAGCTCGACGGGCGCACCGTCTTCGTGGCCTCCGGCACCTACGACCTGGCCGTCGGCGACAAGGGCCTCAGCCTCGCATACGACGTTCCGGCGCATATTACCATCCAGGGCGAAGAGGGTACGGTCTTTACCACCTCGCTCTCCGGGACCGAAGGTTGCATACTTACCGTTGCTTCCGAAGGGGTCAATCTTGTAGTCAAGGGCGTAAGCTTCACCGGGGCCTCTCATGACGGCACCGGCGGCGCAGTATGCCTCACGAAGGGGCATCATGTCTTCCAGGACTGCACCTTCAGCGGCAACGAGTGTACCTCCACCACCTCCGACCGCACCGGCGGGGCGGTTTACGTGGGCGGCAGTGCAACGGCCGACTTTGCCGCCTGCCGCTTCGACCATAACAAGGTTGCCGTTACCGGCGGTGGCGCGCTGGCGTTCCATTCCTCCGGCCTGAGTACCGTGATGGGCTGCCGTTTCACCGAAAACGGACTCGACACCGTAGGCAACGGAGGAGCCATACTCCAGAAGGCTGAGGGCAGCCTGCTTTATGTTGTCGGCTGCTCCTTCGATTCCAATGCCTGCAAGACCAACGGCTCCGATATTTTCTCGTCCAAGGGTGACGCCCTTATGCTTTACAACTGCACCGGCATCAATCCCGTCAACGGTTCTGCTGGAAACCTGGGCTTCGTACGGGCCAACGCACCCATGCTCATTGCCGGCTGTACCTATTCTGCCGAAAAGGTGGGAGAGGCCAACGGATGCGTTTCCTTCGGTGTAAGCGGGACCGACAAGAACATGGCGGTCGGCAACCTGGTAGTCTGCCAGGAGGGCAATTCCTTCAGCTCCGCATTCACTAACAGCAATCCCGATCTCAAGCGGACCGTGGCTTCCGGAGGATTCAACGTCTTCACCAAAGCACCCAATATCACATGGGAGGGAGAGGGCGTCGCCTCCGACCTTGCCGGGATTGATTACAGTACCGTATTCTCCGCTCCCGCAGCACTTTCCGCAGACGGCGTGATGCTTTGGGAAGGCCCTGCTGCGGTGCTTCCTTCCTTCACTCCTGCGAGCGCCGCCGACATCGAGTCTGCCATCGGCGCCTATCCTCAGGGCGGGCAGGCATTCCTGCAGTGGCTCAAGGACAAGGATGTATTTGCAGTTGACGGTTGTGGTAATTCCCGCGGCAGCGCTTCCTGGTGGCCCGGGGCATATCAGAAAGCCGAATGAAAAGAATACTCGTCACATATATAGCAGCCCTGTTGCTTCCGGTGCTGCTCTGCGGGCAACCCCAGCCTCGCTTCAAGGCCGGGACGTACAACGTGTTTACCAGCGACTCGCGTTTCAAGGCGGTGAACGGCAGCAGCGATGTGTCCCCGCAGAGGCTGTGGTGCAACAGTTACACGGCCGTCGGTGACATGCTGGTACACATGGACTGCGACATCCTGGGTCTGCAGGAAATATGCGACAGCATCTGGAACGGACCGCGGAACATCCGTGCCGACGTGGCCTCCAAGGGGCTGGAATACGAGTGGATACTGTATCCCAACACACGTCACGGGCATATTTCCTACGACGACGCCATCGCCTACAAGCCTTCCATATTCGACTGTCTCGAAAATGGAATTTTCTGGCTCGGCGGAGTGTTCGACAAGCCCGAGACGGCGCCGGACGCTCCCAAAGGCACCATGCGCCCTGCCGTATGGGGCCGTTTCCGCCATAAGTCCTCCGGTAAGGAATTCTATTTTATCAGCACCCATCTGCTGGTTTCCCAGAGGCAGGAAGACGGGAAATACAGCCATGAGGGCAATAAGTACAACGCCAAGCAGCTCCGGACGTGGCTGGAGGATAACCTGGACGATGATCTCCCTGCCATTCTTGTCGGAGACATGAATGTGGACGACAAGGCCAAACACTGGGGCAGCCTTGCCCAGGTTCCCATGATGGACGCCAAGCTCAGTTTCCTGCATTCGGGACGTCTGAGCGCAGATGCCAGGGAATGGGGTACGCAGGACCAGAAGAACGAAAGCGGCTTCAGCAAATGGTGGCCCGACCATATCTTCCTTCAGGGATTCCGCGCTTTGGACTATGTAATCGAGCGGGGGAAATTCCCCACCGCCGACGGCAGTCTCCACTACCCTTCAGACCATCTCCCGCTTACCTGCAACGTGGAATTCCGGGATTATTCCCCGAGCGGACTGCCTACCCCGGCCAGGAAGAAGAAGGCGGTGAGACTGATGTCCTTCAACATCCGCTATTGGAACAACAATGCGGATTACGAGAACGGCTGGGCGATGCGCAGGCGCGCCATTCCCGCCATGCTGGACGACGTAAAGCCCGATGTCTTCGGAACCCAGGAAATAACCCATGTCCAGATTAAATACCTGGACCGCAAAATGCCCCGTTACAAGCATGTAGGCCTGTTCCGGGAAGGCGGGGACACCGGAGAATGCCCAAGCATCTTCTACGATACTGAGAAAGTGAGCCTCGAGGACTGGGGCGGCTTCTGGCTGAGCGAAACCCCGACGGAGTGCTCCATCGGCTGGGATGCGCGTTACAAGCGCGTCGCCGTGTGGGCCCGCCTGAAGATGAAGGAAAGCGGCAAGGAGTTCATGTTCGTCAATACGCATCTCGACCACAAGGGACAGGAGGCCAGGGTGAAAGGGCTTGACCTGATACTGGATACGCTTGCGACAATCAATGCCAAGAAACTGCCCGTAGCCCTTGTCGGCGACCTAAACATGCTTCCCGACAACGAAGGCATGGAGCGCATCTCGCGCACCATGAAAGACGCACGGGTGGAGGCCGCATCGTCCGACGACAAATACTCGTTCAACGGTTTCGGAAAGTCCTGGACCGGCATCATCGACTATATATGGTATAACGGTTTCCGCAGGTGCACCGACTTCAAGGTCGTATGCAAGCCGTACCTGCACATACCGTTCATTTCGGACCATTATCCCATTAGAGCAGACTTTGAGTTATGAAAAAGATACTGACGGTATTGATGCTGCTGGCCGTGGCTGCAGCCGCCCTGTATGCGGCTCCCCGGGGGAAGACGTCCATCCGGGTCGGCACCTATGATGTGACCAATTCATTCAACCGCCGCTCCCAGTGCGAAAAAGGAACGATGCCAGCCCAGCGCATGTGGTGCAACAGCCGCGGGGCCGTAGCCGACGCCATAATCGAAGCGGACTGCGACATCATGGGCCTTCAGGACGTCTGCGACAGCATTGCCGGAAGGCGTGAGGGCGCTGAGCCTTTGATTGACATAATCCGCGAACGCGGAGGCGACTTCGACTGGCTGGTACTTAGCAACAAAAACCCCGATTTCCCTCTGGACGGCCAGATGGTAAACGGCACCGGAATCATCTGGAGGGTGTCGCGCTTCGAACTTCGTGACTGGGGCATAAACTGGCTCTCCGGCACCTACGACAAGCCCGGGCGCGCCAAGGAATACAAATACGGCGGCAACTATGCTTCCATGATGTGGGTGCGGCTGTACGACAGGCAGGCGGAGCGCGAACTCATTTTCTCTTCTGCCGGAGTGAACGGTCCTACCCAGTACGACAAGGGCCAGAAGGTGGTTTATCACGAGATAAATGTGGCAAACTGCCGCAACGTGGTGAATTATATGCGCTACGACATCGTTCCTTCCGGCATGCCGTCGGTAATCGCCCTCAACTCCCGTAACGCGCCCTCACACGAGGGATACAAGGTCCTTACCGGTTCCCTGTGGTTCGATGCACACGACGTGCTCCACGAAGAAGGAGCCTTGAGCGAAGAAGCTATAAAAGTGAAAGATACATGCAACAACGCCAGCGGCGAAAAGCTTCAGGGCGGACGTCCCGACCATATACTCGAAGACGGGTTTGAAGTGAGATCGTATATGGTTCTGAGGAAGAAATACCCTACCGCCGACGGCTCTCTCTTTTATCCTTCTCTGCATTTTCCGGTAGTTGCCGAATTAAGGTATTGATTTGTAATGAAAAGCTTGAAATTCATACTGGGTGCGGCCTCATCGCTCCTGCTTTCCTGCACCGGCAGCGGAGACGCTCCGGCCCCCACGCAGGTGCATACAAGGATATGCGCCGGGACAACTAAAGCCGCCGCCGGTCCGCAGGATTCCGGCCTCTATCCCGTCCTGTGGCAGGAAGGGGACCGGATAAGCGTGAATGGCAAGCTGAGCCGGCCCCTCGGCGCCTCGTTCGCCGGCAGCGGTGAAGCTGTGTTTTCGTTCAGCGGTTTTTCGTCCGCGGCTCCGTTCAACATGCTGTATCCCGGCAGTACGGACGGTACCGTTGTGCTTGACGGCGCGACTCCGGCAATGTATGCGGTAAACCAGTCGCTGGACGAGGTGGCGCAGTTCCATCAGCTCACGGCAGGCATCTATGTGGAGCTGTACGGTGAGCTGCCCCTGTCTTCGCTTACGCTTGAATCCCTTGGCGGAGAGGCTCCGGGAGGCACTTTTTCTGTGGCCTTCCCTTCGGGAGCCCTTTCTGCGGCAAGCAGTGCGGGGAATCTCGAGCGTACTTTCGCCTCTCCTGCATCCCTTTCGATGGATGCTCCGCTGGCCGTTTGCTGGTTCATCAAACCCGGCACCTATGCCAGTGGCCTGGCGCTGCGGGCCAGAAGCCCTCAGGGGACAGTCCTCAGCTGGAGTTTCGGATTCGGCAAAACCCTGGAAACCGGTAAGATGTATAAGTTAGACCCTGTCTCTTTCGTGTCGCCGGTACCCAATCTTCCGGACGATACCGATGACCCGTCTGACCCTGCCGACGACGGCATTCAGGTTACGCTTGAAGAAATGACCGAACTTGTTTACGGATACGGATTATGAAACTACGATACATTCTGATATTGCCAATCCTCCTTGCTGCATGCACCGGACCCGGTGACGTGCGGGATACGGAATTCCGTTTCGAGGCGGTCGTGCAGGAACTTGAGACCAAGGTCGGACTGGGCGCCAAGAATGACGCCGGAAAGTACCCCGTCCTGTGGAGTGCCGCCGACAAGATACAGATCAATTCTTCCGTGTCGGAGCCGCTCGACGCCGCTTATGACGGGAAGCAGACCGCGACTTTTATATTCCCGCAGACTCCTGCTTCGGCGGCTTCTTACATTGTGACTTATCCTGCTGCAGGAGAGGGGATTATCCGTTTCCCTGGGCAGCAGAACCACGTTGAGGGTACAATCAGTCCGGGGGCCATGCCGCTTTGCGGGCGTACCGGCAGCCTCGATGGCAGAGTCTCCCTCCGTGCCTGTGGCGCCGTCGTAGGATTCGAATTCAAGGGGAGTGCGACTCTGCTTGGAATGGAATTCAGCTGCCCGGGAGGAGAGAAACTCAGCGGCGACTTTACCCTGAGCGGGTCCGCTGACGATCTGGCGCCCTCCGGCAGCGCTTCGGGCGGCATGAACTACAGTTTCGGCGACGGTCTTGCACTCTCGCAGGAGGGGACCGATATCCTTTTCACAGTGCCCCTCGGCTCATATTCTAAAGGCATTAAGGCCATTGTGCGCAGCAGCGACGGGTCCAGCATGGCCTTGAGTTTCTTTACCTCCGGGGTTGAGCTTCCCACTACGCGCGTCTGCCGTTTTCCTGCTATCAGCTATCAGGCAGGCAAGGAGATAGCATTTACTGCTTCCGATGCCTTCAGCTCCGGGGAGATAGATTTGGATGGCAGCGCCGGCACTTCAGACATGGAGTCGAGAGACGCTACGGCGGCCGTTTCCATTAAGGCCGGAACCTACAATATCTGGTCGCCGGAAGCCCGCAAAACCGTCATGGACGGTGACGCTACCGTATCGGAACAGCGCTCCTGGGCCAACAGTTACAGCGCTGTGGCCGACATGATCAAGTGGCTTGACTGCGACGTGATGGGCCTTCAGGAAATTACCAGCAGGGGCTTCAGGACTTCGATTACCAGCCCGCGCGAAGATTACGACGGGAATGTCCATACTCTCAATTCCAAACTCCCGTCTTATTCCTGGGTCATTTACAATGGCTCCAACACCACTTACGACAGCCTGTTTCCAAATAATACAACGGCCAACGGTCTCAGCAACACAGATGCGATAATCTATAAGAGCAGCACCCTCACCCTGGTTTCCCACGGAAGATACTGGATTACCGGCAACAGGACGTCCGCCGGCGCTCCTTCCGACGGTTATGGGACCAACAGGGTTGCCGTATGGGCAAAGTTCACCCACAAGGCCAGCGGCAAGCAGTTCGTGTTCATTTCTACGCATCTTGACCTGCCGAATGCAGGATCGGCCGACGATCCATATCTGGCGCAGCGGCGCAATATCGAAGAGCTCATAGGCTGGGTGGCGCCGCAGGTATGCCCCGGGAATCTGCCCTCCGTCATCGTCGGCGACATGAACGTCGATGCAGGAGACGGCGGCGGCAATTACGACCGTCTTGTGAGCGGCCGCTGGAAGGATGTGTACGATATCATGCTCTCAGACGGAAGCCTCTCCTACAACGACCAGAGGCTCAAGGGAACCATGAACGCAAGCAAGAACGAAGAGGGCTGGAGCCTGTCTTCGTGGCGGGCCGACCATGTTCTTGCCGATGGCTTCACCCCGTCCTATTACAAGGTGGGCCGCGAGACCTTTGCCACTGCCGACGGCACTCAGCACTGGCCTTCCGACCATTTCCCCATAAAAGTCATACTTAACTTCTGATGCGTATGAGAAAGAGTTTTGTGATTGCTGTTTCGCTTGCGACCCTCGTCGCCCTATCGTGCGCAAAAGAAGAACCTCACTTCTCCCGGGTCTATGCGCTCGAGGCTTCCACGCCTTTCGATGGTCAGACCAAGACGGCGCTCGGTCCCAAGTCTGGCGAAGCCTATCCGGTTTTCTGGAGCGAAGGTGATGTCATAACGGTCAACGGCGTCCGTTCCAATCCTCTGACCTCCTCCCAGGCCGGCGGGCGTACCGCCAGCTTCAGCTTCCCCGGCGGCGTGCTTGCGCCTTTCCGCATCGAGTACGGCAACGGCATTCCGTCCAGTCAGGAATACCTGTCCGACAATGTGTGCAGCGGCTACATGATCATGGCGGCCGAAAGCTCCCAGACTTCGTTTACCATGAAGCACCAGAGCAGCATAGTGTCGTTTACGCTGACAGGTTCGGTGAACGTAGCCGGGCTGTCGCTCCGTTCGCTCGACGGCAGCCCCGTCAGCAGTATCGCTGACTGCGTGCAGATGACGGTACCTTCCGGCGGAGTGAGTCTTGGCGGCGGAAAGACCTTCCGTTTCGTGGTTGCGCCCGGCACTCATGCCAAGGGCCTCAGCCTTGATGTTTATACCACCGACGGCAGCTGCATGAACCTTACCGCCTTTGTGGGCAAGAGGCTCGCTGCCGGCCGTATCTACGAACTTGCATCCGTTGAGTTCGCAGCCAACGTCGAACCGGTCATCGCAATAGCGTCCCGATCCGACCTGCTGGCCTTCGCCGCACGCGTAGCTGCTGGCGAAAAGGCTCTCCGAGCCCGTCTGGTGGCCGATATCGACCTCAGCGCAGGATGGACTCCCCTGGAGGGATTCACCGGAGAACTCGACGGCGGAGGACACAGGGTGACCGGCCTGAAGAGGGCCTTCGTCCAGGAACTCACCGGCTGTGTGAGGAATCTTACGGTTCGAGGGAACGTCAGCATCGGCAGCGCCTCCGACATTGCCGGCGACGAGAGCAAATACTGGGCTGGAATACTTGCCAACCGCGTCTATACCGGAGGCCTCATAGCCAATTGCGCCTCCGAGGGTTCGCTGTCCTACAGCCAGTGGGGCAAAAGCGTCGCGGCAGCAGGAATTGCAGGCTATGCCTCCCGAGGCACGATACAGGGCAGCGTCAACCGGGCTTCGGTCTCGGTGACGGGAGACGGCTCGGCCGTGGTTTACGCCGGCGGAATCGTGGGCTACACTTATGCCAGCAGCGATGTTGTCTCGGTTAAAGGGTGCCGCAACGAGGGAAGTGTTTCCCTTCTGGGCAGCCTCAAGAGCGTCAACGCCGGCGGCATTGTAGGCAATATGGGCACCGTGCATACGAGCGTAATCGAGAGCAATGTGAATGTCGGCAGCGTTACTGTCGAGGCATCGGCCAAGGTGCTTGGAAACATAAATCTTGGAGGTATTGCCGGCAGCAGCCAGAACGACATATCTGCCTGCTCCAACGAGGGCTCGATACATCAGGCCGCATCTACTTCGCACATCCAGAACATAGGCGGCATCGCCGGCAGCGTGGTTACCGGGAGTGTGGAGGCCTGCAGCAACGGCGGCAGTATCCTGCTGGACGGATCTCCCTCGACGGGAGCCATACGCTGCGGAGGCATACTCGGTTTTGCCTCGGGCGACGCCTCAGTAAATACCATAGCCCTTGTGGATTGCTCCTTCGGTGGCGGGATATTGGTGGACATCGCCGCTCATTCGGCAGTTTACGCCAAGCCTTTCACCGGGCTTTACTCCATTGCAAATTATTCGGAAACCGGATGCGTTTCCACAGGAACCGTGACGCAGAGATGAAAAAGATTTTAGTTTTATTCCTTCTGTCGGCAAGCATAAGTGCTTATGCTTCAGAGCCAATCAAGGTAGGCAGCTTTAACCTGTGCACATCCGGGTCCCGAAAATCTTTTATCGAGAAGGGCAAGGCGGGTGTTGTTGCCGGGCCTCAGAGATATTGGTGCAACAGCGCCACGGCCGTTGCGGACATGATAGCCGCGATGGACTGCGACGCTCTGGGCGTGCAGGAAGTGTGCGACAGCATCTGGGGGGTAAAAGGTGACTTTGACATACGCCGGCTGGTGGCGCAGCGCAAGGACGTTTACGACTGGATACTGTACCCCAACACCGACAAAGGCATATCCTACGACGTGGCTATTGCCTACCGCCGCGACAGGCTGGATACCCTCAGGACCGGTATATTCTGGACCGGAGGCATCCCCGGAAGGGCCCGCACCCGGGCGGGGGAGCCCAAACACATCTGCAAGCCCTGCGTCTGGGCGCTGTTCCGCGACAAGGCGAGCGGCCGGGAATTCTATTTCCTGAACACGCATACCGTCGTGCCTCAGAAATACAAGGATGACGAATGGCCCCGCAACAGGGGGAACATACTCAACCTTCAGGAAATTCGCCGCTGCGCCGAAGCGCTGGTGCCCGAAGACGTCCCGTCCATCCTGGTGGGCGACCTCAATGTCTCGCACAAGTCAGCCGACTGGGTAAACATATCCGCGGGCCGCTGGGAGGATGTCTATTCCCGTTTCTACGCCGAAAACATGCTCGAATTCGAAGACCGCGAATGGGGCACCCAGAACACCAAGGACGAGAAGGACTGGACCAAATGGCATCCCGACCATATAATGCTCGACGGCTTCAGTGCCGTGGATTACAGGGTCAGGCGCGACAAATTCCCCACGGCCGACGGCACCCGCCATTATCCTTCCGACCATTTCCCGCTTACGGCTACGGTGCGTTTTGAGGACGCCCCGGAGCGCCTTGCATGGGAGAAGGCGGTCTCTGCCGACGGAAGCATCAGTCTTGAGCTTCAGGAAAGGCAGGAAGGCGTTTTCTACAGGGTCGTATGCGACGGCAAGGAGGTTATAGCACCGTCGCGCATAGCGATGACCCTCTCCGACGGAACGGTTTTCGGAACCGGAAGGCTGCTGGAAACAAAAAAGGCCCCCGGATGCGTGACTATGCTTTTTGCGGGCTGCTCACTCGAGGCAAGGGCCTTCGATGACGGAGTGGCCTGGCGCTGGTCTTCTGCAGCCAGAGCGCCTTACACCGTCGTTTCCGAACAGGCCGGCTTTGGTTTCGACGCCTTGGCAAAGGCCACCATTTCCTATACCCACAAGAACAAAGATCCCTATCAGGACGACTTCCAGAACCTCTATTCTCGTCAGGGATTCCCCATCTGGGGTACCGGAAAGCCCCTTCTTGACGTGAAGCCCGGCAAGTACGACAAACCGGTGGACATGAGCCATCTGTCCAAGGCGCCGCTCGTTGTCACCCCGGCCCTTGTGGAGAGCAAGGGAGTTCGCCTGGTAATTGCTGAATCGGATGTAAATGCCTATCCCGGAATGTTCCTCAAGCCTTTCGGCAGCGGTTTTCAGGCTGATTTCGCGCCCTATCCGGCGACTCTGCAGCAGGGAGGCAAACGCAACCTGCAGATGATTGTGACGTCCCGTGAGCCGTATATCGCAAGATGCAACGGGCGGGCCAGGAACTTCCCCTGGAGAGTGGTCTGCATTGCGCGCGACGACAAGTCCCTGGCTACCAACGACCTGGTGACGCGTCTCGCCCCGCCTGCCAAAAACGATTTTTCATGGGTCAGGCCCGGGAAGGTGGCGTGGGAATGGTGGAGCCAGTTTGCCATCGGGAGCGTGGATTTTACGCCGGGGGTCAACACTCAGACGTACAAGGCCTACATCGATTTTGCTTCCCGGCACGGGATAGAGTATGTGCTTATGGATGAAGGCTGGGCCGTGCGGTATGCCGACGATCTCTTCGAGGTGGTACCCGACATAGACCTTGCCGAGATTATCCGTTATGGAGCCGAAAAAAACGTCGGAATAATCCTCTGGGCGGGCTACACCGCCATAATGAAGGATCTGGAAAGGGTGTGCATGCATTATGCGTCCATGGGCGTGAAGGGCCTCAAGATAGACTTTTTTGAGCGCAACGACCAGATTGTTCAGGAGGATATGAGGCGCATAGCGGAAACGTCTGCGCGCTATCGCCTGCTGGTGGACCTGCATGGCTGTCCTCCTCCTACGGGACTTCAGAAGCAATACCCCAACATCCTCAATTTTGAGGGTATCTTTGGGCTGGAGCAGATGAGGAACCGTCCGTATCCGCAGTATGACATGGTCACCCACGATGTTACGCTGCCCTTCATCCGCTTCGTCGCGGGCCCCGGAGACTATACCCCCGGAGCATTCCTCAACGGCACCCGGGAGACCTTCGTCCCCTACAAGCCTGCACCTATGTCGCAGGGTACACGCTGCCGCCAGCTTGCCCAGTACGTGGTTTTCGACGGCCCGATGCAGATGATTTCCGACGGTCCCTGCCGGTATGAGGCGGAACCGGAGTGTGCGGAATTCATCTACCGTGTCCCCACAGTCTGGGACGAAACCCGTGTGCTGGAGGGCCGGATAGGGGAGTACATCGTCACGGCACGGCGCAAGGGGGATGTCTGGTACATCGGCGCCATGACCGACTGGACGGCAAGGGAGCTGACCATCGACCTTTCTTCTCTCTATCGACCGGGCGAAGCGAGCGGAGAGGCGCGGGTCGAAGCCTGGGAAGACGGCCCCGACGCATCCCGGAACGCGCAGTCCTGGCAGAAGCGTATCTATGAGAACGCTTCCAGTCTTAAAATACAAATAGCACCCGGCGGAGGCTGGGCGGGAATTATTAAATTTGCTGAATGAGAAAGTTATTATCCATAGCTTTGTTTTGCCTCCTTGCAATCGAAGTGCAGGCGCAGCGCAGTTACACAGATGCTCTGAGTCTCACCGTAGTTGGAAAATACACTCAGACCGCTCATCCGTGGGACCGTCTCGATGAACGGGAGGGCATGACAGCCGGAGAAAAAGGCCAGGCCAAGCATTCAGCCGGCCTCGCAATCGCGTTTTCCACCAACTCCAAGAGCATAGGCGTGCGTGTCGTATGGCGTGCAAAGGCTGCAAACGGCGGCAACATGGGCCCCATATCGGCAAGAGGCTTCGACCTTTACATGCAGAAGGACGGACAGTGGCTGTGGGCCGGCAACGGATATCCGGGCAAGAATACGCCCGACGAGCCTCATGAAGTGGAACTTATCTCGGACTGCGGCAACGCCGAAAAGCACTGTCTGCTGTATCTGCCGCTTTTCTCACAGATTGAGTCCTTGGATATCGTAACTACTGATGAAAGCTGGATTGAGGCTGACTCTCAGCCCTTCAAGGGCCGTATTGCCGTCTGGGGCTCCTCCTACACCCACGGCTCCGGAGCCGGGCGCTGCGCCATGACCTGGGAAGCCCAGCTCGCGCGTGCCACCGGGTACAACTTCATCAACCTTGGCTTCAGCGGCAACTGCAAGCTCCAGCCTTATTTTGCCGACGCACTGCTTGCCGGGGAACCTGTAGATGCATTCATCTTTGATGCCTTCTCCAATCCCTCGCCGAAGGAAGTGCAGGAACGCCTCGAACCCTTCATCCAGCGCTTCGTCAAGGAGCGTCCCGGCATTCCGCTCATCTTCCTTCAGACCATCAGGCGCGAGAAACGCAATTTCAGCGCTTCCTACGACGCCCGCGAGCATGCCAAGCGCGCCACGGCCGAAGAGCTTATGCAGCAGATGGTTGCCAAGTATCCCAACGTCTATTGGATAAACACCACCAACGCCAGCGCTCCCAGCCACGAGGCTACTTCCGACGGCTCCCATCCCGATTCCTACGGCTACACCCTGTGGATGCAGTCGGTCAAGGAACCCATCCTGGAAATCCTGACAAAATGAGAGCGCTTGCACATATCATCCTGCTGGGCGGCTTATGGCTGTCCGCACTTTCGTGTGTGGAGCAGTATGATGTGTGCATATACGGCGGTACGTCGGCCGGTGTGGTGGCTGCAAGAAGCGCAGCCCTCGAGGGCTGCAATGTGGTCGTGGTAGAACCTTCAGCACATATAGGCGGGCTCACCACCGGCGGTCTCGGCCTTACCGACATCGGAAACAAACAGGTGGTTCAGGGGCTTTCCCGGCAGTTCTATCGGGAGCTTGGAAAGCGTTACGGCAAGTTGGAAAGCTGGGTGTTCGAGCCTCATGTGGCGCAGGAGGTGATGGATACGTATCTGGAGCATCCCCGCATAAGCGTTTTGCGCCATACCGGCATGGACAGACTTCGCAAACGCGGCAAGCACATCACCCTCATGCATACGGTCTGGCTCGACGGAGAAGGCCGCGTGCTTGGGCGGGGGCCGCTGATCCGGGCCAAGGTGTTTATCGACGCCAGCTATGAAGGGGACCTGCTGCCAGCCTCCGGCGTGAGTTATGCCGTTGGGAGGGAATCGTCGGCACAATACGGAGAAAGCTGGAACGGCCGCCATATTGCCACAGGCCATCAGTTCCCGGACGGCGTGGACCCGTATGTGGTACCGGGAGACCCCTCAAGCGGGCTTCTTCCCGGTATGATGGAAGGGCTGGCAGGAGAAGAAGGCGAAGGAGACAGTTTGCTGCAGGCATACAATCTCCGTCTCTGTCTCACGGATTCGTTGGAAAACCGGATTCCGCTTACAAGACCTTCCGGTTATGATTCTACGCGCTATGAGCTGCTTGCGCGCCTCATTGCCGCACAGCCGGAATCGGCTAAATATTTCATTTGGAGCCCGATGCCCGGGCGCAAGACCGATGTTAACAACTACGGTGGCTTTTCAACCGATTATATCGGCGGGAATGCCGGCTATTTGGAAGCCTCTTATGAGGGGCGCTACAAGATATATCAGGCACACACTGACTACACGCTGGGCCTGCTCTGGTTTATGATGACGGACCCGCGCGTCCCTTCTGCGACCATGGAGGAACTCGCGCGATGGGGGCTTCCCAAGGACGAGTATCCCGAAAACGGCCACTGGACGCCGCAGCTTTATGTGCGGGAAGGACGCCGGATGGTGTCGGATTATGTCGTTACCCAGAAGGACTGTGAGGGGCTTACAGACGTGCCGGACGGCATTGCTTATGCCGCCTACAAGATGGACTCCCATAACTGCCGGCGCATCGTGGTGGACGGCATGGTGAAGAACGAGGGCAATGTTGAGGAGAAGATTCCGGGGCCGTGGCCCATCCCTTACAGGAGCATTGTCCCCGCCGGGGAAGAGTGCGACAACCTCCTTGTGCCGGTCTGCGTGTCGGCCAGCCATATCGCTTTCGGCTCCCTGAGGATGGAACCCGTATTCATGTCACTTGGGCAGGTGGCCGGCCTGGCAGCCGCCATGTCGCTTCGACGGGGCGTTCCGGTCCGGGATGTGTCGGCAGGGGATTTGATGTCGAGCCTGGCCCGGGACCCGTTGCAGGACGGATCCGTCCCCGATCTGTTTATGGATGACGTCATGATGGACATCCCTTCCGGCTGGACACGTGTGAGGTCCAAGCGAGGATACGGCCCCTCCTATCTGGAGTCATCGGCTCCGGGCGCGTCCGTTACCTTCGGTGCGCGGGTGCCTTCGCCGGGGTTATATGAAGTGTATTCCTATGTAAATCTGGTGGATGATGTGGAGCCGCTGACGCATTATGTCATTGATGGCGTAAACGTTACCGTCGATTCGAGGAAGATTCCTCTCGATGGTCAGATGAAAGGCGACTGGGCGCCGCTCGGCACTTTTGAACTCTCCGACAGCGTTTCCGTGACGGCATGGGGCGGCGGCAGCGGAAAGCCTTTGCGGGCCGACTGCATCCTTCTTGTGAAACGATAACCACTTTTTATGAAACGAATCTTCATTCTGCTGTCATTCGCCTTTGTGCTGATTTCGTGCGCTCAGCGCGGGGCCGCTCCTGCCCTCTTGTGGGGCGGTGAGATGCACAATTCCAACGCCTCCACGCCGGAGTCGATAGATGCATCGCTGGACCTGGCCGCGGAGCTTGGTTTCAATACGGTGCTTGCGCCCGTAAGCTGGGAACTGTTGGAGCCGGTGCAGGGCGGGTTTGACTTTTCGCTTGTGGATTATCTCTTGAAGGCGGCAGACAAACGGAATCTGTATCTGGGCCTTCTGTGGTTCGGCACATGGAAAAACGGCGAGTCTTCCTACCCGCCGCTTTGGGTCAAGGGCGATACCGTCACCTATTTCCGGGCGCCGACCGATGTGGCGGAGAAGACTGGTCCCATCTCGCCCTTCTGCGAAGCTGCCCGTGAGGCCGACGCTACGGCTTTCAAGGCCCTGATGGCGCATCTGAAAAAGGCCGATACAGCCCGTCGCGTCCTCTGCGTCCAGGTAGAAAATGAAGTGGGAGTATTTGCCGAACGGGATTATTCTCCCGCCGGCATCAAGGCATGGGAGGAGAGCTCCTGGAGCCGCTCCGACGATCCGCTGGCCCCTCAATATTTTATGGCTGAAGCCTATGCGCGCTATGTGGATGCAGTTGCCGCCGCAGGAAAGGAAGCCTACGACATTCCTCTTTTCACCAACGCCTGGCTGGCCGATGCCGACAAAGCCTACGGCAAATACCCCAATGGAGGCCCTCGTGTGGCCGTTCTGGACGCCTGGAAAAAGAACACTCCTCACCTGGACTGGCTCTCTCCGGATATCTACGGCCCGGATTTGAGGGAAATGTGCGCGGCGTACGCTGACGGCCAGCCCCTCTTTATTCCGGAAACCAATTGTAAGGCAGGCCGATACTGGTATGCCTTGGGAGAAGCCGGCGCGAAGGGCGTATTCGGCTTCGGCTATGAGGAACACTTCGATGACCCTTATTTCACCGCCGAGTGCAAGGTGATTTCCGAGATGATGCCGCTTGTCTGTGAAGGGCACCCCATGCGCGGCTTTGTGCGTATCGACAAAAAGGACGCCCCCGACTCGGTATTCGCCCTGTCTTTGGGCAATTACACTTTCTGCGTCCACTGCATAGAAGGGGAGAAAAACGCTCACGGTATCATTGTCCAGACTGCCCCGGACGAATTTACCGTCGCCGGCGTCGGAGCCTGGATAGACTTCGGCCCATCGGCGAGAATCGCCTTCTGCGAGGAACTGCGTGACGGCCGGCGCTGGCAGGTGCTCAACGGCGACGAAACCGGCCACCACAACATGCTCTACCTCCGCGGCCGGCTTGACCTCCCGGATGGCGCCCCCTACTACGGTCTCAGCTTCCAGCGCCGCTTCCGTCCCGCCTGCCAGGAACTCTTCAAGGTTTCCGGAATCTACAGGATTAAACTCTATAACTTATGAAAAAGAGCCTTCTGACACTATGCGTTCTGGCCTTTATCCTGCCTTTGAGTGCGCAGGTGGGCCCTTCCGTCACATACGAGAAGTTCATTCAGGCTGCGCCGCCTCTCTCGCAGGTGGGAGTTCTCGAGGCCGATGCTTCGCTTCGCGCAGGGCGCTGGTCTATAGGTTGCGAATGTCTGGACAGGGACATGGCCGTATTCGATGAATACAAGCAGTATGTGGGGCAGCTGGGAGTCGGTTACGCCCGCATCCAGAGCGGCTGGGCCAAGACGGAGAAAGAGAAGGGAAAGTATGACTTTTCATGGCTGGATGCCATTGTGGACGGCCTCTTGGAGCAGAATGTCCAACCTTGGATGTGCCTTTGCTATGGCAATCCTATTTATGGAGACGGCAACACCCTTGGCAATGCAATTCCCTCGGACCTCGGCCCCTGGAAAAAGTATGTACAGGCCGTAGTGGAACACTTCAAGGGCCGTGTAAACTGCTATGAAGTCTGGAACGAGCCCAATATTTCCGTGAATGCCGGGCATCCCGAACGCTACGTTAAGCTTCTCAAAGCGACGTCTCCAATTATCCGCAAGGCCGATCCGTCGGCAAAGATTGCAGCCTTTGCCCTGGCGTCGCTGGATTACGTGTTTCTGGACGAGGCCCTCAAAGCGCTGAGCCCGGGGCTCTTTGATATCGTGAGCCTTCATAAGTATTTTGAAAACCCGGACGAGGGGGACTATGATTTCCGCCTCCTCACCGAAAGGGTGCATGCCTTCGCCCCCTCCGTAAAGGTCGTGATGGGCGAAAGCGGCTGTCCGTCGGAACTGGGCTGGGCGCATGCGCTCAAATTCAACGAATGGACGGAGTATTCCCAGGCGAAGGTGATCCTGAGGCGCATGGCCTGCGACTTTGCGCTGGGCCAGCCTTCTTCCATCTTCACCATGGTGGACCTGGTGTATCCGGATTTCCGCCAATCCTTCGGCCTTCTTTGCACCAGCCTCAAGGGCAAGGTGATTTACAAAAAGCCCTCGTTCTACGCCGTCAGGAACATGGTGAATCTGCTGCCGGACTCCGTTGAACCCGCCGAAGTCTCCTTTACCGCTTCCCTGCAGGATCCGCTGAAGGTCATCGGCCTCCGGAAAGACGGGAAACTGGCGGGCGCCATGCTCTATCTGTCCGGAGACAAGCCGTCTTCGGCCTTGGAATGGCGGCAGGCCCGTATTGCCGTAGAAGGACTCAAACTCGAGAGCCCTGTCCTGGTGGAGCCCGTCACCGGCCGCATCTTCTCTCTTGACCGCTACCATTACTCTCCCAACAACCCCACCAGGACATATAGCCTCCCGGTATGGGACAGCCCGGTATTTTTGATGGAGAGCAGCGCTGTAATATCTGCTTCTGACAATACAGAATGGCATAATGAGTGGTAAATGGTTATTGTGGATGTCGTTCGCGCTTGTCGCCTGCACGGCTGTTGAAACCAAGGACGGCTATCAGGAGCTTGTCCAGAAGGGCGGGGCCACGCTCACTTATACAGATGTTCCGCTACTGCGTGAGGGGGGAAAGGTCTTCAAGGACCTGAGCCGCAACGGGGTGCTGGACCCTTATGAGGACTGGCGGCTTACGCCCGAGGAGCGGGCGGCGGACCTGGCGGCAAAACTGCCGCCGGAGTACCTCTCGGGCCTGATGACCATCGGCCATACGGTGAACGTTCCGGGGATTTCCTCCATGAGCGTGAGCGGGATTACCTATAATGGAAAGCCCTATGCTGAGAGCGGGGCGGAGCCTTCCGACATTTGCGACAGGCTGCGAGACGCCATTGTGAACTTCGATACCAGACAGATTCTGCTGGCGCACTCCGACGGGCCCGAGACCATCGCCCGTTGGAACAACAAGGTGCAGGCGCTCTGCGAAAGCCTGCCCTGGGGAATTCCCGCCCTGAACTGCACGGACCCCCGCAACGAAATCAAGGCCACCGATGAGTTCAACGCCGGTTCAGGTGGTATCTGTTCACAGTGGCCAACGCCGCTTGGACTTGCTGCAACATTCGATACTACCATTGTCATCAACTTCGCACGGACCGTCAAGCGAGAATATCGCGCCCTGGGCTTTGGGACGGCGCTTTCTCCCCAGGCCGACCTGGCCACAGATCCACGCTGGAGACGTGTGCCGGGCACTTTCGGGGAGAATCCGGAGCTAGTCCGGCAGCTTTCATCGGCCTATATCCATACCCTGCAGCCGGAGGTAAACTGCATTGTCAAGCATTGGCCAGGCGGCGGTGCCGGTGAGGGGGGACGCGATGCCCATCTTTCGATTGGTAAATATGCAGTATTTCCAGGCGGACGGCTAAAGACCGCCATGGACGCTTTCTGTTTAGAAGCTAGCGGCATAATGCCTTATTATACTGTTTCTTACGGGCAGGATCCTTCTGGTGAGAATGTGGGAAACAGTTACAGCAGCTATATCATCGATACACTTCTAAAGAAACAATACGGATACGAAGGGATTGTCTGTACGGACTGGGGCATCGTTGCGGACTACAACGGCGACCCTCTCACCACCGGCGGCAAATGCTATGGCGTGGAGGCGCTTACCAAAGGAGAACGCATCCTGAAGGCGCTGGAAGCGGGTGTGGACGAGTTTGGCGGGACCGTTTATGCTTCCTGGATTATGGAGGCATATCAACTCTGGTGCGATAAATACGGAGCGGCTTCGGCACGGACGCGCTGGGAAGACTCGGCGCGGAAAATCCTTGTTTCCTTCTTCCGTAGCGGCGTTTTTGAGAATCCTTACCGGGATCCTGCAGTGGCTCTGGACGTGCTTTCTGACCCAGAGGCACAGGCGCTCGGGGAGGAAGCCCAGCGGAGAAGCGTCGTGATGCTTAAAAACCGTGGGGGCTCACTTCCCGTACAGACTGGCGCCAAGGTATATATCCCGCAGCGCAAAATCCCCGGCGTCTATTCCATGACCGGTCGCCTGAAGAAAGCGCCGTACGTTGGCTATTCCATAGATACTGCGGAAGTCGCCCGGCATTATACACTGGTTGAAGACCCTTCAGAGGCCGATTTTGCGCTGGTAGCGATTACAGAACCTGAAGGAGGCATTGGCTATAAGGATGGTCAGTACATGCCCATCTCCTTGCAGTATTCGGCCTATACCGCTACCCGGGCCAGAGCCGTTTCCATTGCCGGCGGCGACCCAGCGGAGCAGAGTACCAACCGCAGCTACAGAGGACGGCGCATTGATGTGGAAAACGCATCGGATCTTTCCCTTGTGAAAGAAACCAAAGCGCTGATGGGAGAAAGGCCGGTTGTCGTCCTTCTTCAGACCACCCGTCCTATAGTGATGGAGTTTGAACCCTGGGCCGATGCCATCCTCGTTGCGTTCGGGGTGCGGAGCAAGGCTTTTCTGGAAATTGCCTCCGGCGTCTACAGGCCCACGGGCCGCCTTCCCATGCAGTTCCCCGCATCAATGGACGAGGTAGAAATGCAACGGGAAGATGTCCCTGAGGATATGACCCCTTGGCAGGACACCGAGGGAAACACTTATGATTTTGGATTTGGTTTATTATGAAAAGATTCGTGTTATTGACCCTTGCTTTATTGTGTGCATCCCTGGCCTTTGCCCAGCCGGCCATACCGCACCGGGCGTCGGAAGATACGGAAGGGGTGATGAGCCCTGCCTACTGGGCTTTGTGGAACGATGAGGTCCAGGCGCGGATCGATGCCGACATCGAGCGCAACCGTAAGGCCGATGGCTTTGTCAAAATCCCCGGCCTCAAGCGTGGTACGCCGGTTCAGGTGGAACAGGTCTCATCGGCTTTCCTCTTTGGCGCCTCCACGTTCAACTTTAACCAATTGGGGACGCCGGAGGCAAATGAGCGCTATCGGGAGCTATTCGGGACGCTGTTCAACCGGGCTACGGTGGGGCTTTATTGGCGCGATTTCCAATGGTTCCGTGAGTCGCCCATGCGTTACAGTGGAGAATTCCGTGATAGCGAAGAATACTGGAATACGTTCAAGAAGAAACCATTTGCCCAACCACATTGGCGGCGTCCGGCTTCAGACCCCATCGTGGAGTGGTGCGCTGCGCATGGGGTTGCCGTACACTTGCATCCCCTGGCCTGGGGCAGCGGCACCAACAATCCCCGTTGGTTGCACCAGTTGGCGCCATATTCCGAACGGGCCCTGTTGGATTCCCTGGAAGACGTTTCCCTGTTTGAAAGCAAGGTCCCGCGCTCTGCGCGCTATGAGTTCCTTTCCCCTGCGGAACTGGCACAGCTGCTTCCCGGATACGGGAAGGCTCTTGGAGACACCTTTGACGCCCATGTGCGTAATATAATTGACCATTACAAAGACCATCCGGCAGTGACCAGCTATGACGTGGTGAACGAAAGTTGCAAGGACTGGCGTGCGGGCGTACAGGTTCCCGGGGACCTTTTTACCAAAAGCCGCTATATGCTGCTCCCCGGAGATTATACCCGCCGGACTTGGCGCATCGCGGATGAGAAGATTCCTTCGTCCCAGATGAAATGTATAAACGATTATGTGGACGCCGATGATTATCCCCGTCAGGTGCTGACGCTTCTGGAGGAGGGGTATGGTGTACAGGCCATCGGCTCCCAGATGCATCTTTATGACCCGGATCAGTGCCGCCGGATTGCCGAAGGCGCCGCCATTCAGACACCGGAGTACGTTTGGGACCTCATGAAACGGCTCTCCGTACCGGATCTTCCCATATGCATCAGTGAAATTACCATTACAGCCCCCACGGAAGGGAATCGCGGAGAGATGATTCAGGCCATCATCGCCCGAAACCTTTACCGTCTGTGGTTCAGTGGCGAAAAAATGTTCGCCATCACCTGGTGGAACCTGGTGGACGGTTGCGGCTTCCCGGGAGAGCCCTCTACGTCGGGCCTTTTTCACCGGGATATGCGCCCCAAAGCGGCCTATTATGCGCTGGAAGAATTGATTCTTCACGAGTGGCGTACCCGTCTCGAAGTGAAGGCCGGCCGGAGCGGTGAGGTGCGTTGGCGCGGCTTTAAAGGAACTTATCGCTTGAGTTGGAAAGACAGACGTGGCGAAGAACATACTGCAATTGTTGACTTATGAAAAAGATAAAGCTTTCCCTCTTTGTAAAGGTCCTTATCGCCATTGCCATCGGTTCGCTTCTCGGACTCATCTCCCCCGATTGGCTTGTGCGGCTTTTCAAGACCTTCAACGTGCTGTTTGCGCAGCTTCTCAAGTTCATCGTCCCGCTCCTGGTGCTGGGTCTGGTGACGCCGGCCATTTACGGGCTCGGCAAGGGTGCCGGAAAGATGCTGCTCGTCGTGGTGGGCGTGGCTTACGTGTCCACCGTCCTGGCGGGGCTCTTCGCATACGGCAGCGCATCCGCCCTTTTCCCGCATATCCTCGGGGTGGGCGACCTGCAGACCGATGCAGCGACTGCAAAGACCTTCGAACCTTATATTGACCTCAAGATAAAGCCGCTCTGCGATATGCTCACGGCCCTGTGCCTGTCATTCATGATTGGCATCTGCTGCATCTACATCAAGGGCGACACCCTCAGAAACTGGTTCAATGAGTTTGGCGAGGTGGTCAAGATGACCATCGAGAAGGCCATCATTCCCCTGATGCCGCTTTACATCCTTACCATGATGTGCGAGATGAGCGCATCCGGCAAGATGGCGGTGGTGATGGGCTCCGGAGTGAAGGTCATCGCAACGGGCGTTGTACTTTCCATACTCTATCTTGTCGTCCAGTATGTGATTGCTGGCGCCATAGCGGGTAAAAACCCTTTCAAATGCCTCTGGAACATGTTCCCGGCATATCTGACGGGCTTCTCTATCTGTTCGTCTTCGGCAGTGATTCCGGTAACCACCAAGTGCACACTTAAGAACGGCGTGTCGGAAGAAGTCACCGATTTCGTGGTGCCGCTCTGTTCCAACGTGCACATGTGCGGCTCCGTAATCAAGCTTGCCACTACGGCCGTTGCGGTCGCCCTCATGGTGGGACAGCCCATTTCCTTCGGCCTGTTCTTTAACTTCATGCTTATACTCGCAGTGGCTACCGTTGCTTCGCCGGGCGTCATGAGCGGTGTCCTTATGGCCTCCGTCGGCTTCCTCGAGAGCATGCTGGGATTCACTCCCGAGATGACGGCTCTCCTTATGACCATCTACCTTGCCCTGGACGGCTACGGCCCTGCCTGCAACGTTACCGGCGACGGTGCCATCGCCCTTGGCGTGGACCGTTTTTTCAAAAAACAAATGCCTGCACAATGAAGAAGTCCTGCCTCTTGATTCCGGTCTTGATCTGCCTTGCCGCATGCGGCAGAAACGAGATAAACTATCAGCCCGTAGAGGGATATACGATTGTCAATCAGACTAAAGGCCCCGCCCTTGGATTTACGTCTGCACCCATCCTCACCATAGATGGCTATGCCTTCAAGGACCTCAGCAGGGACGGTAAGCTTGACGTTTACGAGGACTGGAGGAAGGATGCAAAGACAAGGGCGAAGGACTTAGCTTCGAAGCTGACACTGGAAGAGATTTGCGGCCTGATGCTCTATTCCAGCGCCGTCGATGCTTTTTCGCCGGAGCTGACGGACAAACATAAATCCCTTCTCGCAGACGACCACATCCGCCACATGCTGGTGCGGGAGGTCGCCACCCCGTCCACAGGCGCCGCATGGTCCAACAACGTCCAGGCGTTCTGCGAGCAGGAACGGCTCGGAATCCCGTCGAACAATTCATCAGACCCCCGCAACTACACGAACGGTACGGCAAACGTCAACAACTATAAGCCCGAGCCCGACGGTGAGTATGACCCCTCCGGAGTAAGCAATATCTCCAAATGGCCCCGCGAGATGGGGCTGGCCGCCACTTTCGACATGGATGTCATACGCAGGCATGGCGAAATGGTCTCGGCAGAATATCGCGCCCTCGGCATCACGACCGCACTTTCCCCTCAGGTAGATATGGCGTCCGACCCCCGCTGGCGCCGTTTCTACGGTACTTTCAGCGAGGACCCGGCTCTCTGCAGGGACATCGCCCGCATTTATTGTGAGGCCTTCCAGACTACGCCCGGCAGCAAGACCGGCTGGGGAAACCAATCCGTGAACTGCATGGTCAAGCACTGGCCCGGCGGCGGCTCCGGCGAAGGCGGCAGGGACGCCCACTTCGGAACAGGAAAATATGCCGTGTACCCCGGGAACAACTTTGCCCAGGGGCTTGTCCCTTTTACCGAGGGTGCGTTCAAGCTGCCAGGAAAGACGCGTATGGCATCGGCTGTAATGCCTTACTACACCATATCATACGGACAGGATCCCAGTGGGGAGAACGTAGGCAACGGATTCTCCAAGTACATCATCGGGGATCTTCTGAGAGACAAATACAAGTACGACGGCGTTGTCTGTACGGACTGGGGCATAGTGAGGGAATACAACGTTCCCTGGGAGCATAAGGGCACCCCGTGGGGAGTGGAGACTCTTTCTGCGGCCGAAAAGCGTTTCAAATGCTTCGAGGCTGGGGTTGACCAGCTCGGAGGGGCAAAAGACAATGCCGTGAGCATTGAAGCCTATCGCCTCTGGGAGGCCAAATACGGCGAACGGAGCGCCCGCGAGAGGTTTGAGCTGAGCGCCTGCAGGATACTTGTAAACATCTTCAATACCGGCCTCTTCGAGAACCCCTACGTGAGTCCGCAGAAGGCGGATCAAATCGTTGGGTGCAAAGAATTTACGGCTGCCGGTTACGATGCCCAGCTGAAGAGTGTCGTGATGCTCAAGAATGTTGCCGGAGTCCTTCCCAAGGCCGGCCGGCTCAAGGTGTACGAGCCTCTGCGTCACGTACCTGCAGGCTTGTCCCACTGGCAGAAACCCACTCCGGAGTATGACGAGTATCCGATTTCCAAGGAGCTGCTTGGCAGGTATTACGAGGTGGTGGATTCCCCGTCGGAAGCCGACTTTGCCATCGTTTGCATCAAGAGTCCGGTGGGACATTGGGGCTACGTTCAACCCAATGAAGAATATCCCGAGGGCCACTACAACCCGATAAGCCTGCAGTGGGGCCCCTATAAGGCCATAAATGCAAGGGAGCACAGCATCGCCGGAGGAGACCCTAAAGAATCATCTTCAAACCGCAGCTATCGCGGCTTCGAAGAGACATCCTCCAACGCCACCGATGCCATCCTCGTCAGGGATACAAAACTGGCGATGGGAGAAAAGCCCGTTGTGGTGGTTGTTGCGATGGAACGTCCGTTCGTGCCCGCCGAAATCGAGCCCTGGGCCGACGCCCTGCTTACCGTCTGCGGCGTTTCCAACAACGCGATTTTGGATATAGTGAGCGGTGCGGCAGAGCCTTACGGCCTTCTTCCCTGCCAGCTTCCCGCTGATATGGAAACCGTTGAAGCACAATGCGAAGACGTACCCCGCGACATGCGGTGCTACAAGGATTCCGAAGGCAATACCTACGATTTTGCCTACGGCCTCAACTGGTCGGGAGTCATAGATGACGGGCGTACCGCTAAGTACCGCAGGCCGCTTGCTGCTTGTGGCTGGTGAACTCATGGCCGTCAGCGGCACTGGTACGTTGTGGTTCATCCAGGTGCTGTGGTTGCTGTACCTGATCCTGCTGCTGGTGCGTGCAGGGGGAGAAGCGCCGGAAGCAGTATTAACCTTTTTGCACTCAATACTTATCCGGTTTTATGTCCGTCTCAAAGATAATCATTATTTTTGTCAACAGTATGAAGAAGAGTGTATCCATCTTTCTGGCTATGCTGGCCGCCTTGACCGTCAATGCCCGAAGCGCCTCCTGCAATCCGGACTGGGACAAAGCTGCGGACGCTCCGCATCCGCGTCTCCTGATGAACGACACGGAAAAGAAAACCTTGCGGAAACACATCCGGTGCAATAGGGATATCGCCCTGCTGCACAAGTCCATACTTTCGCATGCGGACGAATGTGTGACGGATACCGTACAGCTTTCCTACAGGCTGGATGCCTCCGGGGTGCGGCTGCTTGAGCAGTCCCGGTATGCGCTCGAAAGGATATTCTTCTGCGCCTATGCCTGGAGGATGACGGGCAAGGACAAATATCTTTCCCGGGTCCGGGAGGATATCCTCACCGTCTGTGCCTTCCAGGACTGGCATACTGAGCATTTCCTCGACACCGGGGAAATGGCCCTGGCCGTAGCCATAGGACTTGACTGGTGCTGGAAAGGCCTCCCGGCAGAAGTCCGGGATGAAGCCGCAGCCGCCCTTGAACGCTTTGCCCTCAGCCAATACAAGGGGCAATGGTTCACCACCCAGGAAACCAACTGGAACCAGGTGTGCTACTGCGGCCTGGTGGCGGCGGCCGTCGCCGCATATGAGCGGTATCCTCAGGTCAGCCGTGAACTGCTCGAAACTGCCGTGGCCGACAACCGGAAAGCGATGAAAATGTACGGTCCCGACGGTATCTATCCCGAAGGGTACATCTACTGGTCGTACGGGACCGGATTCGAGGTGATGCTGCTCGAGATACTGAGAGGGGTTTACCGGTCCGATGCGGGCCTCTCCGATGCGCCGGGCTTCATCGAATCCGGTTCATTCATGAAGTATATGATCGGCACATCGGGCAGGAGTTTCAATTACTCCGACAGCGACGAGGAGCAGGTTCCCCTTTATGCGATGTGGTGGTTTGCGGCCCGTCAGTCGCGGCCGGACCTTCTGGAAAACGAGATCGCCCTGCTTCGCGGCGGGAAGTACTTCACAGACCGGGACTGGATGCGATTCGCCCCTTTTGCCGCCTGCATGGCCTCCAAATTCACCGTCTCACGCGGAAAACCCGGTACGGACGGGAAAAAATTGTTCTCCGGAAACGGCCCCGTCCCCGTCGTGCTGATCCGTACGGGATGGAAGGGCTCGCAGGATGAGCGGTATCTGGCGTTCAAAGGAGGAAGCGCATCCGACAACCACGGACACATGGATGCAGGATCCTTTGTGTACGATGCCTTCGGCCTGAGGTGGGCCTGCGACCTGGGCACCCAGCCGTATGCTGATGTGGAGAAGGCGTTCAACAAATACAAAAAGAGCTTCTGGAGCATGAAGCAGAAATCCTGGCGCTGGAAGGTGTTCCGCATGGGTAATACGGCGCACAACACCCTTACGGTCGGCTCCATGCAGCATTGCGTCGGCGGCAGGGCGACGATTTCCGGCGTCATTGACACGGACGCGGCCAGAGGCGGAGTCATCGACCTTTCCGAAGTATTTCAGGGACAGCTTTCTTCCGCCCGCAGGAAAATACTGCTTCTCGACAATGACTCGCTTCTTGTCGCGGACACCGTCCGGTCCCTTCCGGACGCCCCTGCCGACATTCAGTGGCGGATGGTCACGGACGCTTCTCCCCGTATAACGGACGAAGGAATACTCCTTGAGCAGGGCGGATACCGTATGCTCCTCTACGTGGCCTCCGACGACCCTTCCGTCACCGTGGAGTACAGGATCTGGCCGGCCGCCGGTACCGAGGAATGGGATGTCCCCAACCCCGGCAAAAGCATCGTGGGATACTCTGTCCGCATCCCCGCCGGGCAGTCCTGCACCGTCAGCGTATCCTTGAGCAGACGTTTTCCATGCAGCCCGGACATCAAAAAAAGCCCTCTGCCAGACTTCCGGCAGAGGGTTTCTAAGAGTGTGTAAGCTTACTTCGAGATGAGCTCCCAGGAGTACTCGTAGATTTCGGGGTCGCCACCATCGTAGACTTTGTTGACTTTGGTTACAAAGCCGTCCTCGTCCTTCTCATAGGTGTGGACTGCGATAGCCTCGCTGCCTTCCCATGCTGCCTGGTCAAGCAGATGCTTGGAAGCCTTTCCGCACATGCCGACTTCGAAGATCCAGCGGTCTACACCTGCCTTGTCGGAAGCGTCGGCGAAGATGCCGGCCACGTTCTCGTCCTCAAGGAAGCTCTGGATTTTCCACTCCTCGGTGTTGTCGTCCTTGATGCGGGACCACTTGGTGAGGTCGCCGTTTGACCAGACGCAGTTGGCTTTGACTGCATTGTCCTTGTCTGTGCGGACAATCTTGGTGAGATAATTCTCGCTGTCGTAGGTGAAGCCCCATGTGTCGCCCCATTCGTTGGCCCAGGTGCTGAGGTAACCATTGTCACCGAGGGTGAAAACCCAGTTGCCTTTCTCTTCACCTTCCTTGACATACTTGGCGGTGCCGACGTTGCCGGACCATGTGAATGTCCAGGTACGCTCGCCTTCGTTACGGTTTACGAGGGTGAGTTTGCCGTCTGTTCCATAAGTGAAAGCATACTTGTCCCACTGGTCGCCGCACATGGTGAGGCGCTTCTGAATCTTGGGTTCAGGAATTTTTTCGCAAGAAAGAGCAAGTGCTGCTACTGCCAGAGAGGCGAATGCAATGATGATTTTTTTCATGATGGTAATAATTAAGGTTAATAAGAAATATAGGATTTAATTGACTGTAGGCTTTTGTTCAGATTATAAATGGACGAAGAACTCCCGTTCACTATGCGGTACTCGAACTCTGCGCCGTTTCGCTTGCAGGCATAGTAGAGTCTGTCCATGTCCAAGTAGTTTGCATCGACGTCTGTGCCAGCAAAATAGATTGCCTGGCCCTCGCTGACGTTGAGGGATTCGCCAATTGACGGGTTCAGGTAATAACTGCGGGCGAAAGTGTCTGAAGGAAGGGCCAGTGCGGGTGAAGCTCCCGCCTCGACACCCAACACATACCGCTTTGAGCAGGGGTATGCGGCTTCCCATTCCGCCATCCATTCGGTCAGGCTCTTCCGGGAGATGTCGCATGGCAGCAAAGCATATGCACTGCTTGAAGAAGAACTCTGAAGGGTATGCATCAGTGCCTTCAGCTCTGCTTCCGGAAGATTGTCGTGCGAGATGAACAAGGCGGTGCCGTCGCCTTTTTCTTTGTAGGCGGCGGACAGGAAGGAGCCGTCAGAATTAACCTCCGCGACGGCAGGAGAGTCTCCTGGCTCCTCTACGGGAGACCACAGCCTGCCGCCATTCATGTAGTAATCAAACATGGGCAGAACCTCATCCAGAGCAGGCATCCAGACGGAGGAACTGTGGCCTCCGTTCACTACGCGATATTCGTGTTCATAGCCGTTGTCGCGCATGACGCAATGGAGCTCATCGTTGGCATACAGCAGGTTCTCTTCGTTGTCGCCACATATCAGATACCAGTGGACGGTGGAGAGGGAACTCTTGTTTTCCTGGTTGAAATAGTACAGGGGGCAGTGCTGCTTGTAATATTCGGTGATGCGCCCGTCGCCAGCCTGGCCGTAGCCACCGAAGATCTTTCCCCACTGGTTGTTCCAGCCGTCCTGGGACTCTTCCTTGTACTGCCAGTCGGTCCTGACGGACATGGAAAGGGGAGCGCAGGCGATGAACATCTCAGGATGCTTCTCGGCCAGTGCGATTGCCCCGAATCCTCCCATGGAATAGCCGGTTATGGCGCGGTGCTCCCTGTCGGCGACAGTCCTGAAACTCTTGTCGATGAGAGGAATGAGTTCCTGGACGAACATGTCCATGAAACTGAAGGTCCCGTCGTAGCGGTTGCAGTAGTAGGAGCTGTAGCCCTGGGGGAACACGTAAATCATTTCTCCCAGGCCCTTCTCCGTCCAGCTATCTATTTTGTTGTTGGCGTGCAGGTAGTTGCCGTTCCAGGAGTTATTGTCATCTCCTATTCCGTGAAGCATATATACGACGGGGTAGCGCTTGTCTTTGTCTGTGTTGTAGCTTGCAGGGAAGTACACGGAGTACTTGACGCTGACGCCCAGTATCTTGCTGCTCAGGACATTGTCTTTGGAATAACGCTGGAAGGCGGCAGGATCCACATCGGGCAGGTCGGGCTTATTCTGGCTGCAGCTGCATGATGACAGCAACAACGTGAGGGTCAAAAAGAACAGCATTTTACTCTTCATCATATACTACCATTTCAGATGCATAGAGTTCGTAGTCCGGGTGGGGATTGTCCAGACGGAGGGTGAGGATGTGCTCTCCGCTTCCGAAGCCGTAGGCGGAGAAGATTTCGTACTTGCGGGTGATATAGTCGACCGGCATATTGAAATGCTCGATCTCGGTGCCGTCCAGCAGCGCGGTGACGGACGCCACGTAGGAGTCGTCGGCGTGCCCGGTCTTGCGCACGCTGCCCTCCACCACAATGCCGCTGCCTTTGAAACTGAGGTCCGCGCTTGTGGTGAACGCCTTCTTGAGGACCCGTTTTTCAACGGGGGCGATCCCCTCGAAGCTCTGTTCGTACCTGACGCACTGAGGTGTCTCCACATCTATATAAATACCGTCACCCCCCTGATTCTTGCATGCGGACAGATTTTTTATCAGCTTGAAGTTTTCCTGGCACACCTGCTCGAGGCTCAGGGTGGTGTAGGGGAAGGGGATGTCCTTGATGCGCTCCGCTCCCTTCTTCCAGTATTCAGGGATGGCGTCGTAACCGTACATCACGCCGAGTATGCCGGCGGCCGACGCCGGATTGCAGTCGGAATCGTTGCCGCAGCGTGTGGAAATGTCCATCGTCCTGAGGAAATCGCCCCCGCCGTACAGGAGTCCGATAACCACGAACGCCGAGTTGACGGTGGCGTCGATGTTGAAACCGTTCCAGACGCCCTCCGGGCAGCCCACGTCATTGGCGTGGCGGTTCGTGACCTCGAACCAGCACTGCTTCCAGTCCTTCGGATACTTCTTCCAGTACTTGATGACGTCGGAGATGGTACTGTGGAATTTGGTCCCCTCCGGGATGGTCTTCAGCGCCTCCGTGACGACGGTGGGAATGTCGTCGCACACATAGGCGAGGCAATACATCGCGCCGATGAATACGCCGCCGTACCATCCGTCGCCGTAGTTCATGATGTGGCCGATGCGGTCGCTCAGTTCCGATGCCTTGTTGACCTGCCCGGGATAGAGCATGCCGATGAAATCCGCCTCGATCTGGAAATCGATGTCGTCTGCGTGAGGATTGTACTTCCAGTGGCCGCTTTCCGGTGCGCCGCGCCCGTTGAGGATGTTGTAGCGCGCCGCCTGGTTGGCATGCCAGAGTTTGTAGTCGGCATAGGCGAAGGCCTTGGCATATTCCTCCACCGGGGCGTCCAGGCCGAAACGCATCATGGTTTCCATGAAGGTGAGGTCCATGTAAACGTCGTCGTACAGGCCCGGGTCTTCGATGTAGGTGTCGTAGATGTAGTCGTCGTACCAGGGGATGGGAATGTCATCCATTATCAGGCCGCCCTTGTATTTGAACTCCGTGGGGCCTCCGTAGGTGCAGCCTATAGTCTGGCCGTACCAGCCGCCCTTGATCTTGTCCATGAGGGTGGCGTCGTCCATGGTGACCGTCCCGCCGTAAGGCACCCTGGAGGTGCAGGCGCTAAGGAGCAGGAGGGCGCTAATTATGGTAATAGACGTCTTCATTTGGTTTCTCGCTATAGTATTGGATGGCGTTTATCCGCAGGAGGTAAGTGTCCGGACGGGGGTTCTTCCAGACCATCTTCACGTTGTGGCGGCCCTCCGGGAGACAGTATTTCCAGGCGGGCTCCAGTTTGCGGGACGTGCCCTTCATGGGGAGGAGGGACACCTGGTCCAGGGCGCCGTCTATCCAGACTTCGATCTCTGCCACATAGGGGTCGTCCTCCTCTGCAAGGGCGAAGACTTCGCTTCCCACGTGCTTCTTGCTCACGCGGTTGGCATAGTCTGCCGTGATGCCGCGCAGGCACACCAGGTTGCCCCAGATCACGAAGCCGTTGCCGGAGAAGTCGAACTCGTAGGTGTCTGACATCCATGCGTCTTTCTGGTCCCTGTAGATGGATGAGCTGCAGGGCCTGGCCGTAACTGTACCGGGAGCCCTTCTCGAGGGAAACGTCGGTTCCTTCGAAATCGAGGTCCCATATCTCCATGACGGGGTCTTTCCAGAACGACGGCATCTTTTCGAGGCCGAGGACTACTCCCAGGACGCCTCCTACGGTAGCAGGATTGCAGTCTGAATCCTGACCGCAGCGGGTGGCGATTTCGAGGGACTTCCCGAAGTCGCCTCCTCCGTAAAGAAGGCCCATGGTCACGTACGCGGAGTTGATCTTTGCGTCTATGTTGAAACTCAGGAAAACGCCCTTGGGGCAGCCCGTATCGCGGTCCCACTTCTTGAGAAGTTCGAACCAGGCCTGTTTCCAGTCTGCCGGATACTTCCTGTGAAGCAGGCGCACGTCGTTCACGCACTGCCAGAAGGTGCTCTCCTGCGGGATGCCTTCCAGGGCCATGTCCACTATCTTTGCGGGATCGCTTTCGATGAACGCCGCGCTGTAGAGCCCTGCCACGTATGCGCCGCCGTAGAAGCCGTCGCCGCTGTTCATGATATGCCCTACCCGCTCTGCGATGTCAAGCGCCTGCGGAATCATTCCGGGGGCCATCAGGCCGACGAAATCGGCTTCTATCTGGAAGTCCAGGTCGTCGGCGTGGGGGTTGTTGAGCCAGCTGCCGGACGCCGGGGGCATGATGCCCTGGCGCACGTTGTAGCGGCCCGCCTGGTTGGCGTGGGCAAGATGATAGGGAGCGTAGGCGAAACGCATGGCGAGTTCTTCGGACGACGCATCCAGCCCCAGCTGCTCGAAGGCCTCGGCGAAGGTGAGGTCGTTGTACACGTCGTCGAAGAGGCCGGGCTTGCGGTCCCACCAGTGCTTCACGTAGCCCTCGCCCCAGGAGATGGGGATATTGTCCGGAATAAGGGTTCCGGTAAACTTGAATTCCGTGGGAGCGCCGTACACCACGCCTATGGTCTGGCCTGCCCATCCGCCACGTATCTTGTCCATCAGCGCATCCTTGCCGAGGGTTACGCTATCCGGAGCCTTGGGGGCGGAACATGCGGCGCAGAGCGCCAGGAGGAGCAGTATGCTACTTCGCTTCATAAACCTGGAGTTCCGTTATCGATATGAATGCAGATACGCTCTTGGTGTACTTGTGCCAGTGGATCAGGACGGCGTCGTCGCCGATGACGCGAATGGCCTTCGTGGTGACCTTGGGGAAGGTGAAGACGAACTCGCCGTTGTGGGGCTGGAAGAACACCTCGTCGCTGAATGGCCAGTCGGGGGTGACGTCGGCCTCTATGGGCACCCAGTTGCCGTCTTCATCCATATATTCCGGATGGAGGTTGCTGTACCAGCCGCCGAACTCCTCCAGCGGGCCGTAGTGGAACGAGATCATGTCCGTCGTGACGGGCTCGTCCCAGCGGTAGCCGAAGAAGTCCTGCTTGGGTGCGTTGGACTTGCTTCCCAGCGAGTAGAATGCGGCTCCGGGGCCTCCGGTTACGCCGTCATTGATTACATCTACGGTGTAGGCCCTGTAACTCACCGGGATGGTAAGCCAGCAGGAGTCCAGGGTGGCGCGGTCCGTCTCGCGTGTAAGTGCGAGTATTTCGGCGGCATCGGGAGCAAGGTTGCGTCCGCGTTTTTCCGGAAGGGTAAACGTTGCGGCGGCCTCTTTTGCCGGAACGAACCGGGCCCTGGGGTTGACGGTATAGACCTTCTCCCCGTTCTCTTCGCGCACCTTGCCGCCGCGGGCGAGGATATTCTTCTCCGTCAGCACCGTGGTACGCTCGATGATGTCTTCGATGGAGGCGTCCGGCATGTCGTAGCGGGTTACGTTGATGTAGCGGTCGTTGAACGGCTTGGTCCAGTGCTCGAAAGGCATCGCGCGGTCCATGGGGACGCTCTCCACGCCGTTGATGACGCCGAGCAGGCCGCAGATGGTCGCCGTCTGGTTGTCGCAGTCGAAGCCCAGGGCGCAGCCGATCAGGAGGGTTTTCTCGATGTCGCCGTCTCCGTAGAGGAGGGAGAGGATGCCCATCGCGCCGTTGAGGTCGGCGTTCCAGATGCTCTTGGTGATGTCGGGTTCGTTGACGTATAGTTCATCGGCAATCACCTTGCGGGAGGCCTTCCAGTCGTCGGGATACTTCTGCCAGAGCCCGAGGCACTCGTCGATGATGCCGCGGAAGCGGTCCCCCTTGGGGAGATACTCCTTGGCGTGGCGGACCAGCGTGGGTATGTCGCTCTCGAAGAATGCTTCGGAATACATGGCGCCATATACGACGGTGGGGGAGGCCGCCCAGTCGTCGGACGTTATGCGTGCCGCCCAGTCGGATATGCCTGCAGCATATGCCGGCATGCCGGGGGCCGTGTACGCCCAGATCTCGTTGATGAGCTGGGGGTCGATCTGGAACCAGTGGGGATTGTACTCCTTCTTGCCGGTATAAGGCGGGGTGAAGCCATAGTGCATAAGGCCGAGGGCTGCGCGGTTTGCAAGCCACACCCTGTCGCGGATGTGGTACATCCAGCTTTCCTTGACCTGGGCGTACGTCGGGTCCACGCCGTACTTTTCCATCATGAGGAGATAGAGGTACTCTACGTCCGTGTCGTCGTCGGAGAAGGCTCCGTCCACTGCGGTCATTTTCTTTATGGCCTTGTTGAAGACGAACGGACCCTCGCCGGGCTCATCCACGAACTTGTTTTCGTATTCAAGTCCGTAGATGTTGCCCACCATCTGGCCGAGCCAGGCACCGGCAATCTTGTCCTTGAGCTGCGTGCGTGTTATCTCCAGCGGCTTCTGGGCGCAGGAAGCCATCATCAGGGCAAGTAATGCTATATGTATGAGTCTTTTCATCCTTACTTAAGGTTTGGATTGGCTGCGATTGCTGTCTTGGGAATGGGGAGGATAAGGTCCGATGCATCCTTGGCAGGCTTTGCCCACCAGGCATCCAGGAACTTGTCAAAACGTATCATATCCTGACGCGACCATCCTTCGATGGCGAGTTCGTGCGCCCTCTCCCAGTACAGATTGTCCAGGGTGAGTTCCGCTGCCGTCATGGGCTCGAGCCCGGCACGCCGGCGAATGGACTTGAAATCGGCCACTTCAGCGGCCTGGGACGTTTTGCCCTGACGGACCAGCGCTTCTACGTACATCAAGACCACATCTGCATAGCGGATGAGGAAGAAATCGTTGTCCATGCCAACCTGCCCGCCGGTAAGACGGCCGTCGCTCTGGTATGTCCATTTACCGATTCGGGCTCCCTGGAGGGCATCCCTGCGTGCATCTTTGCCGTAGACGCTTTCAGGCATGTCGGGGTCTATGATGTAAGGGACGCCGTCGGAATACTCTATGGGGTTGCCGTCCTTGTCGTACATCTGTCCGAAGAGCCAGGTGTCTTTCTTGCGGGTGTCGGCAGGGTCGTAACTTGCCAGGAAATCAGGTTCCCCGCAGAGTCCGTCCCAGGCCTGGGCGTTGATTCCAAAGGGCGTGCACAGGTCTGCAGGAAGGGTGGACATATAGATAATGAAGGCGTTGTGGTCCGAAGTGGTGTATACCGTGCTGTAGGGAATTGCAAGGATCTGCTCGGGACTGTTTTCGTTGTTGACGCAGAAATTGTCTTTGTAATGGTCTGCAAGCCGGTATTTGCCGCTGGTTATGATCTCGTTGCAGACCTCCTCCGCTTCTTTCCATTTAGCGGTTCCTGTCCACTTCTCCGCATTCAGGTACAGCTTGGCCAGGATGGCGTTGGCAGTTCCACGGGTGATGCGGCCGTAATAGTCGGGGGTGGGGTCGGTCTGCAGATAGTCGATGTTGCCCGTTATCTCGTCCTCTATGAACTTGAACATGAAGGCGCGGTCTTTCTTCTCCGGCAGGTTCTTGTCCTTCTTGCTGACAGAATAGGGGACGCTGCCCCAGTTGTCTATCGCGCAAAGGTAGTAATATGCCCTGAGCACCTTGACCTCGGCCACCACGCGGTTCTTGGCGTCGAAATCTTTTTCTACGCTTTCGAACATGTCAAGGACGTCGTTGCAGGCAGTGATGCCGTTGAAGCAGTACTCCCATGCCATTTCCAGAAGCCGGTTGCTGCTGGAAATGCTGTGGACGTGCACTTCGTTGTAACGTCCGTCGTCCCACCAGCCTCCATTCGGATTGACGGGGACGCACACTTCGTTTGTGTTCTGTATGACGAAGGTCCACAGGCTTTTCTCGGTACCCCAGTGCTGGAGGGAAGAATATGCCCTGGCTGAATACTTCACGAACTGCTCTTCAGTCGTGAAGAAGTTTTCCTTGGAAATCTTGGAATAAATCTGCTCGTCCAGGTTGGTGCAGGCTGCCAGAAGGACGACTCCCAATATTGTTGATAATGCCTTTTTCATACCATGCCGGATTAGAAGTTGAGAGTTGCTCCAAGGGAGAGTGTCATGGTCCTGGGATAGTAGCTTGTGCTTTCTATACCCGGAGTGAGTCCTGTGAGGCTGACCTCGGGGTCCACGCCTTTATAACCGGAGATGCACAGCAGGTTCTGCCCGGCGATGAAGACTTTTCCGCCGTGTATGTACTTGTTGTGGAACGGGAGGTCATAACTTAGGGAGACGTTGTCAAGCTTCAGGTAGGTCGCATCTTCGATGTACTTGGAAGAGTAACGGATTTCCCCTGTGTAAGCAGTGTTGTCCAGCCAGCTGGAAAGGATGTTGCGAAGGCCTATCTGGTGCAGGCTCTCATAATTGGCGCGGTAGGAATTGAATACCTTTCCGCCGATGGAGGCGCGAAGCGTGGCACTCAATGTAAAGGCCCCGTACTTCAGGTTGTTGCTCCATCCAAGCGTGACGTCTGGATAGGCGGAGCCGATCCTGGACCACTTTGCGGTGGGAACCTTGCCCATGAATTCGTTCTTGAGGACATCGGAGCCGTCGGAACCGACGCTGTCCCAGATGGGGGCGTAGAACGATCCCAGGCTCTCGCCTTCGATAAGCCTCTGGACGTAGGCTCCGACGGGAGTGGCTATCCAGCCGATCTCGTAGTCCTGGTTCTGGAACTCTTCATTGGTGAACCTGATGAGCTTGTTTCCGTTATGCGCAGCCACGAGGCTGGTGTTCCATACAAAGTCCCTGGTCTTGACCGGAGTCGCATACAGGGTGAGTTCTATACCGGTGTTGCTGATGGAGCCGACGTTGGTGAACAGGGTCTTGTAGTCGTACGGGGGCACGGGGACGTTATACTCATAAAGCAGGTCTGTCGTGAGCCGGTAGTAGTAATCGAGATTACCGCCCAGCCTTCCTTCAAAGAAGGAGAAGTCCATTCCCACGTTGAATTCGCTCTTGCGCTCCCAGCGTAGCTCGGGATTGGCGTTTGACGCAGGGGCGTATGAGTTGATCCACTCGCCGTTATAATAGAAACTGGTGCTGGTGGACATGAGCATCAGGGACTTGTAATTGGAGAAGTCCTGATTGCCGGTAACGCCGAAGCCCGCACGGAGCTTGAGTTCGGAAAGCCACTGGAGGTCCTTCATCCAGGGCTCCTCGCTGATGCGCCAGCCGACGCTTGCGGCAGGGAACCAGCCCCATTTGTGGTTTTTGCCAAAGCGGCTGGAGCCGTCGCGGCGGAGCGATACGGAGGCCAGGTATTTCTCCTTGTAGTTCCAGATGGCCCGCCCGAAGAAAGCGATGTATCGGCTGGAGGATCGGTTGGTGTACATGTCTGCCAGACCTTCCTTGAGGGCCGTTCCGGCTCCCATGTTGTTGGCTTTGTAGAAGTCGGAATCGAAGCCGTAGTTCTCCATGTTGGTGCTCCAGCTCATCTGCTCCTGCCAGGTATATCCGAGGACTCCCTGAATGGAGTGGCCTCCGAAGACCCGGGAGTACTGCAGGGTGCTTTCCCACTGAAGGTTGTCATAGGCATTCCCGGACGAATATGCAACGCCCTTCTTGCCGACGCTGCCGGGATAGAAGGAGGTCTTGTATTCCTGGCTGAAATACTTCTCGTCGTTGTAACTCAGGAAGTTGTCCCATTTGAGTCCTTCTATGGGCAGGATGTTGAGCGTGGCGCGGACATTTGCGAGCAGATTGCTGGTCTCGTTGTTCGCATAGCGCTCATTGATCATGGCCACAGGATTGGAGTAATCGGATTCCGTTAGGGTGAAATAGCCGCCGTCGGCGGTATCTGAAGGGTCATAGACGGGCTCCGTAGGGTTGCGGGTGAACGCCTGCCGGAAAGCGCCGTAGTTGGCGGGAGTGGACTGGCGTTTCACATAACTGAGGTTGTATTCCACATCCAGCCAGCCTTCTATGGCGGTCTGACGTATATTGGTCTTTATAAGGTACTTGGAAGCCTCGTTGCCAATCTGCAGACCCTGGTTTTTCTCCAGGTTGAGGACGGTTCTGTGTGAGAAGGCCTCCGTTCCTCCGGATACGGCCACGCTATGCTTGTGGCTTATAGGGGTACGGGTGATTTCCTTAAACCAGTCGGTGTCGTATCCGTAAAGGGAACCGGCTTTTCCGGGCGCATAGTTCTTGATGGTGTACTCGAACTCCTCTGCCGTCATGGGAACGGCCCGGGACTGCACCGCCTGAACGGAAACCTGGCCGTCGTACTGTACGCTGGTGGTGCCGCTCTTGGCCCTTTTGGTGGTGATGATGATGACGCCGTTGGTTCCTCTCGTGCCGTAGATGGCCGCTGCGGAACCGTCCTTCAAGACATCCATCGATTCCACTTCCTGGAAGTTGATATTGCGCAGGTCGGCGTCTACGACACCGTCGATGATGATGAGGGGGCCCTGTCCTGCGGCGAGGGTGTTGGTGCCTCGCAGGAGGAACTGGTACGATGCGTTAGGGTCGCCGCCGTCGGGGTTGACCACCGTCAGGCCGGCAACCTTGCCCTGGAGCATGCCTCCGGCGTTGGTAAAGGAGCCGAGGTCCATGTCATCCGACTTGAGGCTGGCGACCGAACCGGTAAGCTCCTTCTTGGTCGTCTTTCCGTAACCGATAGAGACAGCCTCGTCCAGCATGGTTGCGGCTGACGGCACCATGCTGACGGATACGGTGTCGCTGTCGTTTGTAACGGTGAAAACAAAGTCGTCATAACCCATGCAGGAAACGGTAACTTCGTCTCCCGTCTTTGCGGTCAGAGTGAAGCGCCCTTCGATATCGGTGACCGCATAGTTCCTGCCGGCAACGACAGTGGTGCCCGGAAGGGGCTCCCCGGTTTCATCGACAACCTTTCCCTTGATTGTCCTGTTCTGGGCGGAAAGGCTCAGGACCGACATCAGGGCGAGAATCGTTAAGATGAAATGTCTCATGTTACATTCCGGCTACTACAACGCAGGCAAGGCCTGCGACGAACAGGGCGAACATGAGTGCAAGCAGGGCGTAGACGTCCTTCTTGGCGCCTTTGAATTCCTTCCAGATGAATACGCCCCAGATTGCGGCAACCATGGGGGCTCCCTGTCCGAGGGCGTAGGAAACGGCTGCACCGGCTTTGCCTGCGCAGATGTAGTTGAGGGATGTACCAAGGGCCCAGATGCAACCGCCGAGTATGCCGACGAGGTGGGTCTTGAAGTTTCCGGCAAAGTACTCCTTGTAGCTGACGGGCTCGCCTATGAAGGGCTTCTTCATGACGATGGTGTTGACGATGAAGTTGCTCAGGAAAACACCCAGGGCGAAGATTACCATTGCGGTGTAAGGGGTAAGCTTGCCTGCTGCGGGGGCTGAGAAGTTGTTCAGGTCTACACCGTTGTATACCAGGGCAGAGAAGAAGGACATGATGATGCCGGCAAGCAGGGCCAGGATGATGCCCTTGCGGTTCTGCTTGGAATCCCTCTGCTCGTTGGATACCCTTCCGGAAGCGATGCCGTTACATATGATGGCTACGACGACAAGTGCTACACCCATCCAGAGGAGTGTATTGTTCTGGCCTTCAGTGGGGTGCAGGAGGAGATTGTTGAGCACGCCCATGACCAGCGCGATGCCCACGCCGAGAGGGAATGCTACAGCCATGCCTGCTATGGATACCGATGCGGAAAGCAGAATGTTGGAAACGTTGAAGACTACGGCGCCAAGCAGCACCCAGCCGATGCTGGACCAGTCGGCTTGTGCCAGATCCTGGAGGAAAGGACGGCCCTCGGATCCAATGGAACCTGCGGTGAATGCAAGCAGGAGTGAGAAGAGGACCATGCCGATGACGTAGTCCCAATAGAAGAGTTCATATCTCCAACTCTTGGCGGCGAGTTTCTGGGTGTTGCCCCAGGAACCCCAGCAGAGCATGGTAACAAAGCAGAAAATGACTGCGAGTGTGTAACTTCCGACGATATACATAGCGGTAATGGGTTAAATGTTGATTTCTTTACGGTAAGGGATGGAATTCTGCGCGCCCATCTTCTGGACGGTGAGGGCGGATGCCGCACAGGCGAATTCGGCGGCCTCCTTGAGGGATTTGCCCTCGGAAACGGCGACGCAGAGGGCTCCGCAGAAGGTGTCTCCCGCTGCGGTGGTGTCTACAGCCTTGACCTTGCGGGCGGGGACCAGGACCGACGGGCCTCCGTCAAGGATGAGGGAGCCTTTGCTGCCCATGGTGACGATAAGTTTGCCGACGCCTTTAGCTTGCATCGCTGCGGCCGCCTTTTCTGCGGATGCCACATCGTCTACGGGTATGCCGCTGAAGGTTGAAAGCTCCGTCTCGTTGGGAATGAAGAGGTCGATGTAACGGAACATCTCCTCGGGGAGAGGGCATGCGGGAGCGGGGTTGAGGACTACCGTGGCGCCTGCCTCGTGGGCAATCTTTGCCGCTTTGAAGACGGTGGGGATGGGGGTTTCGAGCTGCAGGAGCAGGATGGCGCACTCGCGGAGGTCTTTCGCGCAGGTGTCGATATCGGCCTCGGTGAGGTCGCCGTTGGCTCCGGAGGCCACGACTATGCAGTTTTCTGCATTCTGGTCCACGGAGATGAGGGCGACGCCGGACGGCTTGTCGGAGCGCAGGATGCCGCTCACGTCAAGGCCTTCCTTCTCGTACTGTGCGATTGAATTGTCTCCGAAAATGTCCCTGCCCACCTTGCAGATGAACTTGACATCTCCGCCCAGACGCTGTGCGGCTACGGCCTGGTTTGCGCCTTTGCCGCCGGCACCCATGGTGAAAACTCCGCCGAGGACCGTCTCTCCGGGGCGGGGGAGTTCCCTGGTTTTTACTGTCATGTCAGTGTTGCTGCTGCCAATGACAAGGATACCTTTTTTGCTCATATACAGTGTAATTAATTGTGCAGTTTTGCGCAAACGATTGCGCTGTGTATAGGGCAAAAATAATAATAAATATTTTATTATCGCACCATTTGTTTTGAAAATTTTAGCAAATCCTTACCTTTGCAGCACAAACGATTTCGCATATGCTGGAAAAAACTACGCTGGCGGCTATTTCAGAGCGTACCGGATACTCCGTCTCGACGGTGTCCCGCGTGCTCTCCGGTAAGGCTGAAAAATACAGGATAAGCCAGTCCGCGGTGGAGAGGGTCACCCGTGAGGCCCGCCGGTGCGGTTACAGGCCCAACCTTGTTGCGCAAAGTTTGCGCACACGCCAGTCCCAGACCGTAGGCCTGGTCGTGCCGGGTATCGACAACCCCTTTTTCGCCACCCTGTCGAGCATAGTCATCGCCCAGTTGGACGCCCGCGGATACCACACGCTCCTTGCCGACTCCCGCGAGTCGGAAGAAGAAGAGCGCCAGGCCCTGGAGATGTTCCAGGACAGGGGAGTGGACGGCATCCTGGCCGTCCCGGTGGCTTCTTCTCCTGAGTTTCACGAGGAGGTGGGGCAGAATGTCCCGCTCGTACTCATCGACCGTTATTTCGAGAAAACCTCGCTGTCGTACGTGTGTACGGACAATTACGCCGGAGCCTATATGGCGGCAAGATATCTGGTGGATAAGGGCTACAGGCGCATACTTGCCATTCAGGGCGTACCGGCCTCGATGCCCAACAGGGAACGCGTCCGCGGCTTCCTGGATGCGATAAAGGACCGCGGCGTAGAGAGCCGTGTGGTGGGCGATGCCTTCTCGGTGGAAAACGGCAGCCGGGAGGCCCTGGCGGCCTTCGCCGGCAACCCCAAGGCATATGACGCGGTCTTCGCCTTCAGCGCCACCATCCTTCTCGGCACGATCTCCGCCCTTCGCAGGCTTGGCCTCACGGAAGGGAAAGACATCGGTGTAATCTCCTACGACAACAACGGCTTCCTCGACTTCATGAACCCTCCAGTCTCCCGCGTGGAACAGCCCCTGCGGGAAGCAGGCGAAATCGCCGTCGATACCTTGTTTTCACTAATGGAAGCCCACCTTTCCGGCCTTCCCCGTCCCGCACCGGTCCAGCAACTTGTCATGCCCACGCTGGTCATCAGGGAAAGCTGCTAGCCCTCTGCTGTTTAAATGTCCACCAGCGTGTAGCCTGCCGGCTATTCGAATTCGAAAATGGAGACGAAGCCGGTGAGGTCCAGGACGTCGCGCACGACTTCGTTTACATTCTTCAGGACTACGCGGGAGCCCACTTCCTTGGCGTCCTTGAGGATGCCGAGGAGGAGGCGGAGGCCGCTGGACGCTATGTATTCCAACTCCGTGCAGTCAATCACAATGTCCTTGCCCTTGCTTTCCAGAAGGGGCTGGAGGTCTGTCTGCGCCTGGGGCGCGGCGGCGGTGTCGAGTTCTCCTGAGAGGGTGGCGACAATCTTGCCGTCAATTTCCTGAATCGTTGTTTTCATATTATCGATTTGGTAAGTGTCAATACGTTCATGGTGCCTTTCCGGCAGTAGGACACGGAGTCCATCAGCTTGCGCGTGAGGTGGATTCCGAGGCCTCCTATGGGCCTGTTCTGCGCGTCCAGGGTGGTGTCGGCGGACAGTACGGTGGTGGGGTCGAAAGGCCAGCCGGAGTCCACGACGGTGAACCGCACTTCGCGGCGGTTGCTGTCGGCATATACGGTGATTTCTCCGGTCTCTCCGGCGGGATAGGCGTAATTCATTGCGTTCACGACGGACTCCTCCAGGGCCAGCCGCAGGGACGAGGCGGCCTTATGGTCCAGTTCCAGGCGGCCGCAGAAGTCTTTTACGAATGCGCTCAGCCGTTCGACGTCGGCGGTGTCGTTCGACAGGGTTATCCTGTCCTGCAGCAGTTCTCCCGGCTCGTATTTGACCAGCAGCATCGTGAGGTCGTCGCTCTGGGGAGCCTGCCCGGAGTAGCTGTGGGCGGCCTGGCTGAGGGACTGGACTGTCTTCTCAGGCGTCATGCCGGCGTCGGCAATGCAGCCGTCAAGGAGCTCCCGGACGCGGTCCCGGCCGAAGTTCTTGCGGTTCTGGTCCTTGGCTTCCGTGAGGCCGTCTGTATAGAGCAGGAGGGCGTCGCCGGGCGACAGGGTGCATTCCTGCTCCTCGAACGCGGTGCCGGGGAAGACTCCCAGCGGAAGGTTGGCCTTGACGGGCAGCACGCTGGCTGACTGAGTTATCAGGAAGGGCTTGTCGTGGCCTGCATTGGCGAAATGGAGCTTGCCGGTGTACAGGTCGAGGCATCCGGCGAAGAAGGTCACGAACATGTTGCTCTCGTTGTCCCGGCAGAGGTTTTCATTGAGCGCCCGCAATATGAAGGATGGACTCTCCATCTTTGCGGAAATCGTCCGGAAAAGGGAGTGGATGACGGACATGAGCATCGCGGAAGGCACGCCCTTGCCGCTGACGTCGCCGATGCAGAAGAACAGCTTGCCGTCGCGGATGTAGTAGTCGTACAGGTCTCCGCCGACCTCGAGGGCGGGCTCCAGCGTGCCGTAGACGCCGTCCACGCGGGTCCGGGGAAGCATTTCCTGCTGGATCTTGCGCGCCACTTCCAGTTCGCCGGCGATACGGGCCTGCTCGGCCGTGGTCTCCCGCAGGCGTTTCTCGTTCCTGGCGTAGCGGTTGATCATGAATGCCAGGATGGCGAGGCCCAGCAGGACCATTAGGAGGTTCTGGAGGCGTATCTTGCGTATTCTGGCAAACACTTCCTCCGTGCTGTAAACCCTCGCCAGCTGCCAGTAGGGAGGACGGTTGAGGTTGGTCGTCTGTATGAGCTTGCCCTTGACCATGGATTCGGGGGCATTGCCGTTGATGATATCGACAATCAGGTCCACCTCGGCCTCGGGCACCTTGCTTTCCGGGGGGCCGGCCACCAGTTCTCCTTCCTTGGTAAGCAGGAGTCCGTAAGTGGATTTGAAATGGTGCCGGCTGTTCAGGGTGTCGCCGAGCCACGACAGGTCGATGTCGAGTCCGCAGACGGCCGCAAGGCTGTCCGCATCGTCGAAGACGGGGAAAGAATAAGTTGCGAGCCGTATGGAGTCGGCGCCGAAGTAATACGGGTCCGACCACTCCGGAATAAGGCTTGCGGTCACGCGCTGGTAGGCGTTGTTCTTCGTATAGTCGTGGTCGGGCCCGGCTATCTGCTCGAGCACGATCTTGCCGCCATCCTTGTGCCCGTAAGGCTCGAACAGGCGGCCCTTCGACGGATAATAATGGGGAACGAAGGCAAGGCAGCCGCCGACGACGTGGGGGTTGTCGTCGATCAGCAGGCGGACGCTCGTGAACGCCGAATCGGGATAGGGGAGGTTTTCGACAATCTCCCAAAGGTTCTCCCTCATCGTGGTTTCGGTGAGTTCGAGGGTGTGGGCGATGTCGTTTGCGACAGAATTCAGTATGACCCGGGACCGGACACTCATCTCCTCGTCCATCAGCCTCCTGGTGCGCTGGTACTGGACGACGGAAATAATCTCCACCATAATGGCGGCGATCACGACGATGCCGATACGCGACATCCAGCTTCTCTTCGAATTGTCCATCAGGCAAAGATAATCATTAAACCAAAAATTCCATTAACTTTGTAGGAATAACACTGGATCGAGCCTATGAAACCTGATTGCAACACCGTCCTTGACCTCTTCCGCCGGCAAGTCCGGCTCGCCCCGGACCAGACGGCCCTCGTCTATGAGAATACCCGCCTGACCTACCGCCGGGCCGACGAACTGTCCGACAACCTTGCGGCATACATCGAATCCCAAGTCCCTCCCAGGAGCGTTGTGGGCATCATGCTCGGAAGGAACGAGAACATGATGGTCGCCCCCCTGGGTGCACTCAAGGCCGGTTGCGCCTACCTCCCGCTCGACCCGTCCTATCCGCCCGAGCGTCTGGAATTCATGATGAAAGACGCCGGCGCCGCCATGCTCATCGCAGACGAGGACAAGCTCCCCATCCTCAAGGATGTCAAGGTGCCCGTCGTTAAGACCTCCGACATAGCGAAGCTACATCAGGGAAAGCCCGTCTCGCAGCCCGCCCCCGACGACCTGTTCGTCCTGCTGTACACCAGCGGCACCACAGGCACGCCCAAGGGCTGTATGATCACGCACCTCAACGTCCGGGCCTTCGCCGTCAAGAATGCTGAGAACGTGTGCATCGACAACACCTCGCGCGTCATAGCATACGCCAGCTTCGGGTTCGACGCCTTCGTCTGCGACCTCTATTCCACCATCATAGCCGGAGCCACGCTGTACATCATCCCGGAGCGCATCAGGCTCGACCTGCCCGCCCTTCACGCGTATTTCGAGGACAACGGCATCACCCACGGTTTCATGACCACTCAGGTGGCCACCCAGTTCGCCATCAACTACCCCGAAAGCCGCTGCCTCAAGGTGATGTGGACCGGCGGCGAGAAGATGGCCTCCTTCCCCCTTCCCAAATACCGCCTGTTCAACTGCTACGGCCCCACGGAGTGCATCTGCTACGTGATTTCCGAGGAGGTGAAGCAGCAGGAAGACAACATCCCCATCGGCAAACCCCTTCCCGGAATCCACGCTTATGTGGTTGATGCCGAAGGAAAGCAGGTGCCGTCCGGAGAGCCGGGCGAGCTCTGGATTGCCGGAGACCAGGTTGGCCTTGGCTACCTCAACCGTCCGGACAAGACTGCCGAGGCCTTCCTCGACAACCCCTTCGAAACCGATCCTGCCTATGCCCGTGTGTACCGCACCGGCGACATCGTCCGTTACCGCCCCGACGGCAAGATAGAATTCGTCGGCCGCAAGGACGGCCAGGTCAAGATCCGCGGCTTCCGCATCGAGCTCAAGGAAGTGGAGGCCGTCATCCGTGAATTCCCCGGCATCAAGGACGTGACCTTGCAGGCCTTCGACGAGCCCGGCGTTGGCAGCGGCAAATTCCTGGCCGCCTACATCGTGGGTGACGGGGCGATTGACATCCAGGCGCTCAACGATTTCATCTCCGGCAAGAAGCCCCCTTATATGGTTCCCGCAGTCACCATGCAGATCGAGGCCATCCCCCTGAACGTCAACCAGAAGGTGGACGTCAAGGCCCTGCCCAAACCCGAGCCCCGCGCAAAGAAGCAGGAGGCCCACGTGGCGCCCTTCAACGTGCTGGAGGAGGAACTGGCGAAACTTATCGAAGAAACAGCCGGCATAAGCGGCTTCGGCCTCACCGAGCCTCTTTACTACAGCGGCCTCTCTTCCATCAGTTCCCTGCGCCTCGCGACGGAACTGTACAAGCGTTACGGCCTGCAGGAAGACATGGACACCTTCCCCAAGGCGGCCAGCCTCCAGAGCATCGAAAACGACCTCCTCAAGTTGCTGATGACCAAGGACCAGGCTGCCGCACCCGGAGAGCCTGAAGCCTGCGCCGACGAGCCCCGAGAGCTTACTTTCCAGCAGACCGGACTGTACCTCGACTGCGTCAGGAATCCGTCCTCTACTGCCTACAACCTTCCCAGCATACTTACCTTCCCCGCAGGCACGGACATCGACGTCCTCAAGGCCGCCCTGTTCTCCGTCCTGGAGGCCCATTCCGTCGTTGCAGGCCACTTCGAGCAGCGCGACGGCAAGGTGTACCTTGTGCCCGGTTCGCCCGTAAAGGATATTCCTTATACTGAACTGAAGACGGAAGAGGAGTTCCAGGCCCTCAAGGAATCCTTCATGCAGCCGTTCGACCTCGCCGAGGGCCCGCTGTACCGCCTGAACATCGTCCGCACCCCCGGCAAGCTGCGCCTGCTGAACGATTTCCACCACCTGGTGTTCGACGGCCGCTCCTACGACGTGTTCCTGGAGCAGCTGGCTGCCGCCCTGGAAGGCAAGGCCCCGGAAAAGGAAAAGTACACGTATTTCCAGTACGCAAAGGACCAGAAGGCCTATCAGGACAGCCCCGAATTCAAGGAGGCGGAAGACTTCTTTGCCTCGCTGATGGCCGGAAAGGAAGAGGACACGGGCCTCATTCCCGACAAGAAACCGGAAGAGGGTGCCGTCGGCCACGAACTGTGGCTGAGGAAGAAACTGGGCGCCAGTGTAACGGCCCGCTGCCACGCACTGGGCATATCGCCGGCCAGTTATTTCCTCGGAGCCGCATTCCTCACGGTGAGCGCCTTCAGCGGTCAGAAGAAAGTATATATGTGCACCGTGGCCAACGGCCGCAGCGACATGCGCGCCTCCGACACCTGGGGCATGTTCGTCAATACCATGGCCCTGTCGGGCGAAATCGGATCCCAGGGCGCCGATGAGTTCCTCAAGGAGACCGACGCCGGATTCTCCACCGTCCTTACTTATCAGAATTATCCCTTCGCCCGCCTGTCATCCGCCTACGATTTCCATCCGAGCGTGATGCTGGCATACCAGGTGGGGCTTGTGGAGAAGTATTCAGTCAACGGCCAGGCGATTGAGGATGAAGTGATCACGCAGGATACGCCCAAGTTCCCCCTGAGCATATTCATCGAAGGGACCGAGGATGCGCCCGAACTGGCCCTCGCCTACGACGACAGCCTCTATTCGGAGTCCCTGGTGAACTGTTTCGCCGACGCCCTTGAGACCGTCTGCCGCGGGCTCCTGCAGGACCATCCCCTCACGGAAATCCCGTTCGTTGACGGCGAGCGCCTGAAGGAACTGGACGGCTTCAACGCCTACACCCAGGAGGTCGACCTGTCTCTTACTGTCGTCGACCTGTTCCGCAGGCAGGCCAAGGCCACGCCGGACGTCCCTGCGGTGCTGTTCGGCGGCAAGACAATTAGCTACGGCGACCTGGACCGCATAACGGATTCCCTCGCCGCAAAGATACTCTCCTTCGGCCTCGGAGAAGAAGACGTGGTCTCCGTGCTCATCAACCGCAACGCCTGGATGACCAAGGCCTCCCTTGCCGCGATGAAGGCGGGCTGCGCCTATCAGCCCCTCGATCCTTCGTACCCGCCGGAGCGCCTCAATTTCATGATCCAGGACTCCCGCGCCAGGCTCCTTATAGCCGACAGGGAACTCGTCCCGCTGGTGGACGGATACAAGGGTCCCGTGCTTACCACCGACGAACTGGAGAATCTGCCCGATGCGCCCTGCACGGCCCCCGGTCCCAAGCCGGAAGACCTCTACATCCTGCTGTACACCTCCGGTTCCACCGGTACGCCCAAGGGATGTATGCTTGAGCAGCGCAATCTGGTGAACTTCTGCGCCTGGTACACGGACTATTTCAACCTGAAGGCAGGCGACCGCGTGGCCGCATTCGCAAGTTACGGCTTCGACGCCAACATGATGGACCAGTATCCGGCCCTCACCTGCGGAGCCTGCGTCTGCATCATTCCGGAGGATGTGCGTCACGACCTCGGAGCGCTCGACCGCTTCATCACCGACAACGGCGTCACCCACAGCTTCATGACCACCCAGGTCGGCGTGATGTACGCCCGCAATTACCCCGACAACCCGTCGCTGAAGTACCTTTCCGTCGGAGGCGAGAAGCTCGTTTCCATGCCGCCGCCCTCATATGCGTTCTACAACGGCTACGGCCCTACGGAGTGCACCATCTTCTCCACCATCTTCCACGTGAAGGAGCGGGAGGACAACATACCGATCGGCCATCCTCTGAGCAACGTGCAGCTGTACGTCGTCGACAAGGAAATGCGCCGTCTGCCTGCAGGAGCGGCAGGAGAACTGCTCATCGGCGGTGCCGGCGTGGGTCGCGGGTATCTCAACAACCCGGAGAAGACGGCTGAATGCTTCATCGATAATCCGTTCCTGCCGGGCGTGCGGCTCTACCGTTCCGGCGACATCGTACGCTACAGGCCCGACGGCAACATCGAATTCGTCGGCCGCAAGGACCGCCAGGTGAAGATACGCGGATTCCGCATCGAACTCAAGGAGGTCGAGGCCGTGATTCAGGAGATTCCCGGCGTGAGGGATGTTACGGTGCAGGCCTTCGACGCCCCTTCCGGCGGCAAGTTCCTGGCCGCATACGTGGTCTGCGAGGGCAAGCTCGACGCCAAGGCGGCATCGGACTTCATCCGCGGGCGCAAGCCGCCGTACATGGTGCCCGCAGCGTGGATGCAGCTGGACGCCATCCCTCTCAACGTCAACCAGAAGGTGGACCGCAAGGCCCTTCCCGCCGCGACGCCATCGGCACTTGACGATTACGTGGCCCCCGTCGGCGAGACGGAAAAGGCCCTCTGCGCCATTTTCGCCGACATCCTGGGAGTGGAGCGCGTGGGAGCCACCGATTCCTTCTTCGACCTTGGCGGCACGTCCCTGATGGTCACCAACGTTATGGTAAATGCCGAGAAGCAGGACCTGCATTTCGCATACTCCGACGTCTTCTCGCATCCTTCCGCCCGCGAGTTAGCCACTTTCCTCAATGGGGGGCAGGCAGCCTCGGAGCAGGACAGCAACATCACCGGATACGATTATTCCGCCATCGACGGACTCCTTGCGGGGAACACCCTGGAGGCGTTCAACGCAGGGGAGCGGATGCAGTTGGGCAGGAACATCCTGCTTGCCGGAGCCACGGGCTTCCTTGGCATCCACATGCTCAAGGAACTGGTGGAGAGCACCGGCCCCGATACTGTAATCCGCTGCCTGCTGCGCAGCAAGGGGAGCATTACGCCTGAGCGGCGCCTGCGGGAGATGCTGGTGTACTACTTCGAGAAAGACTACCGCAGTCTCCTGGGTACACGAATTATTGCCGTCGAGGGCGACATCACCAATCCCGCGAGCCTCGAAGGGCTTGACGACGTAGATATGGTGGTCAACTGCGCCGCCAACGTGAAGCACTTCTCCAAGGGCACCGACATCGAAGACATCAACTACGGCGGCGTCAAGAACCTCGTTGCGCTGTGCGAGAAGAACGGGGCGTACCTGCTGCACGTGTCCACGGAGAGCGTCGGCGGCCTCACGCCCGGTTCGGTCCCCGGTACGCTGACGGAGCAGATGCTCTACTTCGGTCAGCTGACGGACAACCAGTACGTACACTCCAAGTTCCTGGCGGAGCGCCACATACTTGAGCATGTCGCCGCCGGCAAGCTGCGCGCAAAGATAATGCGTGCCGGCAACCTGTCGCCGCGTGCCGAGGACGGGGAGTTCCAGATGAACATGAACTCCAACGCCGCAATGGGACGCCTCCGCGCCCTCAAACTCATCGGCGCCTGCCCTTACGGCGTGTTGGAAGGCCAGATGGAATTCACCCCCATCGACCAGGCCGCCCACGCCATGGTGGCGCTGGCACGTACGCCTCTTGCCAACTGCGTGTTCAATGTCTCCAACAACCACTTCGTGCCGATGGACGACGTTCTCACGCGCCTCGACAAGATTGACGGCAAGCCGCTGGAATATGTGGAGGACGGGGAATTCGCAGAACGCATGAAGGCAATCGAGTCCAAGCCGTGCATGACGGCCCTGCTGGCTCCGTTGGTGGCCTACAACCAGTCGGCCTCGGAGCAGGAGGGCGTGGAGACGCTTGCCTCCACCGTCTTCACGATGCAGGTGCTGCACCGCCTCGGCTTCCGCTGGAATCCCACTTCCAGCGAGTATGTCGATCTTATTTTCGAGATGCTGAGGACTCTGCGGTACTTCGAGGTTTAGGGGGCTTCGCTTTTGATCCCGCCGGGGCGGCCTACTGCCCTGGCGGGATCGTTTTTGGGATTATTGATCCAGTTTGGGCCTCCGACTGCCCGTTTGGGATCGTTTTCGGGATTATTGATCCCGTTTGGGCGTCCGGCTACCCGCTTGGGATCGTTTTCGGGATTATTGATCCCGTTTGGGCCTCCGACTACCCGTTTGGGATCGTTTTCGGGATTATTGATCCAGTTGATATGACCGAGAGACATTCAAGGGGGCTGGCTGGTGCGGGTCCGAAAAAAGATGGGGAACCGGCGCCGCAAATCGCCATTGTACGACCTACAGTGGCGCAGGTCCCCCTCGCAAAACCTGACCGGCGCCATTCTGAGGCAGACCGGCGCCATTCCTAGGCAGACCGGCGCCGTCAACCCACCGCGACAGGACTGGGACGGCGTCCAGAATCCCGTCGCAAGAGGGAAAAATGATGGAACAGATGATAAATCCACCGCGACAGGACTGGGACGGCGTCCAGAATCCTGTCGCAAGAGGGAAAAATGCTGGAACAGGCGATAAACCCACCGCGACAGGACTGGGATAGCTCCCGGAATCCCGTCGCAAGGGCTGAATGTAGGAGGATGCGCGGAGTGACCGCCGTCAGGACTTGGAGAAATACTGCATCAGCGTGCGCTGGTAGTCTTTCAGCGCCTGTATTCCGCGGGAGGTTATGCGGCAGATTGTGTGCGAGCCGCGGCCCTCGCCGGTCTTGGAGACCTTGATGTAGCCGGCTTCTTCAAGTTTGGTAAGCTGGACGCTGATATTGCCGGATGTGGCTTTGGTGACCGACTTGAGATAAACAAAGTCGGCGTCATCCAGCGAATCCAGGGCGGCCATTATCTTGAGCCGCAGTTCGTTGTGAAGCAATGGGTCCAGATCCTTAAATTCCATTCTTCACAGATTTCTGGTATAAATGACCCGGGATAATGAGAGCGGCCACCGCGCTCGCGACGATGGCGAGCATCTGCCAGACCCAAAGATCCCCCTGAAGGACGAAAGAGCAGACGCCTATAGCGGCACCGGCCAGCCCGCCCACAACCATAGGGCGAAAACGCATCGCTCCCCCGGTGATGAAGGCGCCGATGCCCACGAGCACGGCCATGAGGGGATTCTCCACGACCTCATAGACTCCGGTAAAACCGAAAAGGAAGCCGCCCATGCAAAAAACGCACGCGGCGAATATCCAGTAATCAAGCACGAGTCTTGACACACGGGTGCGCATATGGGTGCGGTCGCGGTCCTTGCGGATGAACAGGGCCATGAGGGGGACGCCGATGACCGGAATCAGCACCCAGAGCCACAGGCACCATTCCTGATGCAGCAGCTGCCACAGCAGGAATTCCAGCGAATAAGCGATGGCGGCCAGCCAGCCCCACAGCGGAAACAGTTTTCCGCCGGTGGGGACGCTGTCCATATCCACTTTGCCCCTGGTGCGGGCAATCACTTCGAAGGCGTCAAAGTTCTCTTCCATATCAGGGGCAAAGGTAATGAATTTGAATTAATTGTGATTTACATATATTTCACTTTTCTTTCTGTTGTCATACTTCAGGCGGAAGATAATCTG
>CACZEU010000004.1 GCA_902780175.1 uncultured Bacteroidia bacterium
ATCTGCCCATATTCCAAGACCCGCTGAACAACATAGGGAGCATGCAGGTCCAAATCGATATGATACTTGTCGACATCCCAGAAGATGCCGTCCGAAAAGCCCTGTATGCATTCCTGCCTTGACATATCTGTGCAAAGATATGAAAAAAGTATTACAAACTTGAACCTTGCGCATTGTTTCGGTCCTAAGCAACCAAACCCTCACCCAAGAATAAGGGCCATAGACTTTGCAGGGTATCGTCACCGGCGCGGAAAAACTATAAAAACCCACCCTGGATTCGGAGGCCGCAGGCCGACAGAGGGGATAGCGGCGAAGCAGCGGAAGGGGAACCTTCGGAGCGAAGCGACCAAGCCTCTCCCCCGAGGGGCTTGGGGTGGGGGTAACGTGTGCGGTCCTGCCGCAGCGAAGAAGCATAAAAGCCAGTCAAACTGACTGGCTTTTGCTTCGTAGACTACACAGGTAAATCCTCGAACTTTTTTGAAGATCTCGCTGCTCTTGACGCGTACTCGCAAAGTATTGAGAATGATATAGATACACTTCCGGATAAGAAGTAACCTAATCTCTCCCCCTGACAAAATAGACACTTTTTTCTCTTAAATAGCTGGTTCCTAAAAGCACCACTTCCCTACTCCTTGGACATTTGTTCCAAGGAGCTGTTTTTTGCGTGCTTCGGCAATTCTAAGCGCGAACAGGCAAAGCATCTCGGCACATAGACCGCATTGAGATTGGCGATGGAGCACTGTCCCCAAAGATTAAGTATTCTCGTGAAAATTTCGCGCCCGCAGTAATTGCCATTGAATGTGCAACTATTCCTTTACGGAGTCCTGTTTGGATTAGATTGGCTCAAGAATCATTTCGATAAAAGACGAACACGATTCTAAATGGCCTTTTTGGTACTGTAAAAGAAAACGAATCATATAAATATTCCTACCAGATTACTTGAAAGAAAAAAAATTGTTAACTTTGTGTGTTTGCCATAAGGCAACATACATACAGGAAGCGTTTAGCTTGTTCCTTAAGCGAATCTGGACAATTCGCGTGTCGTAAGGCACCAAAGTACAATGGGAATGAGGATCAACACTTGCGCCGGCTATTATATGGGCTCAGCCCACACGATAGCAGGAGTGTGAGCTAAATCTTATTCATTGTACGGCAGTCCAGAGCCCGCTTAGAGTAAGATGCTAATAAGGCCCACACTTCTTTTTTATTATATCCATATGGGCACTATGGACGCCAAGCCACACTGTGCCCTGATGACTGTCAATTCAATACGCTCTGTCCTTTTCGGGTTTATTCTAACCCGTAGCCAGTTGTTGCTCCTGGCCTTAAATTCCTATGCGCATAATCGTTAATTGACACTTATTGTCATTTAGAGACTATATTATGAAAACAGTTCAACAACTCCTGCAAATCACTAAACGGACAGCCGAGTGCTTGGAAAAGATGCCCGTTAGGTCTATTGTGGATTTCGATAATGAAGCGGGGCTGCTGCTTTCAGATTTTACGGATGAGTGTTCAGCTGTGCGTGACATGAATCTCCCTCTTTTACAGTTCAACTACAACAATCCGCAGAACAATGAAATTGAAGAGTTCATTAGCCAGATACGCCACAATGTCAAAAATAAGACTCACGTGGCGTTACTTCCTGATGGGCGATTCACACACGATGAATTTGGATCGCTTGCAATAGAATTCCCTTCGGTTATGAATTGGCAAAGTGGCAATGAGGGGCAGAACTTTGTGATTACCTATGACAATTCGTCCGAGGACAAGGCGCGCAATCGTCTAAATCAACTAATAACCGACATGCTTTTATCTCTTCCAGGGAAAAGCATAAGGCTACACCTTGTTGACTTGACTTATTCTGCCCAGTGTATTTTCCTTACCCGCCATCTTGACAATAGCATTTATGGCAAACTGATCAGTTCAAAGAGTGAATGGGAAGGAACGATCAAGGAAATGAGAGCAAAGATGTCTCGGTCTGTTGAGGATTATGGCGATGTTGTCTCTTATAACAAAGAGAATAATAAAATCGTTGTCCCTTATGATGTCGTCGTGATAACAGACTATCGAAAGTCGCTCTCATATCTCCAGGATCTGAGGCCTCTCTTTGAAAACGGAAGAAAGGGTGGAATATACTTCATCTTGATGAACAATGCCGATCATCCCCTTTCCGAATATTCCAACGAATCTCTGCTTTCCGACCGAATGTTTTATCAAGAAACAGATGTTCGTGACTTCGTTTCATCAAACCCGAACGCATTTGTCAAGTTCACCCCGTTCCTCCAGGAAAAGGCTTTCGAGAATCCTATCTTCAACTACATCAACGAAGAAGCACTGAAGGATGATACTCCCGACGTGGAAATTGATTACGAGAAGATGCTGTCCGAAGGTTTCCAGCTTATCGGAAACTCTGCTTCAATTCCTGTCGGGTTCACACCTGATGGCAGGATTATCAATTTCAACCTGGACACCATCAGCGACGTACATAATTTCATTCTTGGTCAGTCTGGTACCGGAAAATCTGTATTCTTACATAATATCATCCTAGGTGGCATGGCAAAGTACTCACCCCTTGAGTTGCAGTTCTATCTGATGGACTTCAAGATTGGTGGAGTAGAATTTAATAGGTATAAAGGCGAGAAACATGTTAAAGCACTGCTTGTAGACAATTCCGACGCACAGATCACTCTTGAAATCCTCCGTGAGATTGCTAATCGAATGAAGGAACGTGGTAGACTGCTCAGAAAATGCGGTGTCTCCAACATTGTGGAATACAACAAATTGAATCCAAATGACAGGATGCCCAGGATCGTTTTCGTAGCAGATGAATGCCACGTGATGTTTCCGTCCTCTGATGACAGGAAAAATCTTCGTATCAATACGGAGATTGCCAGCATTATGACAAAAATCGCAAAGGAGGGTCGAAGCCAGGGCGTTCATCTGATATTGGCCACGCAGACTCTTGCACAGTCTGAGATCCCCAAAGAGATTCTCAACAACATTACGGATTTCTTCCTCCTCAAGTGTGCCCCGACGGACTCCGAGATTCTTGTTTCCGGCTCTTCGGACATCACCGGCAAACTTAAAACGGGGCAGGTTCTTCATCACGAAGAAACCGATGTAGTATTCAAATCAAATTACCTCCCAACCAAGGAAGCGGTCCGTATCATTGGAGAAATCAACAAGAAAGCAGAGAGTTTCCCGAGCGATCAATTCTATTTTGTCGGATCCCAGATCTTCAAACTAGATGACAACGTCAAGAATAGCATCGAGAACAAGGGACCTCAGATGGTTCTGGGGCGTTCTATAGACACGAAGATGTCCGTCGTCTCAATCCCGTTGAAGAATGAATACGCCGACAATTTGATTCTTTTCGGCATCAATGATGAGGGCCAGGTATCGAGGACTACCATGTCCGCGCTTCGTTCACTGATTGTTTCGACGTCAAGGATGAACCATAGGATAATCGTTATCAACTGCTTATCTGAGGGTAACGAGAACACCGCCGCTACTCTGGATGATCTTTCCAACGAAGGGGCGATTGAACTTATCGCACCACGAGATTCTGGTATCACCCTTAGGGACCTTGCAAACAACATTAAAAACGAATCTGCTCAACCTACAACCTTATTCATACTTGGCCAGGAAAGATTCAGAGAGTTACGAATGGACAATGCCATCGGGTTTTCAAAGAGTGAGGCAAAGAAAGCCGATGAGGATAATCCGTTCGGATTTGAAATGATGGATTTCAATAGTGACTCTGAAAGCAACTTCGACACTTACAGAAAGGCATTGGAGTACATTATTCGAAACGGTGCTGAACAGGGCGTTCACGTTGTATTGCAAATTGACAAGCCAAAACAGCTGCTTTTCGCAGATTATATGCCGCAGAAGGATTTCTATAACATGTTCCGGCATTTGGTAATCCTAAAGTGCGATGACAGCATTAATACAGAACTGAACATTTCCGAGGATGTCAATTTCGATAACTTATCTTCGGATAATGAGCGACTCAGAGCGCTTTACTATGACGACAACAATAATAAATGCAGTATATTCTCACCGTTTGTTTAACATTAATAACCAATAAATTATGGCAAAAGACGCTGGTGTAAGAAATATTGAGGAACTGGCCCAGTTCGGTCAGCAGATTAAAAAACTCGGCCAGAATATGTATTCGACCATGCAGGAAGCTCAGAAGCGGATGAATCAAGTCTGCGAAGGGTGGCAGGATACGCAAACTGAGAAATTCAAGGTTCAGTTCGATAAAAGCGTGGTTGATATCCGTAAAATGTCCGAGCAGTTTTCCGCGTATTCCGACTACATCTCCAAATTAAAGGCTAAACTCGCTGAAGCGAAGAGTTTGAAGATCTGATCCTATGGGGGAAGACATTAATGTCCGAAGCATAAAGCTGCTCGAGTCATATCACAATACCTTCACCGGGTTCTCTTCTGCTGCCCAGCAGAAGATTAACTCATATCTTGCCGTTCTGGAGAACTCAGCTAATCAGGCAAATCAGTTGAAGTCTCGTATCCATAGTTTCGCCGAAAGAAGAAAAGCATATCTCAATAAGGCAACGGCGAAAATGGCGGCAGCTTTTGCTGAACAACCGGTTAATCCCAATCACATTGCTGTTGCTATAAAAAGATTAGAAGGTTGCAAGGATGCCTATGAGACCTCCAAGAAATATGACGAGAAATGTGACGAAATGGTCAAGAAGATACGCATATTAATTGAGCAGGCGAAGCAGCAAAGTATTAAATATCGCACTGACATTAGTCAAACCGCGGAGCGTGGAGATTCTTTCCTGAATAACTATATCTCAAAGTTGCAATCTTACTCAGGGCATAATGGATGATTTTACGCGACATATCAATGAGATGAACGATTGCCTGCAAACTTTTCACAAGAACAATCGGATTCTCTCTGACAACTGGAAAGACGATCAGGCCGACCGTTTTACACAATCTGTTTTGTCTAATATGACCAATGCTTCCCAAGGTTTCATTCAGGGAATGGAGAATGACAAGAATGGGATAGGGGCAATGATTAAGCAAATGGAAGATATGGAGAAGGAGTTAAAACATCTTGAATCAAAATGGCCTTCACCATAAAATTACAAATTGAGTTATGAACGATACCACAATCTTATACACCGCAAGTCCGGAAGACCTTATCCTCAGAGTCAAGGCCGGGGATGGTGAAGCAGCAATGCAAATGGGACTCATTTGCCTAAGCGGCCTGGGAGTAAGGCAGGATATGAGCCAGGCGAGTACCTACTTTGCGAAAGCAAAACAACTGGGTGTAAAAAACGCAGATGTGTTCATTGCTTACATCCACGAATGTAATGACCGAATGATTAAGGCCATCGAGGCTTATGCCGGGAAAGAGATTCCAAACAAGAAGGATGATTCCGTCGCGGAAAGAATTGATCGTCGTTTCAAAGCCGTTTGTTCTGAGCGCAAGAAACTGTCCACAATCCTGAAAGATTATGGCCTCCCGGAATGCCCCTTAAACACTTCGCTCAATAACCTCCTTGAAGATCTCGATTCCAGAAGGAGGTCCTTGACCGATATTAGTTCCATCATCTCATTATCAGACACAGATGAACAGTGGAGTTATGATACGGCTTGGCTTCTATTCGAAGAAGGCAACGATGGACTGGCCAGTATGTGGCTTAAGAAGAGTCATCCAGATACTGAGGATGAATTGTCAAAACTCCTTCAAAACAAATCGAAAGAGCGTACTGTATTCGATGCGGAAGCAATTGAAATAAAGGGAAACTCTCTTTTGGATAAAAGGCCGAAAATCAAGATATTGCCAGAGGCCATATATACATCCGGCGACGTCATTAAGAAAGCTCTTTTGGAATGGAGCCGTGAATGCAATCTGAGGAAAAAGTCATATCTGGAAGAGCGGAACCGTCTGGAGGAAGAAAGACAAAGAAAGATTGAAGAAGAGCGACGCAAGGCTGAAGAAGAAAAACGGAGAGCCGAGGAAAAAGCCAGGAAACGTGCTGAGGAAAGGACATTCATTGTCGGCCGATATGGCCGACAGCGGGATGAAATTCTGGACAAGACTGTTAGTCGGCAGCATTGCCGCGTTTCGCTTCTTGATGACGGCCTGGTAGAGATTGAGAATCTTAGCAAATCGAATGGCACCGTGATTAATGGCGAGAAAATCGAGAAAGTAAAGGCATCGATGGATTCCGACTTGAAGATGGGGAACTATATTATAAAAATCCGAGATCTTTTCCCTCCCAGAAAGACCCCCACGGAGCCTGATAAACAAACGACCACATAATTGGATTGATACATGGACATTAAGATCGGTTTACCGCTTTCTTTCAGCGAGATCGGGCAGAAAGACAATCAAGAAGATTTTGTCTTTCCTTCCCCGACAGAGGTAAAACAAGACGACAGGGTAATCATCCTTTGCGATGGGATGGGCGGGCACTCGCATGGAGAGGTGGCCAGTCGCACAGTTGCAACGGCACTCGGGCAGTTTATGAAATGGCACTTTCCATCCGACGGAATCCTGACTAAGGAATTGTTCAATGAGGGCCTAAACTATGCTTATGGGCAACTCAATCTTGTTGATGACGGAGCGCCCAAAAAGATGGGGACCACTTTGACATTCGTATGCTTCCACAAAGGTGGATGTTTCTGCGCACATATCGGGGACAGCCGCATTTATATTGTCAGACCATCCGAAAGAAGGATCGTCTATCGCTCAGAAGATCACTCGCTTGTGAATGATTTGGTACGGGCCGGGGAACTTACGTCAGAAGAAGCCGCATCCTATCCGCACAAGAATGTCATAACTCGGGCGATGCAACCGAATCAAGAGAAACCTGCCAAGGCTGAGATTCGCAATATACAGGATATCCAGTCCGGAGATTATGTTTTCCAGTGTTGTGACGGCATCCTTGAGAATCTCACAGATGATGAATTAGTCGATATTCTCTCTGATCCGGCAACAAATGATGTCCAGAAGCTTGCTGCAATCAAAAATGTGTGCTTTGGCAGGACAAAAGACAATTTCACCTGCTATTTAACGCCCATTAAGTCTGTTTCACAAGACGTTGACGTTTTTGAACCGTCAACCCTATCTGCAAAGCACGAATCGGAGGATGATGAACTCGATGCCCCCGCCAACCTTGTTCCAAGTCCTAATAAATCACAGTGTGTTTTATTCCGCCCGTTGGGTATCAAGGCAAAAGGATGGGTGTGGGGAGTCGTTATTCTTGTGTTGTTGCTACTATTCATTTTGGTTGCGCGCAGTGCTTACAAACGAGGCCAACAAAGTAAACAAGACAATGTCGAGCAACTAATCTCTCCCGAAAAACAGGATAATCTAAACAGGAGTATTCCCGGTAATGAAAGCAAAGGGGTATTATCAAGAAAGACATCCCGACGTCATCGGAACCAACAACAATAACTAATATAAGTCTAATATGGAGTTACAACAAGGCGCCCTTCTTCAGGGCGGGAAATATAAGATTGAGAAGTCTCTCGGACAGGGCGGCTTCGGCATTACCTATCTTGCTGAGCAGACAAATCTTGGCCGCAAGGTCTGCATCAAGGAGTTTTTCATGAAAGAGTATGGAGAGCGAACAGCATCACCAGATGAAGACTCCCAGGAAACAGTCCTCACCGATGGGACATCGTCTCCTAAACAGGCCCAGAATGATAAAGATGCGACCGTTCTCACTGGGGTAAGCGCCGTGACCTCAGCAGCTGCGGAAATCATGGGGCGCTATCGAGAGAAGTTTGTCAAGGAAGCGAGGACGATAGCCCGTCTGGATCACCCTGGGATTGTCCGTATCCATGATGTCTTCGAGGAGAACGGAACGGCGTACTATGTAATGGACTTCATTGAAGGTGAGAACCTCAATGATCTCGTGAAGCGGGAAGGGGCTTTGCCCGAAGAACGAGCGATTGGATATATCCGGCAGGTTGCAGACGCCCTTTCCTACGTTCACGGGCATAACATTATGCACCTGGACGTCAAACCAGCGAATATCATTGTTCGCAAGTCTGACGACAAGGCAATCTTGATTGATTTTGGAACGGCTAAGCAATATGACTCAGAAGGGTCGCAGACCAGCACTACGCCCGTTGGCTTGAGTGTCGGTTATGCGCCAATAGAAATGACGAAGCCGGGTGGAGTGCAGACCTTCAGTCCGGAGACGGATGTTTACTCTTTGGGGGCCACTTTGTACTATCTCGTCACCGGTCAGAACCCGCCGGATGCAAGCGAGCGAATGGAGATGATCATGGAGGGAGAAAAGTTCCAGCTCCCTGAAAGTATCTCAAGCAGCACAATAGAAGTGATCGAACAATCTATGCAGGCCCGGAAGAAGAGAATCCAGAATGTGAATGGCTTCCTGGAACTTCTGAATTCAGACGGTGAGAAGAGACGTCTTGAAGCGGAAGAGAAAGCCGCGAAAGAAGCCGAAGCGAAGCGTCAGGAAGCATTGAGAATAGAGCGAGAGAAAGAAGAGGCAGAGAAGAAACGCATTGCGGAAGAGAAAGCAAGAGAGGAACAAGAGCTCGCAAAGTTCTCCCAATCTGCGCCACAAAAGACAAGGCAAGAGTTGGAAGCTGAAAAGTACGCAAGATGGAAGGCGGAACAAAAGGCGGAAGAAAAGGATAGAGTAAAGAATGCGAGAGCACAAAAGAAGGGACAAACAAACAAATGGCTTATCGGAATAAACATCCTTTTCTTAATCGCGGGTTTGGTTATGTTTGTTCTAGCCATTACGAATGTTAATTATAATCCATGGCCTTCTTCTTTCGATCCATATGGATATATCGGATTCGGAGCATTCATTGTCTCATTTATTCTATCATTGATTTGCCTATCCAGAAAAACATCTAAAGGCTTTTCTTGGCTCTCGCTTGCACTTTCTGCTTTATTAGGTTTTATCTGTCTATATGATGCTATTGACGAAGATAACTTAGTGTTTTATCCGTATGGTTATGATTATTGCAACCCTTACTCGTTCTCAAGAGATGAGTCTGTTGCCAAGGCATATTATGATAATAGCAACATATATTCTATTACAAACAATACCGCGTCCTTTACCCTTGGTACAGAGGCGAGTACATTATGGGTCCCCTTTAAAATGCCTACAGATGTATTTGTGCGCGTCGGGAGCCAACAAGGAACTGATGTGCCAACTGTTTCTTCGATGCTACAATCGAAGTATCACATCAGCAAGAAAGTTAGCACCAACACTCCCTATTTCCTCATTGAAGGAGATACATTGACTATATATAATTTAGTTCCTGGGACGTTATACTATGTATTCTTTTATCTTCCAAATGCCATTCAATCATATGGTGTTTTTGGCTCACTTGAATACTCTGTATGGGCGAATCAAAATGTATATAGTTTCCAAACAACAAATAATTGGTATTAATGAATGGCAATCGTTGCTTAACACACCTTGTGTCTTTACCTAAAAGCAGGTTATGTTGTTTTGTAAATGATGATCGTAAAAAACCGTAATATTTTAATTCATAAGTCATCTTGATAACACGGAACATCTTGTTTATTTAACAGGAATAGTTTTATATATATTAATTAATTAATTATACTTATGCATTACATTATTGACGTTTTTAAGAAGTATGCCGTTTTTACGGGCAGAGCTTCAAGGCCTGAATTCTGGTATTTTTTTCTCGCCTTTATGATCATCACTTTCGTTGGTTCACTAATACCAATTTTACAGTACTTTTTCTTGGCCGTATCTATCGCTTCCTGGATTCCGCAACTGGCACTCGGTGCCAGACGACTTCATGACATCGGTAAAAGTGGTTGGAATCAACTCTGGATGTTAACTGGTGTCGGTGTCATCCTTTTAATTATCTGGTGGGCAAAAGCAGGAGATCCCGGAGAGAATCAATACGGCCCGAGTCCTTTAATTGAGGATTAGTTTGATGCAGTATCTCATCGCCTGCCTGCCACAGAACTGACGGGCAGGTGATGTATTACATTACGTAGATTTATGGAATTACTCAAAGGAACTCTTCTCCAAGGAGGAAAATTTAAGATAGAAAAAACCTTAGGTCAAGGTGGTTTTGGTATAACATATCTGGCTGAGCAGACGAACCTTGGCCGAAAAGTCTGCATCAAGGAGTTCTTCATGAAGGAATATGGAGAGCGTGTGGTAGCGTCAGCTACCGACATTGATGCTACGATTATGTCAGATGATTCAACGGCTATAGTCGGAGACAAATCCTCTTCAGTGCCTAAATCTACTCCTCAGGATGATGCAACGGTACTTACCGGTGTAAGTGGCATCACTTCAGCTGCCGCTGAAATTATGGGGCGATACAAGGAGAAGTTCCTTAAGGAGGCGCGCACAATTGCTCGCCTGGACCACCCGGGAATAGTCCGCATCCATGACGTCTTCGAAGAAAACGGGACGGCGTATTACGTAATGGATTTTATCGAGGGAGAAAACCTCAATGATCTAGTGAAACGGGAAGGTGCTCTGTCAGAAGAGAAGTCACTTGGGTATATCCGACAAATCGGAGATGCTCTCTCTTTTGTACATAACCATAAAATCATGCATCTGGACGTCAAGCCAGCTAACGTACTTGTCCGCAGATCTGATGATAGAGCAATCCTTATTGATTTCGGAACTGCAAAGCAATACGATTCTTCCGGAACACAAACTAGCACAACGCCAATAGGCATAAGTGTTGGGTATGCTCCGATAGAGATGACCAAACTTGGCGGAGTGCAATCATTTAGCCCCGAGACTGACGTTTACTCCCTTGGCGCCACCTTATTTTATCTCGTAACTGGTCAAAATCCGCCGGATGCAAGTGAGCGGATAGAGATGATTATGGATGGTGAAAAGTTCTGCTTCCCGGAAGCCATCTCTACCCCTACCATGACTGCGATTGAGCAGTCCATGCAAATACGAAAGAAGAGAACACAGTCTGTCAGCGAGTTTTTGAGAATACTGGGGGCAAACGATGAAAGGGAGCGTTTGAGTTTAGAGAGAAAGGCAGCAGAAGAAGCTGAGGCGAAACGAAAGGAAGCATTGCGTAAAGAGCAAGAAAAGGCCGAAGCGGAGAAGAAGCGCATTGAAGCTGAGAAAGCAAGAAGGAAGGCCGAAGAAGAAGAATTAGGAGAATCCCTAAAGTCTCTAATTAATAATCTGATGGTAAATATTCCTGGCGGCGAATTTGGTATGGGCCACAGTTCGACAGGCTGGCTATTTAATAGTAATGCTTCTCCGCTTGAATCTCCCAAGCATCAAGTAAAGATATATGACTTTTCCATTAGCAAATATACCGTTACACACAAAGTATGGAATATGGTAATGGGAGTAGAACAAGAACAGGCGAGCCTTGATGATATTCCTATAGATAATGTGAGTTGGAATGATATACAAATCTTCATTTCTCGCTTAAACACAGTTACAGGAGAAAGCTATCGTCTCCCCACTGAAGCAGAATGGGAGTATGCAGCAAGGGGAGGTAGAACAGACAGAGAAACATATTCGGGTGATGACAATATCGATATCATAGGATGGTATAAGGATAACTCTTCCATGAAAATACATCCTTGTGGTAAGAAACTTTCAAATGGCTACGGCCTTTTCGATATGTCTGGGAATGTGTGGGAATGGTGTGCGGATGGCTTTCAGAAGTATAGCAAGGATTTCGAAGTCAATCCATTTCATAAGAACGATGATTTAAAAGTATTGCGAGGAGGGTCCTGTGCATCCGAAAAATGGAAATGCAGAGTTACTTGCCGGGCATCAGCCCCTCCAGATACGAAAAAAGAACGGTATGGATTCCGTTTAGCAAAATAGGAGATTGAAACTAATGCGTTTTCTTTAATATATAAAAATAAATCACATATGCGTCAGTTTACAAATAAGGAGAAAAAACTAATAAGTGCACTGATAGATTACGCATACTCCTCAAATAACCAATGCTTTCTTGTTTGGAAGTATATAGCTGAACAAAAAATATATCAAACAAGGGATTTGTTGACGATCGTTTTTCTTTTGTGGCTTCTTGAGGATAATGGATATGTATATATTTCTCAGAGTTCTCCCAATATTAATCCTGTTACTGACGTAAATATAAAGAGAACACTCAATGGATTGTATGATAGTTTACGCGGTCGTGTGGAAGATCTTCTTAGCAAGGACATTTTCGTAACCGATCAACTTCGTGATCTTAGGGATAACTCTTTTCAGTCTCTTGAAGCAGAACAGTTGAATCTTACCAAACAGCTTCTTGACAATGCGTTGAATCAGACAAACGAAGCTATTGCCCAAACCCAAGAAGCATTTGTCCAGACTGGAGAAGCAAAGAAACAGACTAAAGAGGCTTTAAGGCAATCGGAAGAGTCTAAAAGACAAACCTATTTTGCCTTCGGAACACTGGTCCTCTCTCTTTTGACCTTTCTTGCTTCCTTGTTTTTCACCATTCGGTCTTCTTCGTGTGCTCCAGCAAAGGGCCTAGATGAGTATACGCGAAGAGACAGTTTAATAATTAAAGATTCTTCATTTTTATTATTGGATTCTATTCAGGTCAAGAGATCCAATGACACATCTTTAATCATCGAAGAAATCACAAACGAGCCAATCCAAAAACAAACAAATAGATGAGCTACACGAAAAGAAATCTTCTTCCTAACGAGGTGGTTAGATACAAAGCCACTCTTCATTGGATATTATTTGTTCCAACCATTTTATGGCTGGCGTTAGGCTTTGTCTTTGAGGCAGCCGGGATTGCCTGGTTACCTATCATTATCGCTTTGGTTTCATTTACTCGGGCTCTCTTACGCAAGCTTGGATCTGAGTTTATGCTGACAAATAAACGAGTGGTATTAAGGCAAGGTATTATTTCCAGGAAGACAGTTGAAGTTCTTCTTGCCAAGTGTGAAGGAATATCTGTGAATCAGGGCATCTTTGGGCGGATTCTTGGCTTTGGGACACTGGTGGTTACAACCGGTGGCGCGACATCCCATTTCGATTTTGTAAAGAGACCCGTTGAATTTAGAAACAGGGTTAATGCTGAGATTGATGCGTTTTATTCAAGACACGAAAGTTATTAAATAAATAGTTTTATATGAGTGAGTTACAGACAGGTTCCCTTCTTCAGGGCGGGAAATACAAGATTGAGAAGTCCCTCGGACAAGGCGGTTTCGGCATTACCTATCTTGCTGAGCAGACTAACCTTGGCCGCAAGGTCTGCATCAAGGAGTTTTTCATGAAAGAATACGGTGAACGTACGGCGGCCAAGGCTTCAGATGATGATGAAACCGTTCTCACGGCGGTCTGCCCTGTGACTTCGGCGGCTGGTGAGATTATGGATCGCTATCGGGTAAAGTTTGTCAAAGAGGCCAAGACAATAGCCCGCCTTGACCATCCAGGAATAGTCCGCATTCATGATGTCTTTGAGGAGAATGGTACAGCATACTATGTGATGGATTATATCGAGGGAGAGAGTCTCTATGAAAAGGTTAAGAGGGATGGCGCTCTTGATGAGAATCGTGCTCTGGAATATATCCATCAGGCAGCAGATGCTCTTTCCTATGTGCATAGCAACAACATTATGCACCTTGACTTCAAACCGGCAAACATACTTATTCGCAAATCTGACGATAAGGCAATTCTGATTGATTTCGGAACATCCAAACAATATGATTCGGAAGGTTCGCAAACTAGCACGACACCGGTTGGACTAAGCGCTGGGTATGCTCCATTGGAACTCATGAAAGTCGGTGGGGTGCAGACCTTCAGCCCAGAGACGGATGTATACTCTCTGGGCGCCACATTGTACTATCTCGTCACAGGACAGAACCCTCCCGATGCGAGTGAACGCATGGAGATGATTATGGAAGGAGAAACACTTTCTTTTCCCGCTAACATTTCCAGCGCAGTCACTAATGCCATCGAAAAGACTCTTCAGTCTAGGAAGAAGAGGCCTCAAACAGTTGCCGAATTCCTGGGGCTTTTGCCCGAGAGGAAGGAAACCAGGCTGCAAGTAAGGCGACCGGAATTCTGTCCAGAGTGTGGGGAGAAACTCGCACCTACGGCTAAGTTCTGCCCTAACTGCGGGACGAAGGTCCAGCTAACGGTGGACTCATCCTCCTTTAGTGACACGGGTGAGAAATCATCAGATAAAACGCCTACTACTATTGTAAGTTCTAGTCAAATCTTGTCTTCTGGATCCGGAAGCATAATCTCCGATGACATATTTGAGAATATGCCTGGAGGCGCAGTTCTCCAGGATTATTCTCGAGCATCTTCTCAATCCGGTGAAAGAACATATGAGATGATTATGGTAGAAGGGGGGACCTTCAATAGTGGTGGTAAAAAATTCATGGATAATGACTACATAGAAAACGTTAGGGTTGGAGACTTTTGGTTAGGTAAGACTCTTGTTTCATGGAAATTATGGGAAGATGTAATGGGAAAAGAACCATCTTCAGTTCCTTATCATATTATAGTTTCAGACGAGAGAAAACCATTATTACCAATAAGCTATATATCTTGGAATGATGCAATAGATTTTATAAATAAGCTAAACAAGAAGTTAGGAACATCATACCGTCTTCCTACCGCTTACGAATGGGAATATGCGGCAAGGGGTGGGAAACATAAAGACCCCTATCTGTATTCAGGAAGTAATAACCTTCTTGACGTGGGGAATTACGACAGTATTCATCTTCACGATTTGTGTTCACTGAAACCTAATTCTTTGGGCTTTTATGACATGTCTGGATGTTTATGGCAATGGACGTCTTCTCAGTGTAATATGCTCGGTTCAATAAAACAGGAGGGTAGCCAAAGGATTGTTTGTGGCGGAGCAGTGAATTTGGGTGCTAAATATAGTTTGTTGTCCAGATGTCAACTATTCTATAAACCGTCAGAATCAGAAGTGTATTTTGGCCTCCGTTTGGCTCATGATATTAATGGATTTAAGGAGATTATATACTAATTCTATTTAAACGGTAAAGGGGAGAGGCCGAAAGGCATCTGCAGTGGGACCCAGTATTGACTTTACTATGTTTTGCAGATAACTTGTCTTTATATGGTCTTGTCAGCTGATCGATGAGCTAAGGCTCATCGCTCATAGCTTCAAATTACTCTCCCCTTTTTTATGCTTGAAGACTTATTAAACAAGAACCTTTGGCAAGAGTTTCTTCGTCGCAAAGAGGAGAATGAGTTCATTGGTCCCCGCGAGAAGGCATTCTGGAAGGAGCACATTGATTCAGAAGCGTATAAACCTATTTGCAAATGTATTTGCGAAGGCAGGTATTCTTTTTCCGTCCCGCACAAACATCTGATTACCAAGAATGCATCCGGAAAGAAAAGGACCGTATATACCTTTTCAGATGAGGAGATGATCATTTTGAAGTACCTGTCTTTCCTTCTGTACAGGTACGATTACTTGTTTTCGAATAACCTATACTCATTCAGAAAGGGTTTTGGTGTTAAAGATGCCGTGAGTTTTTTATCGCGAACCAGAGATACTGGCAGAATGTACGGATATAAGCTGGATGTCTCAAGTTACTTTAACAGCATCAGTCCTTCTATTTTGCTTCCGTCCCTTAAAGATTGTATTGACGAAGACCTGTTCGTATTGCTGGACACATTGCTGGAAGATGACCGCGTATTCTATCATGGGGAGATAATCAAAGAAGCTAAAGGAGCAATGCCCGGTACGCCGATTTCAAATTTTCTGGCAAATTTCTACCTGAAGGACCTGGATCTCTATTTCTGGAATCAGAAGGTCATTTATCTGAGATATGCGGATGATATCTTGCTGTTTGCTCATTCTGAGGAAGAAATAAAGGAGTATTCATATTATCTCAAAGATTATCTTCATTCGAAGAAGTTGAGCGTCAATCCAGAGAAAGAGTCCTGGATTATGCCGGGCGATCCATTTGATTTCCTCGGCTTTTCATTTACCGGAAAAACTGTGGATATTTCATCTCATTCAGTTGAAAAAATAAAAGGCAAGATCAGCAGGAAAGCTAGAGCACTGAGACGATGGTTTCTTGCAAAGGAGCTTTCGCCTGATGCAGCTTTGAAAGCAATGAATCGTATTTTTAACTCGAAATTTTATGGGCAGGATTCTCCCGAGATGTCCTGGCAATATTGGTATTTTCCTTATATTACCACGGCTTCACGATTACATGTAATTGACGCATATATGCAACAGTATCAACGATATATAGTAACGGGACGTCACTATAAGATGAACTATGCATATTGCCCCTATGATAGACTGAAAGCCTGTGGATATAAGCCACTCGTCACTGCCTATTATGAATTCAGAGAGGAACAAAAAGAGTAGATTCTTTTGCAATGAGGGCTATCCACATATTAAGTACACTCCCTTCAGGTGAAGGATTCCGTCCTGCTTTTTTTGAAGTAGCTGCCATGTCGTTATCAGCAATTCTTTGGAAAAAGTATAACGGCGAGATATGTTTATATACCGATGATCGATTCTATAATTATCTCAATGATACTGGTTTAGTTAATCTTTGGGATAGTATTGATCTTTCGTTATGTCGGGTTCTGCCAAAAACAATAGATTGGTCAATCTTCTGGGCGGGAGCAAAACTATTCGCTCTTCAAAATGAAAGGGCCCCGATTGTTATGCTTGATACTGACTTATTTATATGGCAGGATATTCATAAGTTGTGTCATAACCATCAATTAATCACGTTGCATCGAGAGGATATATTAGACTGCTATTTGCCGAAAAACGAGCTTATTGTAGCAGATGGATACACCTACCCTGACGGACTTGATTGGAGCATTCGACCATGTAATACCGCCTTTGCTTATTTTGCAGCGGATGAATTCAAGGACTTATACATTCAAGAAGCAATTCGATTCATGAAAGGAAACACCTATAAAACGAATGACGGTAATGCCCGTATGGTATTTGCTGAACAGCGTTTACTCGCAATGCTTGCAAATAAAGAAGGTGTTGAAATAGGGAATCTAATTGATAATCCCTTTTCTGCAAATAATAGTATTTTTACACATCTTTGGGGAGCAAAAAGTCTCGCACGAAATAGCCCTAAGCAGAGAATACGACTAGAAGATGCAATTCTTCAGAAAATCAAATTGATATCAGAACCAGAATATAATAAACTATTACGAGTAGCACGGACTTAAAAGTCATGACTTGTCCAATATGTGGACATATCTTACAACTGGGAGCACCAAAGGCTGGACCAAGGCTTCGATTTCGCTACATATCAAGCGATTACGACAACACCACAAAAGAAAAACAGGACAAATCTTGCGACTTGTCCTGTTTAGTAGCGGAGGCAGGACTCGAACCTGCGACCTCCGGGTTATGAGCCCGACGAGCTACCGACTGCTCCATAGAAGCAGACTTATGACCGGCATTTCTTACAAGGAAATCAATTCCATAGACAGTCTTCCCGGGCCTGACGGGGATGGGCTGATATCCCACTACGTATTCCAATACATTGATTTCAACGATGTTCCGCAGTATGTTGCTGCCGGGCACAAGTGGTGCGACTGTTTCTTTTTCGGGTGTACCATACCCCGGGAAATGCAGGAATTGCTGGATTCCACAAATCTTCAGTTTCCGCGCCTCGGTCTCCCCTACAGCACTTTCCGGGGGAGCCTGTACACCGCCGAGGAGCTTTATGAAGGCTTCGACCCCGACAAGCCGGAGACCTTTGCCACATGCCGCGACACTCAGATTTACGACCATTATACCCGCAAGGGCAAGCAGTGCAACGAAATCCGCGAGACGCTCGGCCGTTCCCTCCACGACCGTGCCATCGAAGACTCTCTCTCCGATTATCTGAGCCGATTCGGGGCCACACAGGTCGTTGCCATAATGGGCGGCCATGCCCTCAGGCGTAGCGACCCCGAGTACCGCAAGATTGCCCTAATAAGCAAGGACCTCACCGAAAAAGGCAAGCTGATGGCTTCCGGAGGCGGCCCCGGCGCGATGGAGGCCACCCACCTGGGCGCCTGGATGGCCGGCCGCACTGAGGAAGAGATGGATGAAGCCCTCCGGATGCTCGAGCCCTCCCCCACCTTCCGCGACCCGGGCTGGCTGAGTTCGGCCTTCAAGGTGCGTGAACGGTTCCCCCAGAAGAGGTTCCGCAGCCTGGGCATCCCCACCTGGTTCTACGGCCACGAGCCTTCCACACCCCTTGCCACGGACATTGCCAAGTACTTCCAGAACAGCATGCGCGAGGACATCCTCCTCACCATCGCCAAAGGCGGAATCATCTATTCCCCCGGTTCCGCCGGTACCCTTCAGGAAATCTTCCAGGACGCCGCACAGAACCACTACAAGACCGTAGGACTGTCCAGCCCGATGGTGTTCCTCGGACGGAAATTCTGGGGCGAAGAAATCCCCGTTTACTCGATGCTGGAAACGCTGATGGCCGGCGGGCGCTACCAGAACCTGCTCCTGACGCTGACCGACGAAAGGGAGGAAGCCGTAAACGCTATACTTGCCTTCAAGGGCTAACCCCGCACGAAGGCCGCCATCCCGTCCACATCCGCCACGCCGAAGCTCAGCTGCTCCCCGGTGGCGAGATTCTTTATCTGGACGGTGCCGGACGCCGCTTCGTTCTCCCCGCACACCGACAGGAAACGTACGCCCTTGCGCTCGCAGTATTCGAACTGCTTGCGGAGTTTGGACGCATCGGGATAGACCTCGACGCTGATGCCGGCGGAACGCAGTCTGGCGGCAAGCGGCAGCACGTACGCCAGCTCGGCGCGCCCCATATTGGCGAACATCAGGTCTGCGCCGCAGGCGATGCCGGAAGGGAATTTGCCAAGGCCCTCGAGCACGTCGTAGATGCGGTCGGCGCCGAAGGAAACGCCCACGCCGGACATGCCCGGAAGGCCGAATATACCGGTGAGGTTGTCGTAACGGCCGCCTCCGCAGATGGAGCCGATCTGCCAGTCGAGCGCCTTGACCTCGAAGATGGCGCCGGTATAATAATTGAGTCCGCGGGCGAGCGAGAGGTCCATTTCGCAGGGGAGGTTGACGCCGGCGTCGGAAATAAGGCCGAACAGTTCCTCCATCTCGTCCAGGCCCTTCATGCCCTCGGCGGAACCGGCGAGGACTGTACGCATGGCGGCGATCTTCTCTGCAAACGAGCCTTCCAGGAGCAGCACCGGACGAAGGACGTCTACCGCCTCGCGGGTAAGCCCGCGCTCGATAAGTTCCGCCTCTACGGCCTCCAGGCCGATCTTCTCAAGTTTATCTATGGCGACGGTGATATAGACGACCTTGTCGGGGAAGCCGCAGACCTCCGACAGGCCGGTGAGGATCTTGCGGTTGTTGATCTTCATGCAGACACGGATATCCAGGAGCTCGAAAACGCGCGCAACTATCTGCACCAGTTCCAGTTCGCAAAGGAGCGAGCCGCTGCCGATGGCATCGACGTCGCACTGGTAGAACTCGCGGTAACGGCCCTTCTGGGGGCGGTCCGCACGCCACACGGGCTGTATCTGGAAACGCTTGAACGGGAACGAAATCTCCCCCTGATGCTGCACGACGTAACGGGCAAAAGGCACGGTAAGGTCGTACCTGAGGCCCTTTTCGCACACCTGCGGAGCAATCGGCCTGTCGAAATCGACGCTGGCGAAGGCGTCGCCGGAATTGAGGATGCGGTACAGCAGTTTGTCGCCCTCCTCGCCGTACTTGCCGAGGAGCGTGGAGAGGTTCTCCATTGCCGGAGTCTCTATCTGGGCGTACCCGAAACTGCGGAAAACGGAACGGACGGTATCGAAGATATAGTTGCGGGACGCCATCTGCTGCTGGCCGAAGTCGCGGGTCCCCTTGGGTATCGAAGGTTTTTGTGCCATAATTGCGCAAATTTACTTACTTTTGCACAAATTCGAGAAGAAAATGAAAAAATTTCTGAAAATGGTCCTTGCCGTCATCTGCGGCATCCTCTTACTCAACATCCTTACGATAGCGGTATTCGCCGGACTCGCCGGCACCGGCTCCCCTTCAGTCCCCTCCGAGGGCGTGCTCAAGATTGACATGTCCAAAATTGTCATAGCCGAGCAGAGCCAGGAAACCGACCCCGTCACGATGATCCAGTCCGGCGGCAAGCCTATAGTCACCATCGGCATGCACGAAGCCGTATGCGCAGTCAACGCCGCAGCGGATGACGCCGGCATCAAATACATTTACCTCAAGACCGACGGCAACGGCACCGACGCCGCCCACCTGAGCGAATTCCGCAAGGCCCTGCAGGACTTCCGCACCAAATCCGGCAAGGCGGTCGTGGCCTACATAGAATCACCCACCACAGGTTCCTACTATCTGGCATCCGTGGCCGACAAGGTCTATATGACCTCCCACCCCGGCGCTTCCGCGATGGTCACCGGCGTCAGCAGCCAGATGGTCTTCCTCGGCGACCTGCTCAAGAAGCTCGGCGTCAACATGCAGCTCATCCGTCACGGCAAATACAAATCAGCCGGCGAGATGTACACCCGCAACAGTTCCAGCCCCGAGAACCGCGAGCAGTACCAGGTGATGGTCAACTCCATGTGGAAGGTCCTTTCGTCCGAAATCGCAGCCAGCCGCGGCATTTCCGTCGATGAACTCAACGCCGCAATCGATGACCTGAAGCTCTGCATGCCCGAGGACTTCAAGCAGTACGGTCTCGTGGACGAACTGCTCGACCGCGACGGCCTCAAGAAGCAGCTCGCCACGCTTGCAGTCGAGGAGAAATATGAGAACGTGACGATGATACCCTTCGCCGACTACACCGCCGCCAAGGTGCTTCCCGCCACCGGCAAGAACAAGATAGCCGTCATCTATGCAGACGGCAGCATCATCGACGGAGAAGATGAGAAAAACGTCGCCGGCGACCGCTTCGCCTCCATCATAGAGAAGGTACGCGGCGACAAGACCGTCAAGGCGGTGGTCCTTCGAGTCAACTCCCCCGGCGGCAGCGTCATAGCCTCCGACAAGATCAAGGCCGAACTCGACCGCCTCGGCGCAGAAAAGCCCCTGGTGGCATCCTACGGTGCATACGCCGCATCCGGCGGTTACTGGATTTCCAACAACTGCGAAAAGATTTTCTCCGACGCCATCACCCTCACCGGTTCGATCGGCGTGTTCGGACTGGTCCCCGATTTCAGCAAAACCGCATCGGAAGTGCTTAAGGTAGGCGTGGAAAGCTTCTCGTCCAACAAGCACGGCGACATGCTCGGAGCCATGCGTCCCCTCGACAAGGACGAATATGCCTATGAACTCCGCAGTATCGAAGACGTCTATACCCGCTTCATCACCATGGTTTCCGAAGGCCGCGACATCCCCGTCGAAAAGGTTGACGAAATCGGACAGGGCCGCGTCTGGACCGGCGCCGACGCACTCGAACTCGGCCTCGTGGACGAACTCGGCACCCTCGAGGACGCCATCGCATACGCCGCAGCACTCGCCGGCGACGAGAACGTATCCTCCTGGAACATAAAGGGCTATCCCGCACCCCTCACCGCCATGGAGATGATGATGTCCTCGATCCAGGGTCCCAAGGAAGACTATTCGATCCGCCTGCTCAAGCAACTGCCCACGACAGGCATCTACGCACGCCTGCCTGAGGAAATCACCTTCAAATTCTAAGTAATTACAGCAGCAGAAGAACTGCGGTAACGTATAACAGAAAACCCTGAAGCTTAAGTCGCTTCGGGGTATTTTGTTTTATCATGGCTTCCGTCGGATCCAGGGCGAGAAGCTCGCTGACGCGGTCCGAAGCGGGACGGCGGGCGGCGGACCACTTGGCGATGACGAGGCCGTCCGACAGCAGCGTGACGCCGCCGTTGGAGCGATTGAGCGTCATAAGGGTGCGCCTGTCGGATGAATAGGCGCCGACGGGCACCTCGGAGCCACCGGTGACAAGATATACCGGGACTCCGTCGATGGACGACATCCAGTCCCCGAGGGCGGACAGGTCCTCCTGCCCGAGCCTGTCGTAGTCGTAGGCGGAGACCACCAGTACGGGACCGGACGCAAGCAGTTCATCGAAATAATCCCCATCGGAATCGCATATGGAAAGCAGGGGCGAATCTGGCCCCGGGGCGCTCTCCGCCTGCTGCAGGGTAACTCCCGGCCTGAAGGCGGTAAAGTCGATGGGAGGGATATTCTTGAGGCCGAAAAGGGCGAAGACCACGACGGACACGGCGGCTATGCCGAAGGAAACGTACTTGACGGCCTTAGGACGGCGGACGGACTTCATGGGGATGAATGCGACCGCCCACAGCAGCAGGAGCACGACATTCTTCATCAGGCTCTGGAAATGCGTGAGATGGACGGCCTCGCCGAAGCATCCGCAGTCCATCGCGGGACCTGCAATCCAAAGCACGAAAGTGAGCACGGTGAAGCCGGCCAGCACCGCCAGCGAGACAAATCCGACGACAACCGGCCACACTCCGGCAAGCAGGGCGGCGCCGAGCAGCGTCTCAAAAAGGGCCATACCCACGCCGACGGCCTTCGCAAGGGGCATCAGGAAGCCAAGGTGAAGGAATTTGAAATACTCCTCGACGACCAGGCCTGCACCAACCGGATCCATAAGCTTGACAAGGCCCGCCACAAACAGCACCAGGCCAATCAGGAAGGCACATATACGCTTAACGGCTTTCATAGACTGAACGCAGTTTGGCGAAAATCTCTTCGGGAGGAAGCATGTTGCCGGAGCCGTCGGAGCAGTCCACTACGACGAGCGACGGGTCGAGCGAGGCCTGCCGCAGGTACATTGCCCGGACGCGCTTCTGGAGCTCCATGTCGGCCTCGTGGATGTCGGATGCGCCGTGCAGGTAGCCCCTGTCGGCCCCGGAACGGGAACGGGAGAGGCTCTGCTCCACGAAGCCGATGGGGACGTCCAGGAAGATATTGAGGTCGGGGCGGGGGAGGTCGAAGGCGCCGAACTCGGTGTTGAGAATCCACTCGCGCAGATTCTCGGCCTCTTCTGCGGAGGCGAGCTTGGCGCACTGGTACGCTATATTTGAATAGACGTAGCGGTCGAGCAGGACGGTGCCGCCGGCGACCAGCACGTCGCGTATCGCACGACCCGCACCATGGCGGTCTTCCGCGAACAGAAGGGCCACGAGCTGCGGATGCACGGACTCCACCGGGCCGAAGTCGCCACGGAGGAAGCGGCTGATGAGCCCGCCGTAAACGGGCGCGTCGTACCGGGGGAAATGAATATATTCCAGACGGGAGCATACCCCGGAGAGGTATTCCCTGAAAAGTCTTACCTGGGTGGACTTGCCGGCGCCGTCCAGGCCTTCTATAACGACAAGCATCTTACTCCTCCACTATGTAAACGTCGTCTCCGGGCTCGGCAAAGCCGAACTCTTCCCTGGCATACATCTCCAGGGAATCCTTAGACGTACTCAAAAGGTGAATCTGTCCGTCCAGGCGGGCGTTGTCTTCCTTGAGGGCCTCTATGCGGCGCTCCTGGCTGCGGAGGGTGAATCCCGCCTGCACCCAGCGTATGACGCTGTCTTTCTTGAGGAAAAGGAACAGCACGAATATTGCAGTGACCACGATCGCGAAACGGGCAAAGGAGCGCTGCGGCGCCCTGTTCCCGTCCTTGCTGCGGTCCCATATCTCATTAAATTTTCCCATAATCACAAAAATAGTTAAATTTGCGAACTTATAAACAAAAAAAATTATGAAACCTACTCTTTTGGTACTTGCTGCCGGTATGGGCAGCCGTTACGGTGGACTCAAGCAGATGGACGGCCTGGGCCCCTCCGGAGAAACTATAATCGATTATTCCATCTACGATGCCGTACGCTCCGGCTTCGGGAAAGTCGTTTACATCGTGCGGGAGTACTTCCTCCAGGACATGAAAGATGCGGTTAAAAAGAAATACAGCGGGCTCAAGTGCCCCGACGGCCAGCCGCTCGAGTTCGACTTCGTCACCCAGGAGCTCGACCGCATACCCGCCCGCTTCACCCTCAACCCCGAGCGCCAGAAACCCTGGGGTACCGCCCACGCAGTCCTTATGGCCAAAGACAAGATCCACGAGCCCTTCGTGGTCATCAACGGCGACGACTACTACGGCAGCGACTCCTTCAAAATCGCAGCCGACTGGTGCCGCGGGCACGAGCACAGCACCGGCGTATATGCAATCGTAGGCTTCGAGGTCGACAACACCCTCAGCGAGTCCGGCGGCGTATCCCGCGGCATCTGCCAGTACGACGCAGAAGGCCACCTGATCACCGTGGTCGAGCACCACAACGTCCTCATCGAGCCCGACGGCGTCCTCCGCGGAGACAACTCCGTAACCGGAGAAAGGGTCGAGCTCAAGCCCAAGGACCTGTGCTCCATGAACTTCTGGTGCTTCACCCCCGACTACTTCGACAAGAGCGCAGTCATCTTCGAGTCCTTCCTGGAGAAGAACATCGGCGAACTCAAGGCCGAATTCTACATCCCCTTCGCAGTGGACAATATGATCAAGACCGGCAACGGCTCCTGCGACGTCCTTTCCACCAAGTCCCGCTGGTTCGGCGTCACCTTCAAGGAAGACCGTCCCGCAGTCGTGGCCAAGTTCGCCCAGCTCGTAGCCGACGGCGTCTATCCTTCACCCCTGTATTAGTATGGCAAAGCGCGGCAATTACAAGTTCCTCAGCAAGTTCTCCTGGTACGTGCCGGGTGTGGGCGGGCTGTTCGCCCTGCTGGCCTGGATGCTCCTGGGCGGCCTCATCGGCGGCTTACTCACCGTACTCCTCGGTGCAGTGGCAGGCCAGGAAGCCATACTCGAATATGGCACCCTGATCAGCTACCCCGTGATGTTCGTCCCTCCGATGCTCTACGCCGCCGTAAAGAGCAACAACGCATCCATGTCGCAGCCCGGGGTCAAGCTTGACAGCGACAATTATTCCCCCGTCGGAGGGCTCCTCTGCGCCATCCTGGTCTCCATAGGCACCCTTGCCGTAGGATTCTGGGCGGAGCCCATCGGTTCACTCCTTCCCCCCATGCCCGAGATGCTCAAGCAGGCGCTCGGCAGCCTGACCAACGGCAACCTGGTGGTCGACATACTGTGCGTGAGCATCATGGCGCCTCTCTGCGAGGAGTGGCTCTGCCGCGGCATGGTCCTGCGCGGACTCCTGTCCCACAGGATGAACCCCGTCCTGGCGATCATCATCTCGGCACTTTTCTTCGCGGTCATCCACCTCAACCCCTGGCAGGCCATCCCCGCATTCATCATCGGCTGCCTGCTCGGTTACGTCTATTACAAGACGGGCTCCCTCAAGCTCACCATGCTCATGCACTGCGTCAACAACACCTTCGCAGTCATCTGCAGCCGTCTTCCCGGCATGGAAGAGGCGGAGGGCTGGATGGACGTGATACCCTCACCTGCCTATTGGATCCTTGTCGCCGCCAGCGTACTCCTTACCGCCCTTGTGGTGCTCGGCATCAGCAAGGTACGGCAGCTGCGCCCCGAGGGCAACATGGACCCCGTCCCTTCAATATTCGAAACGAATGAGGCTTAGTCCCATAGCCGCCGCGCTGTCCGCGCTTGCCCTTATCGCATCCTGTTCGATGAATTCGAAGCGGTTTACGGTAAGGGGCAACGTGGCCGATGACCTCGCCGCCGCCCCCGGCAGCAAGGTATATCTGCTCGGGCCCGGCGGCTGGGACGAACCCCTCGACTCCACCGTCGTAAAAGGCGGCAAGTTCACTTTCAAGGGCGACATAGACCCTACCACCATCCTCACAGCAGCGCTCCGTTTCCGCGGCAGGGAGGCCCTGGACAGCCGTTTCAAGGCCAGGTTCATCCCCGACACTGAGACCATAGTCATCGACCTCGATTATCCCGAAACGGTCACCGGCAGTCCCCTCACGGACGAAATGCGCCGGCTGCAGGAGGGCATCCTGGAACTGTACCGTGAAAGGGAGAGCGAAATCGGCGAACTCGCGATGAACGACAGGCTCGCCGAGGCCGATTCCATCTACCGCATCCAGATGCAGAAGATAGACGACCTCTGCAAGGACGTATATTCCCTGCACACCGGCGATTTCGTCGGCCTGCAGGCGCTCAGCATACTTGCCCGCAGCCTCAGCGGCCCCGAGCTCGCACAGCTCGTCTCGCAGGGTGCGCCTTTCATAGCGGAAGACCCCGTCATCCGCGATTCACTTGACGCCAAAGGCCTATGAAAGCGTTCTCCGGAATACTGTTTCCCGCAGCCGTGGTCGGAACGGCCATAGCAAGCGTGCTCGGACTCGGTTCTCCCGAAATCCGCCGCCACGCCATTCCGGAGCCCGTTTTCTTCGCCGACACCGTCATCTACGAGCGCGACGCCTACAAACTCAACCGCAAGGGCGACCTGGGAGAGATAAAGATTGCCGACAGCCTCCTCACAGACGTCGCCGACACCGTGGCCGTACAGGAGGAGCTTGACACCCTCCCCCACCTCACCGCCCGCGACACCATCCATCCGCCGGAGTGGCTGCGCCTCTCCGACCCCTGGCGTTACAAGTATTATGTAGCGCTCAAGGATTCACTTACCCGCGTCATCGTCCGCGACTCCCTCCGTCATTCCAGCGACTCCCTCAAGGCCCTGGCGGACACCATGCTGTCCCGCATCCCGCCAGATTCCGCCGAGGCTCTCAGGTTCCTCGGCCTCGCCAGGCTCGACTCCCTCGACTGGAGGAAGATAGACTCCGTGTTCGTTGCCGACTCCACCCACGTCGCCGACTCCATCTTCCGGGCCTGGTACAACTCCCTCTCCCGCAGGGAACGCCGCGAATACGACGAGAAGATGGCCCTTCCCGCCAAGCTCGCCGCAATGGATTCCATACGCAGGGCCAAGGAAGAGGCCCAGGCCCGCAGGGACTCCATCGTAGAATTCTCCCCCCGTATCCTGGAGACCTTCGCCTTCCCCGATTCCATGCAGTACAAGCGTATAGTCGAATGGACGGTGGACCAGGATTTCCACAGGCTCGACATCCGGGTGCCGGACACCACCTACAATTACCACTTCAACGACTACCCGTTCTTCCGCAAGGACGTCAACGCCACCTGGCTCGGCGTCCCTGGTTCGCCGGCGCAGTACTACAACTTCTTCAACCGCACCAGCGACGAAAGGGTGCCGTTCTACGACGCCCAGGAGTCTTGGTCCTTCTCTCCCCGCACGCTTCCGCATTACAATACCAAGACCCCCCACACCGAGCTGGCGTACTACGGAACCCTCCTTGCCGGAGATGAGAAGGAATCGGACAACCTGCATATACTCACCACGCAGAACATCCTGCCGGAACTCAATTTCACGCTGTCCTACGACCGTTTCGGCGGCGGCGGAATGCTCGAGAGCGAAACCACCACGAACAAGACCTTCGCAGCCCGCGTGAACTACACCGGCCGCAAGTACCTCGCCCACCTCGGCTACATATACAATATGGTCGACCGCAAGGAGAACGGCGGCATCACGGACAGGATGTGGATACGCGACACCACGGTGGAAGTCCGCGAGATACCGGTGGTGCTCAGCGGCGCGTCGTCCAAGATTGTCAAGCATACATGGTTCCTCGACCAGCAGTACCGCATCCCCTTCGAGTTCATCAAGCGTATCGGGCACAAGGCCGACAGCACGGAGGTTGCTGAAGCCGAGGCGGCCGACACCCTGGACCGCAACGTCACCACCGCCTTCATCGGCCACAGCAGCGAATGGTCCAGATACTCCCGCAATTACACCGACAGGATAAGCAACGACATCGGCAAGGAGTTCTACAACAACGTTTTCAACTTCGGCCCCGCCAGCGCCGACTCCCTCGGCACCATGAAGCTGGACAACAAGATTTTCGTCCGCCTGCAACCGTGGGGCAGCGAGGGCATAGTTTCCAAACTCGACGTAGGCGCCGGGGACGAACTCCGCCATTACTTCGATTCCTCCAGCATCAGGCCTCAAAAGCACGTCGAGAACTCCGTGTACCTGTACGCCGGGGCACAGGGGCAGTTCCGCAACTTCGTCCACTGGGACGCCAAGGCAAAGTTCAACGTCCTGGGATACAAGATCGGCGACACCGAGGTCGAGGCCAACGCCGGACTGAGCTTCTATCCCTTCCGCAGGGCACGCAAGAGCCCGATCAACGTCGGGGCAAGCTTCAGCACCACGCTGCTCACCCCGGATTATTACACCAGGGTCCTCAACACCAACCATTTCAGCTGGAACAACGACTTCTCGAAGATATCAACCACCAGCATCCGCGGCCGCATCGACGTGCCCCGCTGGCGCCTCAGCGCTGACGTCGGCTATGCACTGCTTGCCAACAACATCTACTACGATACGCTGGGAATAGTACGGCAGAACACGGTCCCGATGAGCGTCATCTCGGCATCCCTGAGGAAAGACTTCGTATTCGGCCCCGTACATCTGGACAACCGCATCCTCGTGCAGTATTCATCCAAGCCGGATATACTGCCGCTGCCGCTGGTCGCACTCAACCTGCGCTGGTACGTGCAGTTCCCCGTCCAGAAAGGCGTCATGGAGATGCAGATCGGCGCCAACGGATTCTACAACACCCAGTGGTATTCGCCGTCCTGGAATCCCGCCCTGGGCGTATTCCACAACCAGAACAAGCACCTCTACGAGAACGGTCCCTACCTGGACCTCTTCGTCAACGTGCAGTGGAAACGCCTGTGCCTCTTCATCAAGTACCAGAACATAGGCCGCGGCTGGCCAATGGACCGCAAGGACTACTTCACCGCCGACCGCTACATCTATACCATCGACGGTATGGAGGGCCTCAAGCTCGGAATGTACTGGCCGTTCTACTTCAGCACCGACCGCAGCCTCACCCACTCCGGCGGAGGTTCTTCCGGCGGCTCAGGCTCGGGACCGAGAGGCAGATAAGCACTGGGATATGAAAGCGCCGCGCACCATCCTCCTGCTCTTTGCAGTCCTGTGTGTCCTGTCCTGCAGGAGGCACGAAGGCCCGTGGCACGACGGCTCTCCCCTGCTGGGCGCAATAAGCCTCGACGGCGATGAGCCCACCTTCGAACTCCGCTGCGGCTACTCCTATGACCTCCTCGGACGCTACGCCCGCAATACCGGCCGGGTGGCGTCTGTGCGGCTCGCCAAAAGGCGCGAGGCCGTACTGGATTCGCTCCGCTCGGGCGCGCTCGACGTAGTGGCCTTCCCCTATCAGGATACCGTCAGCATAGATTCATCCCTTGTAATGATACCGGCCGACAGCTGCGGAATCTGGGTATTCTCTTCGGCCAGCGGCGTAGAAGCCGGCAAGGCGTCGGAATGGCTCAGGCAGTTCCGCACGAGGCCCGACTACCTGCGCATCCGCCAGTCGTTCTTCGACATCTACAATCCGCACAAGCGGGTGAGCGCCGACTTCATCTCCCCGTACGATTCGCTCCTGCGAGTCTATGCCGACACCCTCGGCTGGGACTGGAAACTCCTCGCCGCCGTGGTTTACCAGGAGTCGAAATTCCATATAGAGGCACGTTCGGCCAGGGGTGCCGCAGGCCTCATGCAGCTCGTTCCCGACACCGCCAGCCACTTCGGCTGCAGCAATTCCCTCGACCCGGAAGAGAACATCCGCGCCGGCGTCCATATGCTGCTTGCGGTGCGTGAACGCTTCAAGCGCGTTGCCGCCAACCAGGAAGAACTCACCAAGTACACGCTCGCCGGCTACAATGCAGGCACCGGCAGGGTGAGGGACTGCATCAGTCACGCACGCCACCTCGGAGTGGACGTCTCGCGCTGGGACAACGTTTCCGCCGTCATCCCGCAGATGCAGCACGATTCCATTGCCGGACTTGACCACATCAGGCACGGCACCTTCGAAGGGGGCATCGAAACGATGTCCTACGTGCGCAAGGTGCGTGCATATCACGAACGATACCGCCATATATGTCCGTAGAAGGTTTCATAGCATCCCGGCTGCGCTTCAAGGGGCGCCTCGCCGTCATCGCCATCGCGGTATCATTCTTCGTGATGATAATTTCGCTGGCCATATCCGGCGGCTTCCGGGCCGAAATCCGCCGCGGACTGTCTTCCCTGTCGGGCGACATACGCCTCCTGAGCAGTGAAGAGCCGGTCAGCTCGTCCCTGTCGTACTTCTCCAAACTGGGAGAATTCGACGTGGTGGAAAGCATCACCCCGGTCATCTGGAAGCCCGGAATCGCGAAGGGACCGGACGACATCAGCGGCGTGCTGGTAAAAGGAGTTCCCATGCCAGACAGCTGCTCCCTGCAGGCGCGCATCCCTTCCAGGCTCGCCCGCAAGCTTCAGCTGAACGAGGGCGACACCTTCACCACCTGGTTCGTGGACGAGAAGGTCCGGGCCCGCCGTTTCACCGTGAGCGAGGTTTTCGAAAGCCTCATTGACACCGATGAATTCCTCACCATAGAGGTCCCGCTGGCGGATATGCAGCGCCTGTGCGGATGGGACTCCACTGAGTGCAGCAACTTCGAGGTGATGCTGAAAGACGGCGCCGACGCTGACGTCACGGCATTTTCGATGTCCCTCGTTGCGTACGGCAATGCAAAGGAGGACGAAGACGTGCTGCGCGCCTCGACCGCCAGGGAGAAGTATCCCCAGCTCTTCGACTGGCTCGACCTCATCGACGTCAACGTCGCGGCAATCATACTTCTGATGATAGTGGTGGCCGGATTCAACATGATCTCCGGACTGCTGATACTGCTGTTCAGGCACATATCCACGATCGGAATGCTCAAGAGCCTGGGAATGGGCAACAAGGCCATTGCCAAGGTTTTCCTCAACGTGGCCGCCCGCAGCACCGCCATAGGTATGGCCATAGGCAACGGCGCGGCGCTGCTGTTCTGCCTCGTGCAGGGCACGACGCACCTCATCAGGCTCAATCCCGCGAATTACTTCGTATCGTACGTCCCAGTGAGCATAAGCATACCTACACTGCTGATTGTCAACGCAGTGGCGTTCGGGGCAATAATGCTCCTGCTGCTCATCCCCACGCTGTTCATATCACGCGTGGATCCGGCAGAGACCGTAAGGGTAAGGTAGGTTAATCAGATTATCAGCAGCGCGTCTCCGTAGGGACCGAAGCGGTAATCGTTCTCCAGCGCTACGTCGTAGGCGTTCATCACACGCTCGAATCCTCCGAAGGCCGCCTCCATCATGAGCATGGTGGAGCAGGGCAGGTGGAAGTTGGAAACGAATGAATCGGCTATGCTGAAGTCGTAGGGAGGGAAGATGAACTTGTTGGTCCAGGTGTCGTTGGCGCGGATTTCAGCATTGGTGGTGACGTAGGTCTCCAGGGCGCGGATGACGGTGACGCCGACTGCGCAGATCTTGCCTCCTGCGCGCTTGGTGGCGTTTATCTCGTTCGCGGCCTGCTCGCTGATGATCATGTGCTCGCTGTCCACCTTGTGCTTGGATAGGTCTTCCACATCGACGCTGCGGAAGTGCCCTATGCCCATGTGGACGGTGATGAAGGTCTTCTCGACGTCGGCGAGGATCATCCTGTTCATGAGTTCGCGGGAGAAATGCAGGCCGGCGGCGGGAGCGGAGACCGCGCCCTCCTTGGATGCGAAAATGGTCTGGAAGTTCTCTGCGTCCTCAGGCCCTACTTCTTCCTTGACCCACTCGGGGACGGGGGTCTGGCCGAGGGCGAACAGGGATTCCTTGAACTCCTCGTACGGGCCGTCGTACAGGAAACGCAGCGTACGGCCGCGGGAGGTAGTGTTGTCGATAACTTCGGCCACCATGCTCTCGTCTTCGCCGAAGTAGAGCTTGTTGCCTATGCGGATTTTGCGGGCGGGCTCGACGATGACGTCCCAGAGGCGCTGCTCGCGGTTGAGCTCACGAAGCAGGAACACCATGATGTCGGCTCCGGTCTTCTCCTTCTTGCCGAACAGTTTGGCGGGGAAGACACGGGTGTCGTTGAAGACGAAGCGGTCTCCTTTATGGTAATAATCGAGGATGTCTTTGAAAAGTCTGTGCTCTATTTCGCCCGTGTCTTTGTGAAGGACCATAAGTTTGCATTCGTCACGCCAGCGAACGGGCTCTTTTGCGATCTTCTCCGCGGGGAGGTCGAAGTTAAATTGGGAAAGTTTCATACGTAATAAATTATACGATACAAAACTTCAAAAAGTTTCACAAAATGAGGAAAAACTACACTTTTGCCTCGCGGAACACTTCAAGTATGGACGGATATGTGTTTTTCAGATAGGGAGGAAGGCTCGATTTTGCCACCCAGGCGGCCTTGCTTATGTCCTCCTCGCGCTGGGGCGTAAGGTCTACCGGGTCGGTGTATAGCATGTCGTACCACCAGGTGTGCTTGAGGTGCCAGACGCCGTTGCGCAGGTAGCAATGGTCCGTGACGCAGATGAGGTCGCGCAGCTCGAGGGCTTCCACGCCGGTTTCCTCGCGGACCTCGCGAAGGGCCGTGACGGAGATGTCTTCACCCGGATCCTGATGGCCCTTGGGCAGGTCCCAGAGGCCGCTGCGGCTTATGAGAAGGAAGTCGCCGCGCCGGTTGGACACAAGCCCTCCGGCTGCATTCACTTCGCGGAATTCAGCGCACAGGCGTGCGTAGGCCTGCTCGGTGTCGTCCGTGGGAATGTAGATGCGGCTGAGCGATTCGGAGGCCTTGAACATACCCACCAGGGTGTGCAGGTCGAGCTGGGATCCGCTGTGGAATTCTATGGAATTGGGATCCGCGAGCGCCTGGTCGGAGGGCGGGCAGATTATGATGCAGCGCTTTTCGAAGTAAATTTTGTGCATAGATTTTTATATCTTTGCAAAAGTAACAAAAATTGACGATATGGCAGCACATTACGATAGCAAACACGGCATAGTCGCCGTACCTCCCGAGCAGCTGTATATGAGTTTCACCGACATGCGCAACCTCACCCAGTCGCTCCCGGAGAAATACCGCGACAGCGTCACCGCCGATTTCGACTCCATCCACGCCACGGTCCAGGGATTCTCCATCGCCGTACGCGTCGTGGAGCGCAATCCGTACAGCCTGCTGCGCCTCGAGGACGACGACGCGCCGTTCCATTTCAGCATCACCGCACACTTCGATCCCGCTCCGGGCGGCACCGACTTCAGTATAGAGGTCGACGCCGACCTCAACCTCATGATGAAAGCCCTCCTGGGCGGCCGGATCAAGGACGCACTGGACAAGGCTGTCGACGGCCTGGTGCAGGTCTCCCAGGGCAAGCGCCCCGAATTCCCTTCCGACCTCGGCTGATGCCCGGCGCCTCCGTTTCCATACGGCTCAACCCCTTCAAGGGCTCCGACGGTCCCGACGGTTCACCCGTACCCTGGAGCCCGCACGGACGCATCCTTTCCGAGCGCCCGCAGTTCATACTCGACCCCCTGATGCACGCCGGATGCTACTACGTGCAGGATTCGTCGGCGATGTTCATCGGGCACCTGCTTCGCAAGCACCTCGGCGGATTCGGCCCCGGAGTGCGCGTGCTCGACCTTTGCGCCGCGCCCGGAGGCAAGACCACCGACGCCGCCGCGTCCCTGCGCGAGCGCTTCGGCAACGCCTTCACCCTTGTCGCCAACGAGGTCATGAAGGCGCGGGCTTCCGTGCTCCTTGATAACGTAGCCCGCTGGGGAGACCCATGCGTGAGCGTAACCAGCGTCGATCCGGCGGTAATAGGCCGGAGCCTTCCCGGCGCCTTCGACATCATCATCGCCGACGTGCCCTGCAGCGGCGAGGGCATGTTCCGGAAGGACGAACGGGCCGTGGAGGAATGGTCCCCGGAGCTCGTAACCGTCTGCGCCGCAAGGCAGAAGCGCATCCTCGCCGACGTGTGGCCCGCACTGCGTAGCGGCGGCCTCCTGATCTACTCCACCTGCACGTACGAAGACGCCGAGAACGACGCCAATCTCCGCTGGGCCGCGGAGGAGCTCGGCGGCTCCATAATCCCCCCTGAGGATGAGTTCCCGGAGTACGGCGTGCAGCTCACTTCCTGCGGCAGTCTGCTGCGTGCGGGCGTGGTTCCCGGTGAAGGCCAGTGGGCAGGGGCGCTCGTCAAGACAGCCGGCGCATCCCGTTCCAGCCGTTTCGACATATCGGTCCTGCGGCCGCTCAGGTGCGGAATCCCGGAGCCGACGGTCAAGGGGAAGGACGTCATTCCCCATCCCGACAGCGTGCTCGCCATCGGCTACGACGGCAAATCCGTCCCGCCGGCCGAAGTGGACCTGCAGACGGCCCTGCGCTTCCTGCACCGGGACGCCATCGTGCTTCCGGGGGCGCCGAAGGGCTTCGTTGCGGTAACTTACAAAGGCCATCCAGTCGGCCTCGTAAAGAATCTGGGGACCCGCTGCAACAACCTTCTTCCCATGAGCCGGAGGATTCTCAAAGACGTTTGACGGACATCGGTTTGAAATAACGACTTTTTGATTATCTTTGTCCGGACTGTTATGAAAAACTTATGGACCGGACAGATTATGAAATCCTTTGCTCGCTGGCTCTGAACCGCATATTCGGTTATTCGCCGGCCACTGCGCGGGCCCTCGCCGCCCGCTTCGGCTCCCCCGGAGCCGTCTTCTCCCAGAGTTCCGACACCCTCGACGAGGCCTTCGGACCTTTCAGTAAATTCAGATCCCAGATCTGCCCCCAGGCGCTCGAAGACGCCGCCCGGGAGTATGAGTTCCTTCGCTCGGAGGGCTGCAGGTTCATTCCGGCAGGCTCCCCGGGCTATCCTCCCCTGCTCTCCGAGTGCCCCGACGCCCCCGTCGGCCTTTACTTCCTCGGCTCGAGCACGCCGGAGGAAGTCTTCGGCAGCGGCGACTTCGTATCCGTCGTGGGGACCAGGGACATCTCCCCCTACGGCCGCGAGTGGACGGCGCGCATCGTGGGGGCGATGGGCCGCAGCCGCAAACGGCCCACCGTCGTCAGCGGCCTTGCCATCGGGGTGGACATCACGGCACATATGGCAGCGCTGGACACCGGACTGCCCACGGTGGCCGTCATCCCCGTCGGAATCGACTCCATCTACCCCAGGAGGCACGCTGCGGCGGCCCGAAGGATCGTTTCCTCGCCCCGCAGTGCACTGGTGACCGACTTTCCGCCGGGAACGTCCCCGGTGGCATTCAACTTCCTGCGGCGGAACCGCATCATCGCAGGCATCTCGCGCGCCACCGTCCTCACAGAGTCCAAGGCCAAGGGCGGAGGGACTATGACGGCACGGCTTGCCGCAAGTTACGGGCGGGAGGTCTTCGCCCTGCCCGGAAGGATCGACGACGTACGTTCAGCCGGATGCAACCGCATCATCATGGAAAGCATAGCGGAGCCCCTCGGCGACGAGGCCTCGATCGCGCGGCAGCTGTCCCTGGGAAGCGTTTCCCTGCGGCGCGGCCCGGCGCTGGAGGAAAGCCTGCGGGCGTGCTACGGCGCGGCCGACAAGGCCACGGTCGACAGGCTTGTAGCCGTCGCCCTTTTCATCCGGGAGCACCGCGGAGCCGTCCCGGAAGAGATATGCCGGTCCCTGGACGAAGACTACGGCAGCGTAAGCGCAGCCCTGTGCCTGCTGGAGAGCGACGGGTTCATCAGTACGGATTTACTCCAAAGGTGTACGATTACGGATAAAAAATGCTAAATTTGCCTTCGATGGAATTCATCGACACACATACCCACAACAGCGACGAATCGTACGCCGGCGAAGAGGATGCCGTCATCGCCCGGGCCGTGGCGGCAGGCGTCACCGTCCTCCTTCAGGCCGACACCGGCAGGGAGGGCCGCGCAGAGATGTACGCCCTGTGCGGACGCCATCCCGGCGTGCTGTATCCCATGCTCGGCCTGTACCCGGGGCACGTAGGCCCCGACTGGAAGGACGAGGTGGCAGACCTGTCGTCCTGGCACTCCGGGGGTCCCGTCGCCATAGGGGAAATCGGCCTCGACTACCACTACGGGGCCGATACCGCAGAGCTCCAGAAGGAGGCCCTGCTGGCCCAGTTCGAGATTGCCCGCGACTGGGACCTTCCCGTCAACATACACCTCCGAGACGCCACGGAAGACTGGTTCGCCATAATGGAAAAGTGCCGCGGAATGCACCTGAGAGGCAACCTGCACGCCTTCAGCGGCAGCGCCGAGGTCTTCGATCGCATGCAGCGCTACGGCGAATGGTACGTGGGCATCGGAGGCGTCCTCACCTTCAAGAAGGCCCGCATAGCGGAGGACGTCCTGCGCATCCCGCTGGAGCGCATCCTCCTGGAAACGGACTCCCCGTACCTCGCGCCCACTCCCCTTCGCGGCACGCGCAACGAAAGCGCCAACATCCCCGTCATCGCGGAATTCCTCGCACGGGTGAAGGGCGTGAGCCTGGAAGAAGTCGCCGCCGTCACCACCGCAAACGCAAGAAAACTGTTCGCAATATGAGTAACGTACTGCTGATATACACAGGCGGGACCATCGGGATGAAAGAGGATCCGGTGGACCAGACGCTCCGCCCGTTCGACTTCGACAGCCTGCTGGACGAAGTGCCCGAACTCCGCAAGTTCGGCACCAGCATCGACCATGTCACATTCGACCCGCTGATAGATTCATCCGACATCGAGCCCGCGATGTGGCAGAAACTGGCGGCGCTCATAGAGCGGAAATACGACGCCTACGACGGCTTCGTGGTGCTGCACGGCACGGATACGATGGCCTACAGCGCATCGGTCCTGAGCTACATGCTCTCCAACCTCAGCAAGCCGGTGGTGTTCACCGGGAGCCAGCTTCCGGTGGGCCGGCTGCGCACCGACGGCAGGGAAAACCTGGTTTCCGCGGTGGAGATTGCAGGTGCGCGGGAGAGGGACGGCAGCGCCATCGTTCCGGAGGTCTGCATATACTTCAACTCCCTGCTCATCAGGGGCAACCGCAGCACCAAGGTGGACGCCGACGGCTTCGACGCATTCCGTTCGCCCAACCTCCCGCCGCTGGCCGAGGCGGGCATCGACATCCGCTACAACAAGGATATAATCCTCCGTCCGTCCCGAGGCCTGCTGTCGGTCAGCAGCGCGCTGGACACCAGGGTATCCATACTCAAGGTCCATCCCGGCATCACCGAACAGGTGGTGCGCGACACCCTCCTCGGAGAGGCCACGAGGGCCGTCATCCTGGAGACCTTCGGATGCGGCAACGCCCCATCGCGCGACTGGTTCCTGGACATAGTCCGCGAAGCAGCGGATGCCGGCAAGGTGCTCCTCAACGTCACCCAGTGCCTGCGGGGTACCGTCAACATGGACCTGTACGCCACAGGACGGGCACTGCACAGGGCAGGGGTGCTGAGCGGCTACGACATCACGCTGGAGAGCGCTCTCGGCAAACTGTTCTTCCTTATGGGCAAGAGCAATGATAATGAATACGTTAAGGCCTATGTAGAGAAAAACCTGTGCGGCGAAATATCAAAATAGGTATTGACTTATGAAATAATTTTGCTAAATTGCACCGATTTCGCTAGGAAATTAATTTTAACTAATACATCATTCAACGTTTATGAAAAAGTTTTTCATGTTTCTTGCAGTCGCCGGCGTAATGGCCTTCGCTGCTAACACCGCATCCGCCCAGGACGCTCAGGGAGCACCCGCAGAGGAGCAAGTTGCCTCCGCACCCGCAGAGATGACCGCAGCCGACCTGCTCGCCGGTACCGGCGAGGAAGTCCCTCTCCACCAGGCCCTCAAGACCAAGTTCATCGAAGGTGGTGCAGGCTTCATGTCCCTCATCATCATCTGCCTCATCATCGGTCTCGCACTCTCCATCGAGCGTATCCTCTATCTCACCTTCTCCAAGTCCAACACCAAGAAGCTCCTCGCGAAAGTCGAGCAGGCTCTTGAGGAAGGCGGTGTGGAAGCAGCCAAGGACGTCTGCCGCGAAACCCGCGGCCCCGTGGCCTCCATCTTCTACCAGGGTCTCCTCCGTTACGACCAGGGTATCGACGTAGTCGAGAAAACCGTCGTTTCCTACGGCTCCGTACAGATGAGCGAAATGGAGAACGGACTGAGCTGGATCGGCCTCTTCATCGCCATCGCCCCGTCCCTCGGATTCCTCGGTACCGTTATCGGTATGATCAACGCATTCGACGCCATCCAGGCAGCAGGTGACATCTCCCCGAACGTTGTCGCAGGAGGTATGAAGGTCGCTCTCATCACCACCGTCGGCGGTCTCATCGTCGCCATGATCCTCCAGGTGTTCTACAACTACATCCTCGCCAAGATCGACAGCCTCACCATCGATATGGAAGATTCTTCCATCTGCCTGATCGACCTTCTCACCAAGCACAACGCAAAGAAATAATCACCCTATAGCGCACAGCAAATCATGAAACTCAACAAAATATTCAAATGGGTTATGGTAGCGCTGGTCATCATCAGTGTCGGCCTCCTCATCTGGGGCTTCTCCCAGAGATTCGGCGGCAGCACTGTAGACACCCTGCTCTACTGGACCTACGCGATGCTCGGCCTGGCGCTCTTCTGCGTCATCATCCTGGGCCTCATCGTAGGTGCCATAAACAACCCGAAGAGCCTGATCAAGATCGGGATCATTCTGGTTGGAGTGGCTGCGCTCTGCCTCGTCGCCTACTTACTGGCGAAGGGTGATCCTGCAATCGGCTACACCGGCGTTCCCGTTACCGGCGGCACCCTCAAACTCACCGACACCATCCTTAATCTCACATACATCGTCGGCGGCGCAGCCATCGCTGCCATCATCGTCGGCGAAATCCGTATGGCCATAGCTAGCAAGAAGTAACCATGGGCAAGAAGAAAGTACCAGCAATGAACACCAGCTCGACCGCGGACATCGCGTTCCTGCTGCTGTGCTACTTCCTGATGACCACGACCATGGGCAGCCAGACCGGCCTCAGCCGCCGTCTTCCCCCCATGCCCGACAAGAATCAGAAAGTGGAGGACCAGAAGGTCAATCGCCGAAACATCATCCAGGTGAAGATCAATTCGGCCGATAGAATCCTTGCCGGTAGCGAGCCCATCGACATCAGCCAGCTTAAAGACAAGATCAAAGAGTTCCTGACCAACCCCGCCAATGATCCCAATCTCCCCGAAAAGGAGGTTCAGAACATCGAGGGTCTGGGAGAATGGCCCGTCTCCAAGGGCGTCATCTCCCTTCAGAACGACCGTGGTACCAGTTACCAGGCATACATCGCAGTACAGAACGAGCTCGTGAAGGCCGTCAACGAACTTCGTGACGACTTCTCCCGCCGCCAGTACGGCAAGGTGTTCATGCTCCTCGACGAAGATACACAGGCAATTGTCAAGAAGGCAGTGCCCCAGAACATCTCCGAGGCAGAACCCAAGGATGTAGGCCGCAGAAGATAAAATACAGGAGGAAAGAATTATGTCAAAATTTGGTGGAAGCAACAACAAGAAAGAGGTGCCGGCAATGACCAGCAGCTCCCTTTCCGATATCGTTTTCATGCTCCTGTTCTTCTTTATGGTTACCACGCAGATGCGCGAAACCGAGAACAAAGTCATGGTCAAGATCCCCGAGGCCTCCGAGGTAGTCAAGCTCGAGCGCAAGGATCTCAATTCATACATCAACATCGGTACGCCTATCAAGTCTCTGCAGGCAATGTACGGAACAGAGGCCCGTATCCAGCTGAACGACTCATTCAAGACCACCGACGACATCCGCGACTTCGTGGCTGCCGAGCGTGAGTCCCACAGTGAGCAGGACCGTCAGTTCATGACCGTCAGCATCAGGGCCGACCAGGATGTCCGAATGGGTATCATTACCGACGTCAAGCAGGAGCTCAGACGATGCTCCGCGCTTAAGATAATGTACTCCGCACGCAAGGGCGGTCAATAGACAGCCACTTGGCAGATACGAGCAGCCCCCTTCCCAGAGGGCTGCTTTTTTAAAAGATTGAAAATCAATGTCATTAGTTCGTTATAAAGTGAAGGACCTGCTGGAAATGCAGGCAGGCAAAGAGGTACTGGCCAAAGGTTGGGTCAGAACCAAGAGGGGCAACAGGGAAATTGCGTTCATCGCCCTGAACGACGGCTCCACAATCAAGAACATCCAGATAGTGGTGGACAAGACCCCGGAAACGGAGGGCGTCCTGTCAAAGATAAGCACAGGCAGCTGCATCTGCGTGGAAGGCACGCTGGTGGAATCCATCGGCAGCGGCCAGGCAGTGGAAATCAAGGCAAAGGACATCACCGTCTATGGCGAGTGCGACCCCATGCGCTATCCGCTCCAGAAGAAGGATACGTCGTTTGAATACCTGCGCACCGTCGCGCACATGCGTCCAAGGACCAACACCTTCGGCGCCGTGCTCCGCCTCCGCAGCCAGATGGCCTTCGCCATTCACGAATTCTTCCATTCCCGCGGGTTCGTTTACCTGCATACTCCGCTCATCACCGCGTCGGACGCCGAGGGCGCCGGCAACATGTTCCAGGTCACCACTCTGGACCTGGGTGCCCCCCTGCCCCGCAACAAGAAGGGAGATATAGATTACAGCAAGGATTTCTTCGGCCGCAGGACCTCCCTCACCGTGAGCGGTCAGCTGGAGGGCGAGCTCGGAGCCACCGCGCTGGGCGAGATCTACACTTTCGGTCCCACTTTCCGTGCGGAGAATTCCAACACCCCGAGGCACCTTGCGGAGTTCTGGATGATCGAGCCGGAAATGGCTTTCTACGACCTTCAGGACAACATGGACCTCGCCGAGGAATTCATCAAGTTCCTGGTCAAATATGCCCTGGACAACTGCCGTGAGGACATCCAGTTCCTCAACGACCGCTACGACCCCGAGCTTGTCGAGCGCCTTGAGAGCGTCATCGGCACCGAGTTCGTACGCCTGGAGTACACCGAGGGCATAAAGATTCTCGAGCAGGCTGTCGCAGACGGGGTGCAGTTCGAGTATCCTGTCTTCTGGGGCGCAGACCTCCAGAGCGAGCACGAGAGGTTCCTCGTGGAGCAGCATTTCAAGAAGCCTGTCATCCTCACGGGGTATCCCAAGGATATCAAGGCTTTCTATATGAAGCAGAACGAGGACGGCAAGACGGTGCGCGCAATGGACGTCCTCTTCCCCAAGATCGGCGAGATAATCGGCGGCAGCGAGCGCGAGGCCGACCTTGCAAAGCTCGAGGCCCGCATCGACGAGCTCGGCATGAGCCGCAAGAACCTCGAGTGGTACATCGATACCCGCCGCTTCGGCAGCTGCCCTCACAGCGGCTTCGGCCTTGGCTTCGAGAGGCTCCTCCTCTTCGTCACCGGCATGCAGAACATCCGCGACGTCATTCCATTCCCTCGCACCCCTAAAAACGCAGAATTTTAATGTTAGTAATTGGTATAGCCGGAGGATCAGGTTCCGGTAAAACTACGGTGGTGAATGCCATCACCGACCAGCTTGAAGGCAAGAAGGTAGTCGTCATCCCCCAGGATTCGTACTACAAGGATTCCAGCGACCTTACCGACGAGGAGAAGAGGGTCCATAATTTCGACCATCCCGATTCCATCGAGTGGGACCTGCTGTGCAACCAGCTCCGCGACCTCAAGAACGGCAAGAGCGTGCAGCAGCCGGTGTATTCGTTCATTTCGTGCACCAGGTCCAAGACCGAGACCAAGCTGGTGGAGCCCGCCGACATCATCATCATCGAGGGTATCCTTATCTTTACCTGCAAGAAGCTGCGGGACCAGATGGACATCAAGATCTTCGTGGACGCCGACGATGACGACCGCCTGATGCGCGTCATCGAGCGCGACATATGCGAGCGCGGCAAGGACGTCCATTGGGTGATAGAGCGCTACAGCCGCACCGTCAAGCCGATGTACCTGCAGTTCATCGAGCCCAGCAAGCGCTACGCCGACATCATCATCCCCCAGGGCGGTCACAATAAGGTGGCAATCGACATCATCACCGCTACAGTAGAGAAAGAGCTCGAAAAGAAGCAGTGAAAAAGGAGGACCGGGCAGGACTGTATACCACCGTAATCATACATCTTGCGGTGCTTATCGTCCTGCTCGCGACCACCCTTGGTTTCTCCATCCAGAAAGAAAACAGTTTCGTCCTCGACTTCAGCAAGCTCGAGGAACTTGAGCGTCTGCAGGCCGAGGTGGAGCGGCTCCAGAAAGAGGCCGAATTCCAGCAGGCCATACACGACAAGCTCGAGCGGGATCTCGGCGCGGCGGGCGCAAGCATACGCAACGTCGTGGTGGACCGCGGCTCCCTGAAGGACGACCGCGGAACCGACGCCGACCAGCTCTATAAAGATGCAGAACGCCTTGCCAGGGAGTTGCAGGGCGGTTTCGAGGTGCCGGACGACGGCTTTACGGCATCTCTTCCCAGCAAGGACCAGGGCCCCGGCAAGGATCAGAAGAAGTATTCCGGTCCTTCAGTCGTTTCTTATTATCTTGAGGGCCGCAAGGCCAGCAAACTCTCGATTCCGGCCTACAGATGCATGGGAGCGGGAGAGGTGACGGTACTCATCACCGTCGACAATTCAGGTACGGTAATAGCCGCCAAGGTTGACGAAAGCGTCTCGAGCGCCGACGGCTGCCTGCGCAGTTTCGCCATACGCGCCGCAAGGCTCAGCCGGTTCTCGGCAGACCCCAAGGCGCCCGCCCGCCAGACGGGAAATATAGTCTATCAGTTTATCGCCCAGTAGCAAGCGCATCCATCGCCGCCTTATAGACCGGATCGGTGTCCAGGTATAGGTGGTAGAAGGCGTTGTCGCCAAGCTTTGAATACCGGCCTATGAGGGCGCGTAGCTGGGAAAGCATATAGGGACGCTCGATGGCCCACTCGGCGCCGTCGGGTACGAGGCCGTCACGGGATTTTGCGAATGCGAGGAAGCCGGCTTCAACGTCGTTGCGGTCGAAATACTTCTGGAGCGTTCCGAAGTCTTCAATCGCCTGGAGTTCCTTCTTGTGACGGTCGAACCAGTCGGAGGCGAAGCGCATCGCGGTGGCTTTGCGGTTGCACATTATGTAGAACTTGCCCACCCTGGTGGTATCCATGGGAACGAAGATGTCGGGCACTATGCCGCCGCTTTCGACGCTCATGCTGTCGGCATCGACCATCTCTCCCCTCTCGTAACGGCGGTAGATATCCTCGTCGTAATTGTCGTACGACTTCTGGATACAGCGGCCTGAAGGGGAATAGAAGCGGGCCACGGTGATGCGTATGCCGGAGCCGTCGGTGAAGTCAACAGGCTCCTGCACGAGGCCCTTGCCGAAGGTCCTGCGGCCTACCAGCACAGCCCTGCCGTTGTCCTGCATGGCACCGGCGAAGATTTCGCTGGAGGAGGCGCTGCCCTCGGAGACAAGGAGGGTCAGCCCTATGTCCTGAAGCAGGCCGCGGCCGTCCGAAACGCAGTTCTCGCGCTTGTAGTTGCGGCCCTCCATATACACTATCAGCTTGCCCTTGGGCAGGAAGTGGTTGCTCAGCATCAGCGCCTGGTCCATGTAGCCGCCGCCGTTGTCGCGAAGGTCGACGATGAGGTGGCGGAGGCCCTGTCTCCTCAACTCCTGCGCAGCCGCGGAGAATTCCTGGGAGGTGCTGCGGGAGAATTTGCTCAGGCGAAGGAAACCTACGGTATCATTCACCATAAACGCAGCATCGACGGAATGGGTGGGAATGCGTCCGCGGACTATGTCAAACGGGATTACCTCACCGTCGCGGCTCACGGTCACGCAGACCTTGGTGCCGGCGGGGCCCTTCATGCGGCGCACCATGCTGTCCTGTGGGAACCTGACGCCCGCAATCGGGGTGTCGTTGACCTTGAGCAGGCGGTCGCCGGCAAGCATGCCGACGCGTTCCGCCGGGCCGCCGGGGATGACCTCGATGACTATCGCCGTATCGTTGGGCACGTTGAACTGTATGCCTATGCCGGAGAAATTGCCTGCAAGCTCTTCCTCGGAGGCCTCCAGCGTCTGGGGAGGCATATAGACGGAATGGGGATCGAGTGCCGACAGGGCGGCGCTGACAGCGGCGTCGGTGACCTTGGCGTGATCGACGGAATCGACGTACATCTCGTCGATTTTCTGCATTATCACGCTGAGCTTGAGCCAGTCTTCGTATTTGGACGCCAGCAGGCGGTTCTTTTCGGTGACGCGCATCAGGGGGATGGCGATTCCGGCGCCCAGCAGCAAGCCCGTGAGCACAAGGAGGATGGCGGTACTTTTCTTCATCTAATCTACCTTCTCTACTTCAATTCCGGCCCGCTTGAGCAGGTCGACGCCGTCGGTCAGGCGGTATTCATCCCTGTAGACCACACGCTTGATTCCGGACTGTATGATGAGTTTGGAGCACTCTATGCAGGGAGACGCCGTGACGTACAGGGTGGCTCCGGCGCTGTTGTTCCCGGATTTGGCGACCTTGGAAATGGCATTGGCCTCGGCGTGAAGGACGTACGGTTTGGTGACGCCGTTCTCCTCGCAGACGTTTTCGAATCCGGAGGGAGTGCCGTTGTAGCCGTCGGAGATGATCATGTTGTCCTTGACCAGCAGGGCCCCCACCTTGCGGCGCTTGCAGTAGGAGTTCTGGGCCCAGATTTCGGCCATTTCGAGGTATCGGGAGTCGAATTTGTTCATCGCTGGTACAGGTAACGCTTGATGCTTCGCTTGGGAGTACGCTCAAAGTCCTCGGGAAGGAATTCTATCTTGCGTATCTGTGCGTAAACGGGGATCTGCTTGTTGATTTCCGGCAGGCAGTCGTTGATCTTCTGCTTGACCGACTCGTCGTCGAGCCCGTCGGCCTGGGCCTGGCGGTAATCGGGATAGATAAGTGCGGTGAGGCTGCCGTTGTCTTCGATGACGAGCGACTCCACCACATAATTCACATTGTTGATGACGGCCTCCAGTTCCTCAGGATAGATATTCTGTCCGGAAGGACCGAGGATCATGCACTTGGAGCGGCCGCGCAGGTACAGGTAGCCGTCGGTGTCCATGACGCCCATGTCGCCGGTCTTGAACCAGTTGTCGTTGGTGAAAGACGCCTTGGTGGCCTGGCGGTTGTTGTAGTATCCGAGGAAGACGTTGTCGCCCTTGACCTGCACCTCGCCGGGTATCTTGAGGGGATTGGGAGAGTCGATGCGGATCTGGCATCCGGGGATGGCGTAACCGCAGGAACCCTTCTTGGTGCGGTTCCAGTGGGCGTAGGTGATGATGGGGCCGCATTCGGTCATACCGTATCCCACGGTGAAGGGGAACTTGACGCGGCGCAGGAACTGCTCGACCTCGGGGTTGAAGGCGGCACCGCCGAGGATGACCTCCTCGAACTTGCCACCGAACGCCTCAATGAGGCCCTCGCGTATCTTGCCGAGGACGATCTGGTCCACCAGGGGGATGCTGAGCCAGGTCTTGTGGCGGTCGGCGATGGGCTTGATCTGAGACTTGTAAACCTTCTCTATGATGAGAGGCACCGCGATGATGCAGTCGGGATGTATCTCGGAGAACGCCTTCATGATGACCTTGGGGCTGGGAACGCGCGTAAGGAAGTGCACGTGGGCGCCGATGGTCATTTCGAACAGGAACTCGAACATCATTCCGTACATGTGCGCGGAAGGCAGCAGGGCCACCATATTGGACTCGTTGTTCATCTGGGGCTCGGCGGTCTCGCCGGCAAGGCGGATGTTGCAGAGCAGCGACCTGTAGGGAAGCATTACGCCCTTGGAAAATCCGGATGTGCCGGAGGTATAGTTGATGAGGGCGAGCTCCTCTGCGCTATCTTCGTAATAATCGAGGTCCTCCGGACGGAGGCCTTCGGGATGGATGCGGCGGAACTCCTCTCCAAGGTGCTCGCGGGCCTCGACAAGTTTCTGGTCGCGGGCGAGGATGTAATGGAGGGTGGACATGCGCACGAACACCAGTACGCCGGGCATTTCGGCCTCGGAGAGGCTCTCCCAGTTGGCCTCGTCCACGAAGAAGACTTTGCTCTCTGAGTGGTTGACGAGGTAATGGATATTCTCAGGCTTGAACTCATGGAGGAGGGGCACCGGAACTGCGCCGTATGTGAGGGCCGCCAGGAAGCATACGCCCCAGTTAGCCTGGTTCTTGGAGCAAAGGGCCACTTTGTCGCCTTTCTGCAGGCCGCATTCGCGGAAGCAGATGTGCAGCAGCTCGATGCGCTTCGCTACGTCGCTGTATTTGAGTGTAACGCCTTGATAATTGGACAGGGCTGCGCGCTCCCAGTTGTCCTGGAAGCTCTTCTGGAGTATCTTGTTTACTGATTGGAATGCCATAACTTGATTCTGTCATCGTTTTTCCAGGACACACGGAAATCAGGACCGCCGGCCACGGCCTTGGCCTTGGACTGCCACTCTGCGGGAGCCTTGGACAAGGGGCTGTAGAGTTCCAGAGCCTCGCGCTGGCCGGTGATTATCCAGTTGCCGCGGCGGAGCATGCAGCTGTCGGCCTCGGCGAAGATGTTGCCGTAGAGGGAATGGGCAAAGCCCGTGACAGGGTTGGGGACGACGCCGTCGGACTGGGCCTTGTCCTTCACGCGGAGGGCGTTGATCCTGCCCCGCGAAGTGAAAACGACCGCAGCCTCACGCACGCCAGCCTCTTTCTCCCATGCCCTGGGATCCTTGCCGGTGCTGCTCCATACCTTGGAAAGACCGTTGTTATAGGCCTCCAGGACAACGCGTGCGTCGAGCCAGCGCTCGAACCCAACACGGTAGTCGCTTATGGAGGCGATGGGAATATCTACGAAGAATGTGTAATCCTCAGGCAGGACCTCGGGCAGACGGCTGGAGGCTTCCTGCATGGAGGCGCAGAAATTCGTGTAATACTTTTCTCCCTCGGGGCAGACGGGGATGATTTCATCCTCGCTGCGGACCATCCACTCGCTGGCGTCCTTGAGGAAAGCGGGTACGCGGCCGGACAGATAGCCGGTGAACATATCCTTGAACAGCTTCCTGGATGCGCTGCTGCGGTAAATCTGGTAGTCCCCGGAAGGGAGCACGCCTGCGACCCTGTCGAAGCCGGGGGCGTCGAGGATGGACGTTTCCGAGGCGAGGTTCCTGGCGGCGACGAGCATGACGGTCTCGGAGCCGCTGAGGAGCAGGGCGTTGTGCTGCCCGAGCGTGATATGGGAATGGAAGACTCCGGCGGAATCGGCCTGGGCCATCACATTTGCGGCCACGGCGAGGGTGTCGTCGGAAGCCTTGCCGGCCTCGACTATGATGAGGGCCGTAAGGGTACCGACGTCGCACGCGGCGATGACGGCACGGCTGCGGCCAAGGCGGCCGAAATCAATCTTGTGGATGGTGCTTGTGGAATCAATCATCCTGGACAGACCGCTGTCCAGACGGGAAAATACACCGATGTGCTGGGCGTCCGAAGGCACGGCGGCCAGAAGCTCGGGGGCCTCTGAAGCGGCTCCGGGAACGCCGGTCCCGCAGGATGCGGCTGCCACGGAAAGCACAAGGGCCGACAGGAAAAGTACACACTTACGCATAATGCGCAAATATAGTTATTTTTCCTCTATTTCGTTCGCCGGATGAACAGAAGTCTACTTCGCCTCGATTTCCAGCGTCAGAGTGTACTTCCGGCCCGACTGGGAGGTTACGGAGGCCTCAACGGTGTGGGAGCCGGCCGTGAGCATAACTCTCAGATCCGACACGGGCACGCCGTCGAGACTCCATTCAACCGATGCGGCGGGATCGGACTTGCAGTCGTCAAGGGCGAAAGTGAAAAAACGGCCTGCGCTGTATACTCCTCCGCCCGGATTGGAGATGGAGGCAAAATCCAGGGAGGCCACTACAGGTACCGTGACATTGAACGTCACCGACCCGTCAGCATAGGCGATATCGGAGAAAACGTATCCGCACTTCTCCTTGCTCCAGCCAACCGGTTCATATGAGGTGACCCTCCCTTTTCCAGGGAACGGCATGTACGTCTCTTTGCCGTACTTCAGGTTTCCCTGGTCGGCTGCCGGTATGATGTAGAAGCACGGATGTTTACCGTTGGCGTTGATGCTGTTGTAATAATTCCAGAATGTCCAGAGGTCGGATGCGGAAACCGAATAACCGCCCAGCGATACCTCACGGCCCGACTTGTCCACGTGGTAAACCAGGAGACCGCGGCCGGGCAGATACTTGTCCCAGCCGTCGGCATTCCTGCACTCGTACAGGAAATACTCCCCATCCGTATCCGTAGGCGTCATATAGCCGATGTTGTTGTCGACGCCGGGAAGGGTCACGGGGCCGGACCTGGTGAAGCTGCGGACAGAGCTTTCGTCGAGCCAGCCGATCATCACGCGCTCAAGGATATTCAGATAAGGAGGGGTACGGCTTTCGTTCAGGTACGACCCGCCGTCCATCAGGGAGTATGAGAGCAGGCCCGAGCACTGTCCGTTATCAGACCAGTTGGTGTCGTAAAAGTCCGGGAGACCCATTGCATGGGCGAATTCATGGCAGACACCGCCTATGCCGGTAAGTTTGTCCTTGTTGACTCCAGAACCGTTAAGTTCGTTGGAACAGGCATACGAGTCTATCTTCACGCCGTCGAGCTGCAGAGTCCTGCCGGCAGCGGACAGGGACCATTGATGCGGCCAGATGGAATTGAGGTCGGAAGAATCGGCCTCGCCATATCCGGCGTAGTACATATACACGAGATCGACTTCGCCGTCGTCATCCAGGTCGTAATCGGAAAAATCGATCTGGTCGTCGAGTGCCTTGCAGCCGTCGGCAACGGCCTCTGCGGGACGCTTGTCATTCCCCTGAGAGTTGTTGCCTCCATAGTACGACTTGTCCCTGGAAAGCTTTACGGGGCCGAAGACGTCGAATACCGGTTCGAACTTCCCGTGCGAATTGTCGTAATAGTAGTCCCTTGCCGAGCCGGTGGCGCCGTCTTCCGAGAAACCGGGTTCGTTGAGATGGCGGTAGAATGCCGACGCAGGATCTTCCACCTTGAACGGCAGGTCGTTGAATTCCACCAGTATCACGAGGAAACGCTTCCGGCCGACAGCTATAGGATCCTGCGGGGCCAGATGCATCTTCATCCTGGCACTGCGGCGGATCCTGGCGGCTGCCGCGGCCTGGGACGGCGAGACGCCCTCGTCCACGCGGTAGAAGCCGTCTGAATCAACTTTTACCACACGCCCCTGGGTGTCCGTAAGCCAGTGTCCCCATTCGTCGCCGTGGCGCATGAGGGTTATGGTGCTGCCGTCGGGCTGCTGGAAAACGTATTTGCCGGGCCGGGCCGGAATGGCTTGAAGGGAGGTGGCGCAGATAACGGCCAGAGCGATGGAAAGCAATATCTTTTTCATGGCCTTACATTTTGATTATTACGCCGTTGCCTTCGTCGTCGAGAAGCCAGGCAAGTCCGCCTTCCATCTTTTCGGCACGCACGTCGAGCGTCCTGGAGATTACCTGCTCGCCGTACTGTTTCCAGTCGATTCCTATGGTCATACGGTCCGACAGCGACAGCGGTGAATTTATTCCTGATACAAGCACCTGCTCCTGTGTCTTGGGTTCTAGTATGCCGAAGACCATGCCGGTGCCGCCGTCGACGCGGACGATCTGGTCGGTACCCTTGGTATAGGGGCGTACGAGGCCGTCGACGATAAGTCCGGGGAGGCCGAAGGACAGGACGGGATTGGGCTTGACCCTGACCTCTACGATGCGTACGTAGCTGCTGCCGTCACTTCCGTTGAGGACGATGAAGACCTTGCTGTCGGAGGCGTACAGGGGGACCTGGATGCTGAAGGTTCCCTTGTCGGAAACGGGGTCGCTGAAGCTGACCTTCCAGCCCTCGGGCTCGTATGAGCTGAATCTGTATTCAACCCCCTCGGGTGCAATGACTTCGTACCCGGTTGAAGCTATGGTGCCGGAGGCTATGGCCGTAATCGCATCTTCGTCGAACAGCAACTGGAGCCGTATCATCGACTGGCTCTTGGGGAGCATGACGATTGAACCGTCCGAAAGGGTGAAAAGGACGTTGCGGGGATCGGTGGTGAAGTCGATGCCGGTAATCAGGGAACCCTGGCCGCCGAGCATCGAACCGGCGAGAGTCCAGTTCCTGCCGTCCATAGACACATACCAGTTGCCGTCCTCTATGCGTACAAGAGGGATATGGCTGTCGGCGCCACCGGCGGGAATCTTCTCACCGCCAGCGAGGAGCCACTCTCCTCCGGCTGTCCAGTACCAGTTGCCGTCGGTATCCTGACGTACGGAAATCGGGGGCTCGCTGCCGTCGGTGCTGCCCGTGACGTATATGTCGGTGCTCTTGCCGTCGGAATCCACCAGCGTAACCTTGAAACTGGTGCCGTCCTGCATCTCGGTGACGGAGCTTACTAGGTATTTTCCGCTCAGGAGAGCCTGAAGGCCGCTGAGTTTGCCGCTCATCTCGCTCACCTGCTGCTCAAGAGCGGTGAGGCGGGAGTCGAGGTCTTCCAGCTTTTCATCTATTTCCTGCAGATGCTTGCAGCCGGAAAGCGGCAGTACAAGCAGGGCTGTCAATATCAGCAGTGTCTTTTTCATCACTTTTTCGTTAGGGAGGGCAAAGGTAGGAACAATTACCCTAAAAGGCAAACTCCAGATGCAGCATCAGGCCGGTTCCGGGCATGGGGTAGCCCTTGACTATCTGGTATTGCGAATTGAAGATATTCGAAACCCGCAGGCCGGCACGGCAGGGTCCGAAGGACTTTGCAAGCAGCGCATCGCTTGCGGACCATGGCGGCAGGTAGTAATCCGGGGCCTCCGAAGTGGTGGACCAGCGGTGGCCGGTGACGGAAGTGTCCCATTCCAGCGACCACCCGCGCCATTCGGCCTTGAGAGCCACGCTGCCGCTGTGGACGGGAGCGTAGGGAATCTGGAGACCGTAAGTCCGGCGCGACGGGTCGGAATGGTCAACGGCACGCTGGAAAGTATAGCGCAGGGTGCCCTGCATGCGGAATTCTCCGAGTGTGCCCTCTCCCTGGAGCCTTGCATCGACGCCGCCGATATCGACCTTCCCTATGTTGAGCATGCTCCAGCGGAACTGCGTGGCGGTAGGAAGGGCGACTATCTTGTCCGTCACCCTGTTATAATAGGGCGACAGGCGGAAGGACAGGTGAGGGCCGTGCAGGCGCAGGTCCAATCCTGCCTGGTCCGCATATTCCGGACGCAGGTTGACGTTGCCTATTGCGATGTAATACAGGTCGTTGAATGACGGAAGGCGGCAGGTGCGCCGGGCGAAGGCCTCCACATCGAGCCATCGGAGGGGTTCCCAATGAAGGCTTGCGGACGGCATCCAGGCGCCGCGGAAAACGCCTGCATCCCACGCGCCCTGCCACAGGATATGGGCCGAAGCCCGGAAGCGCTCCCGGATATAGCGGCCGGCAAGAACGGCCGTCAGCGTGGTACGCTCGGGGTCGACGTCATAGGACCTGTCGGCCTGAAGCACGCTCCGCTGGACGTCAGTGGAAAGGTCGACGGACCAATCGTCACCGACGGCAAGAGACTGGGCCAGAGAGAGATAGGCGCTCCGCTGGCGGAAGCGGAGGTCGGCGGGCATCGCCATAGGATTCTTCTCGGGATGGGAGTTGTAATGGGTATAACTGTCGGCAAGCTTGAAGCGGATTGCGGCGGAATACGGGCCGTCCGTGCCTGAACGCCAGCCTCCCTGCAGGAAGGCGTCCTGGTCGGCCTGCCGCTCTGCGCTGAAGGGGAAACCGGCAGCCCGGCGGATGACAGGCCCGGGGAAGCCCCTCTCGGAGCCGTAGGCATACAGCATCAGGTTCCATTCCCCACCCAGCAGGCTGCCGTCCAGGCGGCTTTCCAGCCGGAGGCTGCGGATGTCGGAATTCTCCCGGAAAAGAGTGGTGTCGAAGAAATGGAAGCGGTAGCGACCGCCGCTGTAAAGGAATTCGGCACCGGCGCTCAGGCGGAGCTTCTTCCAGACTTTGTCGCGCCGAAGCGCCGCACCGGCGGTCAGGAAAGAGCCGCCCCGCGCACTGATGCGCCAGCTGTCCTTCTGCGGCCTCGTGGGCTCAAGGTACAGCGCAGCACCTCCGGCGTACTCCTTTGCAGTCTGCAGCCGGATGGTCTTCCCTCCGTTGTACAATGCCACCGCGCCGAAGCTTTCAGCCGAGAAGCGTCCCAGGTCCACCTGCATATTCTGGGCGTTGTCTATCTGTATCCCGTCGATGAAAACACCCGTATGTTCGCTGCCCAGGCCCCTGATATTCACCGTCTTGAGCCCTCCGGCTCCGCCGTAATCCTTCAGCTGCACCCCTGTGAAGCGGCGTACGGCATCTGTGATGAGAGGCTGCCCCCGGTCCAGCTGCACCTCTTCCGCAGCCCTCGTTACCGGCACGGCGGAGAGGGCGCTCACGCGGGACGCTGAAAGCGTATCGGCCTCCTGCGCACCCATGGCCCAGGAGGTCGACAGAAGGATGATGGCAACGAATTTACGCAACTACCAGATGGCAAAATGTCCGGGGCACACGCCGGCGGTGACCGTCCACTTCTTCTCTCCCCCGCTGAAAAGCGTCACGCTGCCGGGATTGAAATAATCGCCGGCGTCGCCAACGACGAAGCAGTCATCGGAAAGAACGGCGAAGCCATATGGACTGACGCCGTCGAGGTTGATGTTCCAGGACTCCTTCTTACCGTCCTTGCACTTCCAGGCCATATAACTCGGGAATGCAGTGTAGTCGAACTCATTAGCATTGCCCATGCAGTACACGGTATCTCCGTTCTGCGCGGTGAAACTGGCATAATCGGCGACTTTGGAGACGCTGCCGTCCGCCTTGACAAGCCACAGTCCGGAGTGCTCGCTGTAGAAGTTGCCGTAACTGCTGACATATACGTTGCCGGCGCCGTCGGAATAGACCTTCTGCAGATTAACCTCAACGTCGATGGCCTTGACGGACTTGAAGGAGGCAAGGTCGATGACGCTGACGGTGCGGTCGTATGTATAATCCGGTGGCAGCATAGCCGATATGCCGCCGGAATTGGCCACATACAGTTTGCCGCCGCTCACGGCAAGGCCTTCGGGCTGATAGCCTACCTCCACGGAGCCGTCGACACTGAGGGTCTTGCGGTCTATCCTGTAAACCGCCCCTTTCGGGTTTTTCGACTTCTCCGGATCGACGGACCAGTCTTCACCATAAGCGGCGAATGCACCGTTCCAGGAACTCACATATACATACTTGTCATCGTATGCAAGGCACCGCGGCATGGGCACCTGGATGGCGGCCACTTCCCTCTCGTCTTTGGCCTTGAGCACCTCGACGATACCGGAATTGTTGACGGCGATCCAGATTTCGTCGCCAATGGTAACGATGTCGTTCGCCACGTCGCCAAGACCGGCGCTCTCGGAAGGGTTCATCTGCTTGAACACACCCGTGATGTAATTGGCGTCCGAAAGGCGCAGCATATCCAGCGAGGCATTGTTGGAGCCCATCTGGCCCTCATTGAGGACGAAAAGTTTGCGGAATCCCGACAGGCCGCTGATGTCTACACGCTCACCCTTCAGGTCGGAGTCTATCGACGGTTTTTCAGGAAAGAAGCCTTCGCAGGCGGCAAACAGCGCCGTGCAAAGGAAGAGTGAAAGATACTTTTTCATTTATTCTGCTGCTTCAAGAAGGAATACCATGCTTGTGTTGGCTTTTTTGAAAACGGGATTGAATCCGCCGTTCGAGAGGAATGCGCCGGAGAACTGCCTGCCGTTGCCCCACCAGCGGCTGCTGTCCACGTTGAGTTCGGAAACGGTGTACCTGAGCTCCGGATCCAGTCCCTGCATGCGGAATACATGCCCGCCTATGGAGTGGTTCTGGAAACGCAGGCAATAGCAGAAGACGACTGCCCTGCGGCGGTCAGCAGAGACGTACATCAGCGAATAGAAATCGCTGTCGAAAGGTGAACTGAGGCGGTACAGGTCGCCATCGAAAACCAGGTCGCGGTAGCCCTTGTAAGACTGGATGCAGCGGTCTGCAAGGGCCTTTTCCTCATCCGTGAGGGTCTTGGGCTGGAGCTCCATTCCGAGCCGGCCGGCAGCCGCCACATCGAAGCGGAACTTGAGCGGGGTGACATTCCCGGTCTGGTGATTGGGGACGGCAGAAACGTGGGAGCCCATAACGCACGGAGGATAAATCAGGGACGTACCCCACTGGATGCGTGCACGGGTGATGGCGTCGGTGTTGTCGCTCGTCCAGACTTCGTTGAACCAGCGCATCGAGCCGTAATCGATCCTGCTTCCGCCGGCGGAGCAGCACTGTACGACGATGTCGGGATACTTCTCGCGCATCCGGCGGCACACGTTGTAGAGGCCCTGGATATATTCCACGAAGAAGCGGTCCTGCTCATCTCCGAGGTACGGGCTGCCGAAGGACATTATGCGGCGGTTGCTGTCCCATTTGACATAATCGATGTCGGGCGAAAGGGATACGGTACGGTCGAACACGCCGAAGACGAAGTCCTGCACGGCGGGATTGGTAAGGTCGAGGATCCACTGGTTGCGGGACTGATAGATCTCGCGTCCGGGGCTCTGGACTATCCAGTCGGGGTGCTCCGCGGCAAGGTTGGAGTCGGGGTTGACCATTTCCGGTTCAATCCAGATGCCGAACTTGAGGCCCTTGGAATGGGCGTATTTGGCAATGTAGTCGATGCCCTCGGGGATCTTGTCGGTGTTGACCTCCCAGTCGCCGAGTCCGGCCTTGTCGGAGTTGCGCGGGTGCTCCCGGGCGAACCAGCCGTCGTCGAGGACGAACATTTCGAGCCCCATGGAGGCGGCATCGTCGATCATGCGCAGGAGAGTCTCGGTGGTGAAGGAGAAATAGGCGCCCTCCCAGCTGTTGAGCAGGGTGGGATTGACCTGTCCGCCCTTCCAGACGCCGTACTTGCGGGCCCAGCGGTGCATGTTGCGGGAGGCCCCGCCTGCGCCGTTGCAGCTCCAGGTGTAGATCATTTCGGGGGTCGTGAAGCTCTGCCCGGCCCTGAGGGGATACGCCGAAGCGAAGGGGTTGATGCCGGAGACTATGTTGAGACGGTCGCTCTGGTCGATCTCGAAGCTGATGCGGAAGTTGCCGCTCCAGGCGAGGGCGCCTGCAATGGTCTCGCCGTCGGTCTCGCTGAAGGAGCCTCCGCAGGACAGCAGGAAGGAAGGATTGTTCCCCTGGGTGGTCTGGGTGCCGCGGCGTGTTTCGATGACCTTGGTGTCATGGGTGAGGAGGGTCTGGTCGATCTGCATTTCCGTGGCCCAGCCGCCGTAGAAATGTGTGAGGAGGTATTTGCCCGGAGTGAGGTTGAGCGAAGCGGACGCGGCGTTGCGGAGCTCGATGTCCTTCTTTCCGCAGTTGCGGATGACGGTGTGCATAAGGATGACGTCCTCCGGCACATAAGCGTCGTAAACCAGGTCAACCTCGAGTGCCGTGACGTAGTCCTTGAGGCGGACCGTCGTGGTGGTGACGCCGTCGCGGGCCTGCACCTCGTGCGAGGTGTAATAGAGTTCGGTGTTCTGGTTGCCGTCGGAATACCTGACGTGCAGGGCGTCCTGGCCGTTGAAGCGGCCTCCCGCGGTGGGATAGGCGGAAGGGGCGTCGAAATTATGGTGCCCGCCCTGGTTGAAACCGATGAACTGGGCGGGATCTCCTGCAGGGGCGCCGTAATGGACGGTATTGACCGTACCCCTGGCATCGACCTGAAGGACCAGCTGCGTGCCGGCAGTCTCCACGGCGATGGCACGCGGCTGCACGGCAGGAATGTCAACGGTCTCGTGTGTAAACTTCTGAGGCTTCCTGCGGGCCTCTGAAGGGACTGCGGCAAGCAGAAGCATGGCCGCAAGCAGGAGGGAACGTAATTTCATATCGGTCACAGTTTGAGTATTGTTATCATGCAAAGATAACAATTATTGCCGGACCGGAAAAGGGTTCCCTACCAGATAACGGCCCTGCGCTCCGGAGGGAGATAAAGGATATTGTTGCGGTCCACGCCGTAAAGGTCGTACCAGAGGTCAGTATTCATCACCACGCCATTGACACGCAGGCGCGCGTGGGAATGTTCGTCTTTCTTGGGGAAAGAAGACAGTTTGGTGTCGCTGTATACCGTTTTCCACACGTCGGCATATGACTCATAGTATTTGCGAAGCTGATTCTTAAGGTTTTCACCGGAATAACCATCGGCCACCAGACGGGCTTGATATGCGTCCAGGGTGGCGAGGAAGCCGCCCAGGTCGGCGATGTCTTCGCCCTGGGTAAACATGCCATCCGAATAGATGCCGGGGGCGCGCTCGGGATCGATTTCCAGATGGCTGTAACAGTTGGCGAGGATATCCCTGCGTTCCTCGAAGGCCATCTGGTCGGCAACCGTCCACCAGTTGCGCTTGTTTCCCATCTTGTCGTATTTGGAACCGTTGTTGGAGTCGAATCCATGGGTGAATTCGTGGCCCATGACCGTGAATACGGCATACTCATAGGCCTGGCTCACGTTCTCTGGCATGATCGGAGGAAGCAGGATTGCGGGATAGATATAGACGGCATTGTTGGAGACCGAGTAGAAGGCGTTGATAATCGACAGGTCGGTCGGGACAAAACCGTCCGCACCGAGAGTGGCAGACATGATCTGCACGCTGAAGGTGTCGTTTCCGCCTATGAGGTGCCTTTTCAGCAGGGCGTGGCCGCGGTTGCCGCGATAGACGGCCTCCGCCAGCGTGGCGCAGTCGGACATTTTGGCGACGCAGTCATCATACCACTTTTCGGGGTAGGCTACGTTGAGTCCGCAGCAGTCGAGTTTATCCAGGGCATTGTCCTTGGTGGTCTGGCTCATCCACTCCACCCGCTCGATACGCTTTCGAAGCGAAGCCTGGATCTCCTTGACTATATTCAGATACTTGTCTTTGAATGCGGGGGAAATATACTTCTGGGCCAGATGATAAGACAGTGTGTAACTGAAAGCGAATTTGGCATCGCTGCGCTCCGTCTTGGTGAGCTGTTCGGCGGCGAACTTCTCAAGGTAATCCCAGCATTTGTCGTAAAGGTCGAGGAGTTCCTCCAGCGATATGTCATTTAGCTTTTCCCAATTGGAGGCTAACTGGGGGTCTTCGACAAAAAGAGAAGGGTCCAACCCCAAACCCTGGATAATAAGGGAGACGGGAGAATCGGCCTCGCCCGACTTGGTAACGGAGAGGGGGACGAGTTCGCCGGGATCGACGACAGTCGGGGATGTCGGCAGAGGCGGGAGATCCAAAAGAGGCGGATTGATTGTCCCCATAAGCCGGCCTTCCTTATAAGTCAGGCTAAACGCAGGCATGATAGCATGGCCCCACAGAGGGAAACCTTCGGCAAGCATCTTACCCAGGGAGATGAACAGCTCCGACTTGGTCGTGGGCCTGGGAAAGCGCGCTTTGAGGCCATCAATAAAGATTCTGGAGGCTTCAGGCTGTCCGGAATCGGCATCGAGCAGTTCATACATCCGGCGGATATCCGCATTCTCGGCTTTCAACTGCTCCACACGCTTCTCCATTTCGGGTACCTGATCATACAGTCCGCCCGTCGCGCCTGTTGCGGGAATTGGCGTTTTCTTTATCCAGGAGCCATTGCAATAGTCGTAAAAACTATCCCCGGGATCCACCGAGAGGTCCTTGTTCTCTGCCATTCCGGCAGGAAGAGGGAGTGGATCTTCAGTCGAAACGGGATAATCCCCTTCACAGGACAAAAGGACAACGGCTGCAGGCAGGAGGCACGCCAGAAATCTGAAAAAACGCATAATCAATTGATGTTTAAGCCGTAAAGATAACACTTTCTGCGATATGAGCACAAAAAAAGAAAAGCACCGGCGAAAAAACGGTGCTTTTTTCTGTAGCTCCTAGTGGAATCGAACCACTATTTAAGGTTTAGGAAACCTCCGTTCTATCCGTTGAACTAAGGAGCCGTAACGAGCACGGGGATTTCTCGACTGCGCTCGAAATGACAGTAGCGCTATTCTGCGCTCTTGACGATGATCTGACGACCTCTGTAGTAGCCGCACTCGGGGCATACGCGGTGATACATCACCGTGGCGCCGCAGTTGGGGCAGGTGGCCAGAGTGGGGACAGGAGCGAAGTCATGGGTACGCCTCTTGTCTCTTCTCTGCTTGGAGAGTTTGTGTTTCGGATGTGCCATTGTTGTACTATTTAATAATTATTACTATTTGCTCAAAAACTTTACAGTCTCGGGGTTGCATTGGTCTTCGGGGTGGACGCGCTGGAGCGGCAGGGCCGTAATGGCGTAGTCGTAGACGTCCTGGCTGAAGTCGAGTTCGTCGCCCTCTGGGGCGTAGGTCTCGCTGAATTCAGTCTCCACGGGGATCTCCAGGGGCTCGAGGCAGCGGTCGCAGGGGACCGTAAGCGTGCCGCTTATGGAGCACTCTACGTCTACCGTGACGCCGTGACGTACAATGTCGCAGGCGACGCTGAGGGCTGCGCCGAGGATATCCGGGTTGCCGAAGCTTTCAAAGAACTCCTTGCCGATCGTGCGGTCAAGTTCCGTGACGGAACCGCCCAATCTATGCAGATTGACTATAAAGGGCTGCAAAGGTAATAAAAATTTGTGGTTTTAACAATCTTCGCTGTCACTATTTCTTTTACGTGCAAGCGGATCGAGCAAAATCTTGCGAATTCTCATGTGATGCGGGGTGACTTCCACGAATTCATCGTCCTGGATATACTCCAGCGCCTCCTCCAGGGAGAACTTGATTGCAGGAGGGAGGATGATCTTTTCGTCGGAGCCTGCCGCACGTACGTTGGTGAGTTTCTTGGTCTTGCAGATATTGATGTTGAGATCCCTCTCTCGCGTGTGCTCGCCTACTACCTGTCCGCAGTAGATCTCCTCGCCGGGCTCGACGAAGAAACGGCCGCGGTCAAGCAGCTTGTTGATGGAGTAAGCGATGGCCTCGCCGGTTTCGAGCGATACGAGGGAGCCGTTGTTGCGGCGCTCGATCTCACCCTTGAAAGGCTGATATTCCTTGAAACGGTGGGCGATGACGGCCTCTCCCTGGCTGGCGGTGAGCAGGTTGCTGCGGAGTCCCATCAGACCGCGGGTAGGAATCTCGAACTCCAGGAGGGTGCGGTCGCCACGGGGCTCCATACGCACGAGCGCGCCCTTGCGGCGGGTGGAAATCTCAATCGCGGCGCCGACGAATTCCTCCGGCACCTCGATGCTCAGGTCTTCGATGGGTTCGCACCTCTGGCCGCCGATGGTCTTGTCGAGCACCTTGGGCTGGCCGACCTGAAGTTCGAAGCCCTCGCGGCGCATGGTCTCGATGAGGACGCTCAGATGCAGCACTCCCCTGCCGTAAACCACGAAGGAATCGGCGCTCAGGCCGGGTTTGACGCGCAGCGCCAGGTTCTTCTCCAGTTCCTTCTCCAGACGCTCCTTGATGTGCCTGGAAGTGACGAACTTGCCGTCCTTGCCGAAGAAGGGGGAATTGTTGATGGAGAAGAGCATGCTCATCGTAGGCTCGTCGATGGCGATGGGCGGAAGGGCCTCAGGATTCTCGGCGTCGGCGATGGTGTCGCCGATTTCAAATCCGTCGATGCCCACCACGGCGCATATATCGCCGCAGCCGACAGTCTCGACCGCCGTCTTGCCAAGGCCCTCGAACACCATGAGCTGCTTGATCTTCTGCTTCTGCACCACGTCGTAGCGCTTGCAGAGGCTGATGGAGGAGCCGGAACGGAGTTCCCCGCGGGTGACGCGCCCGACGGCGATACGCCCCACGTAGGGCGAATACTCCAGGGACGAAATGAGCATCTGCGGCGTACCTTCAACCACGGCCGGTGCAGGAATGACGTCGAGGATGACGTCCAGCAGCGGGGTGATGTTGTCGGTGGGCTTGCGCCAGTCGAGGGACATCCATCCCTGCTTGGCAGAACCGTAAACCGTGGTGAAGTCGAGCTGCTCCTCGGTGGCGTTGAGGTTGAACATAAGGTCGAAGACCTCTTCCTGCACCTCGTCGGGACGGCAGTTGGGCTTGTCGACCTTGTTGATGACGACGATGGGCTTCTTGCCCATACCGATGGCCTTCTGGAGGACGAAGCGCGTCTGGGGCATGCAGCCCTCGAAGGCATCTACCAGCAGGAGGACGCCGTCGGCCATGTTGAGCACACGCTCCACCTCGCCGCCGAAGTCGCTGTGGCCCGGAGTGTCGATAATGTTGATCTTGACGCCCTTGTAGATGACGGATACGTTCTTGGCAAGGATGGTGATGCCGCGCTCGCGCTCGAGGTCGTTGTTGTCGAGTATGAGCTGGCCCAGATTCTCGGGCTGGCGAACCAGGTTGGCCTGGTAGATCATCCTGTCGACCAATGTGGTCTTGCCGTGGTCGACGTGGGCGATGATTGCTATGTTTCTGATTTCTTGCATCGGCCTTAAAAAAAGCTTGGTCCGGATTACGGGACCAAGCTTTTTAGATATTGAGGATAAAACTCTTACTTGGTAAGGAGGACGGTGGCGCGGTTCTTCTCAGCGATCTTGGAGATGCGCTCGGTGTCGCCGAACCAGTAGGTCTCGATGCGCTCGGCAGGAATACCTGCGGCCTGGAGTGCCTCGGAGACGATGTTGGAGCGGTTCTCGGAGAGTACCCAGTTGCCGTCGGTGGTACCGGTCTCCTTGTCGGCGAAGCCGCAGAGGACAGCCTTGAGCTCAGGGTTCTTCTTGAGTTTCTTGAGGAGGTTGTTGATCTTGTAGCGCTCCTGGTTGCGGATGTCGTACTTGCCGATGACGTAGTAGACGATATCGTTGGACTTGGCTGCCTTGGCTGCCTCGAGTGCTGCTGCACGGGCGTCCTCGTATGCCTTCTTGGCTGCTGCCTCGGCCTCTTCCTTGGCCTTCTGGTCTGCGGCGATCTTGTCGGCGAGGTTCTTGCGGGCTGCATCTACTGCATCGTTGAGAGCCTTGGTACCGGCCTTGATGGCGTCGATGTCCTTGTCGGCGATAGCCTTCTTGAGGGCGTTGATGGCGTCGTTGATGGCGGCGACATCCTCAGGGATGAAGTCGTTCTCTGCGAGGGCCTTCTGGGCGTTCTCGATAGCCTTCAGAGCCTCTGCGATGGCGTCGTCGAGAGCCTTCTGCTCACGTGCTGCTGCGGCTGCTGCCTGTGCTGCTGCGGCTGCTGCGGCTGCGCTTGCGGCCTCTGCTGCCCTCTTGGCACCTGCTGCCTGGCCGAAGTTGAACTTGAGGCCTGCGAGGAGGGAGATCTGGTGATCGAGATAGTCGCCGGTCTTGGAGTTGAACTTGTCGCTGTGGCCGTTCTCGACTGCCTCGATCTCGATGGCGAGGAGGTCGCTCAGGCGGATGTCAACACCTGCACCGCCGCGGACGGCAGTATTGAATGTGAAACCGTTCCAGTACTTGTTGTCCTTGGGGAGCTTGGTGAGGTCTGCTCCGTTGTTGAAGTAACCGACTCCACCGACACCGAGGAAGACGTACGGGTTGAACAGGCGGGCCTTGTAACCGGCGAAGAGGTTGCAGAGGTCGAGGGTAGCATCCAAAGCTACCTGTCCGTAATTGAACTGGAATCCCTCTCCGAGGGTCTCATACCAGCCTTTTCCCTGCCAGCCGGAGATGTCGGCGCGGAGGCCGAATGCGGGGCTGATCTGATAGCCAAGGTCGATGGCTGCAGAAGGGGAAACAAGTTTGAAGAAATCATTGGTCTCACCGATGGTGTGGGATGCACCGCCCTTGAGTCCGAGGGTAAAGCCGGGATAGAAAGTGTCCTGTGCAAAAGCACCTGCGGAAAGTGCCAGCGCGGAAGCGATTACTAAGAAAAACTTTTTCATATCTGAATGTTGATAAATTTGTACTTGCTGTAATAACGTGCAATATTACACATTTTTCTGCAATAATCCAAAAAAGTGGTTGCCTAATACTGCGGAGTTATTTCACGGTTACATTACATGTGGCGGTGAAATTGCCTTCATTGGTCTTGGCAGTTATGACACAGGTTCCAGCCTTAAGTCCGGCAACATAACCAGAACTGTTCACAGAGGCTATACTTGCATTGGAGGAAGACCACGTGATGCCATAATTGTTCGCATGGGCAGGCACGACTGCGGCAGTAAGTGTTTCACCATCACCACCCTTGACAAGGGAGAGAGATGTTTTGGAAATAGTTACACCGGTGACGGGGACTGTCGAGACGCAGCGTACCGATGCACCGTAACTTCTTCCGGACTGGCTGGTGAATGAGAATCCGGTATCCTTCTGGGACAGGGTGTAAGCGCCGGTAGTTCCATAGACGGTTCCGGTCCAGACGCGGAGGTCATTGCCGCCGGTTTCACCAAGGGTGCCGGTGTGCGGCCAGATGAAGCCCGCGAAGGGGAACCAGATGGTTCCTTCCATGAACACATTGGTATAAGTACCGCCGAAGGTGCTGTTGGTATTAGAACCCACGGCAGTAGGTTTGGGACCGGCATTGTAGGCCTTGGCCCACATACCCTTGTCGCCACCGGTAGGAACCATCCATCCGGGAGGGCAGGGATCGTACATGGACTTGGTGAAGCCGCTCCAGAGATTGTCATTGCGGGACTTCATCCAATCGCCCTTGGTCTTGGAGAGGATAAAATGCATCGGATAATTGATCGAGTACGACAGGGGATCATTCAAACCGGTATTCTCGGGAGTATCCCAATTCATCAGGCCGGAAACGCGTGAGGCGGCAAAATCATCTACCTGGTTGCCGGGATTGATGACGCCGCGGAAAGGATCCTTGCGGCCCCACTGATACATAAGGCCGACGGCGTGGATATCACCGGCCGTGGCGCTGGTGGCTCCAAGGTTGCGGTCCATCACGGTAGATCCGTTGTAGTATGTATGGGCTACCTGTTCGGGGACGAAACCGGCACACAGCCAGATATGCCAGCTCCACAGAACCGTTCCATTTGATGAGAGTGCCGCTATGACCACATTTCCGTTCTTCATATCGACAGGAACCTCGAAGGTGATGTTGTTGCCTTCAAGCTGTACATTGCTGATGAGGTTGTCGGGCGCAGTGGCGGTACCGTCGCTCATCCAGAGCCAGTTGGCTCCGGCGGGACTGATTGCCTGACTGGAATTGCCCTTGACCGTGCAATTGAAAGAATACTTACCGGGCAGGGCAACGATGTAGCTGTTGGCCGTGCCGTTGGCGCTCAGGTCGACGACTCCGCCTGCCGCAGGATTGCCGACGGTAACGACACACTTGGCGAATTTGGTGGGGTCTGCAACCGAGGAAGCAACAACCGTTACGGTTCCGGAGAACCTGGCCGTAACCTTGCCGGAAGAAGTAACCTCTACCACATTGGAATTAGCCGGCTCAAGTGTCCAGTTGATGGCCTTGTTGGATGCGTCATCTGGCAGAACCGTTGCATTCAGGGTAAACTCATCACCGATATTCTCAAGATACTTGGTGGTGACATCGAGCGTGACGGATGTCACCGGGACGGTTACGGGAAGCTGACCCTGGGGGCTTGTGACATCGTCCCAGATGCAACGGACATTGCAGGCGTTGACGCGGGGCTTGTTTGCACCGGGATTGGCTTGCCTTGCACCCTTGTTGATACTGAACATGCGGCCGTTATTTCCGTTGACTCCACATGCCCACCAGTCACCATATTGAGTAGCGCCGCCGATGTCGCCAAGAGATGAATAGTAAGAAGTTTGAATAGTTCCTCCCATGGATCCGGAGGCCTGGTAGAAGACAGGAGAATCGTCTGCAAGAACACCGGCGAAATTGAGGCCCTGCCTTTCGATTTCCGCTGAATAATATGTGTTGTTTATGGAAGAACCAAGCGCAGCTGACCAGACAGTGTGAGAAGGGACCTTCCATCCGGGAGGTGGCTGCGCCATAAATCCAGTCACGATGTGTTTCGGATGTGCCGTACAGGATATAGACATCAGGATGTGCGGTGGCGTACTCAATAGTACCGACCCTGACCTCACCAACCATGGCATCACTTGCCAGAGGGTAAGGGATATTACCGGTATCGACGCGCTTATCACTGCCGAAGAAGGGATCTTTGCGTCCCCACTGATAAAGCAAGCCATAGGCGCTCTTGTCCTGGGCGGCGTCGGTCTTGGGATAGTTGGCATCGGCTCCAAGGTCTCGGTCCATCATGAAACCGGCGCTTCTCTTATAGGTATGGAAGCAGGTAGCATCGTCGTACTCATTTTCCCACACCCAGATGTGCCAGCTCCAGAGGACAATGTTGTTTGCATCACGTACGGCAATGAGGGCGCTTCCGTACCCCTTGGCTTCAAAGAGCACATAATTCTTGTCGTCGCTGAGCTTCACGCCGGACACCACGGTTCCTGAACTGATGGAAGTCACGGTGGGAGTTTTGCCGCGGGTTTCCCAAAGAACGATTGCATCCTTTGCCTCACCGACGAGGTCCCCGGAATTGCCCTGCACGGTAGCATTGAACCTGTACTTGCCGGAATTCTGGTTGACGATATAGCAGTTTGCAGTCTCTTTGGCACTCAGGTCAACTCCAAGGTCGGGATCGGGTTCGCGGACGGAGATAGACACGGTCTTGGTAATGTGATTGCCGTCGGAGTCTTTTCCGTCGGTGGTGAAGGTGATGGTAGTCGAACCTACCGCAACAGGCGTAACCTTGAGGGTGGTTACGTTCCCGGAGGCGGAGAGTTTCTCGACATTCACTACGTCGCTGCCGCCGTCAGCAAGATTCCAGGAAACGGTCTTGACTGCCTGATCGTCTCCGGTAACGGTAGCGGTAAGCGTCTGGCTGTCATCACCCGTGATGAAATTCAGCGAAGCGGGAGTGACGGTAAGATTCCTGACGGGGTAAATGAGTTCCTTGTTCTTCCAGGCGCTGTGGAGACCGAGATTGATGATGCTCGGGTGGAAATCGCCGTTTGCATTGATACCTGCTACGATGGGATTGTTGTATTCGATCACCCTTGTGGGCTGGGCATTGCCGCTTGTGCTGTCGTAGCTGCTGAGGACAAAGCCATTGGGGAAGTATGAAGGTAAGATGGCGAAATAATAATCCCCCTCACCGGCGGTGGTATTGATGGTAATGCTGTTCGTTCCGTCGTTATAGCCGGGGTCGGAAGTGACGGAAGAAAGCGTACCATCAGCATTCATGGTAACCTGAAGGAGTCCATAGGGACCGCCGTTGATGACAGCGCCGGAATTCGGAGATGAGAAGACAACTTTTTTGACGCTGGCATCGTCAAGCGTGAACTTGAATATACTTACGATATTACGGAAAGAAATGCATTCCTGTGTAAGGTCTGCAAGATGGGCGACACAGGCGTGGACCTCCGCGAAGGAGCGGAACGACTGATGAGCAGGCGCAACGTTTTCCACACAGAAAGAATACTGGCTCGCACCCTGTCCTGACGTAATGTTATAAACAGGATCGGTAACGGCAGTATTGGAGGCACCCGAATAAAAGGCATTCAGAAAATAATCATTTCTACCGGAAAGGGTAAGATTGATATACCCGACACCGTTCTCCAGGGTGACGCCTGCGCTGTTCAGCTGAGCCTGCTTGGTGTAGTAGAAAATTTTGTCATTCTGAACAAAACTGACGTGCTTGTTATCCTGCCCCAGGGCAGTCTTGGTAGGGACGTCGAAACTGAGTTCGTAACGGCGGGTAACGGGTCCTTCGATGGGTTCTTCATACTGCAAATCCCCCATACAGCCTGCCGACAGGACCAGAAGGGCGGCAGGGACGATGAAATCAAGTACTTTTTTCATAATAACATAGTTTAAGTGGATTTACCACGTTAGTTCCTGGTAGTTGTAATCCTCGATATCCGCACTGTAGCAGATGATCTCATTGGTCACAAGGTCGTCATAGAAGACCTGGGGAGCGTGATAAAACAGTTTTTCTTTCATATCTGGTTCATTTTTATTATTCAACTTTTCCATTTATATAGACCTGGATGATTTGCATCAGGGGGGAATTGCTTATTATGCTCAACTGTATAGTGTTGCTGCCTTTGGACAAGGCTGCCGGCGGGATGGTGACGGAAACCGTGGCCGTCTCGCGGGGAGGGATGGAGGCAGGATATTCTGCCGTAACTCCATCGGGATCGGAGAACACGGCGCGAATCTCAAGAGGCGCCGTACGCGAAAAGTTTTTCAACTGGAAGGAAGCGTGAGCGCTCTTGCCTGACTTGACTTTGCCAAAGCTGCATTCACTGTCCAAAACTTTGGGGAAAGGACCGGCATTGACCTCGGCACGGGGCATTCCGGCATAATTCTCAATGGCCGTAAGGGAGAAAGAAACCGGATCGAGCGGTTTGTCGTCAACCAGAGGAACGGCCTCATACACTCTCTTTCCCCAGGAAAGTGTATCGACCGAGATTTCATAGTAAAAGCGCGTCCGGGAGTGGGGATCAAGGTATTGGTACTCCGGGACGACCTTGAGTGACTCGGAAAGGGACTTGAAAGAAAGCGAGATACTCTTATCCGACAGATTGGCCACCCAGAAGGAATCGCTGGCAAGCTCTCCGCGATATGCCTCACCTGCCTTGATTGGAGACGAAGCGAAACCGAGCATAGAAAGGGTTGCAGGGAAATCGTCGGCAAGGGACTTGTCGGTTTCGAAGAATGAACCGGCTATGCGGAGAACAAAAGGTTTGGTCTGGCCATCCACGAAAACAGAGATGAATTTTTCGAAAGTGCTTACCCCGAGTTCACGGATATAGATGGCCTTGACTGAGCCCTTGCCGCCAGGCTGTATCGGACCTGTGGTCCAACTTAGCCTGGTGCAGGAGCAAGTGGCTACGGCATAAGAAATGCTTACGCTGCGGCCGGAAACATTGGTAAAGGTGAACTCATGTTCCAGGGACTCTACTGTCTTGGGCTGGGAGCCAAAATCGTGACTGATGCTGTCAAAAGACAACACCTCAGGGGCGGCCAGCAGAAAGGAGAAAAGTATGGAAAATAGAAGATTCACGTTTATTTAGAATGAAGCACTACGGGTTTGGGTGCGGGAGAATGAGGATGGACTTGTGCAGTGGGGCTCTTGTCGAGGCTGGACATGGAGCCATCCTTAAGAGTAAGATACCAGTTCTCACCAACCTTTACAGGATTGAACATCAGCTTGAATGCAGGGCCGGAGCCTACTGTCCCACTCATGACATAACGATACGAAAGATCGTTGTTTCCAGGTGTGGAAAAGGACATTGAAGCCAATGAATAATCTGTTACAGGCGCTCCGGTAAAGCGGTCCCTGAGCATATCGAGAGACTTGTCAGAAACCTTATAAAGCGTATCTCCGTAAAGAACGCACAAGTCCTGCAATTCAACGTCCAGGTTGCCATACTTGAGAGCATCCATAAAGTTGGCTCCAAGAGCCAGGACGGCCAATGTGTCATGAGCCGTAAGTGTACTACGGAACTCCTGCTCCGCCATTTCATAAGTGCGGAAAGTATTCCTTGTCTTGCAAGAAAAAAGTGCAAGGGAAATGAGAAGTAGAACTAAAGTCCTTTTCATTGATTTTAGGTAAAAATGGCGCGCCTCACTGAGACGCGCCATATTTAAACAGAGAGTCGATTGATTAGTTACCCTGGCTGGTCTTAGTTGCCCTTACGGGAACTGCGATTTCCTGGGTGACCTTACCCCACTTGTACTCGATGGAAACAGGGACGAAGAGGTGGAAGCTCTCAGTAACACCCTGGTGGTTCTCGTAGGAGAATACCCACTCACCGAGCTGAGCAACATCGTCGATAGGGATGGTAGCAACCTGATTTGCTGCATATTCAACCTTCTGAGGAGTTGCCTTCTTCGCGATGAAGATAATAGCAGCAGGGTTGATCTCACTGATGAGGCCCTTAGGCTCCTGACCAGGATTACGCTGGTCGGTCTTGATCTTGCTGAGGTCGATAACGATGTTCTCGAAACCGTAGTACCTGTACCAGTCAACCTGAGGAACACCATAAGCGTTGTTCTTGTAGCAGGTGACGAAGTTGCCGTTGGCATCCTTCTCGAAGATCTTGTATCCAAGACCATCGGTGGACTCGGCTGCGTTCCAGTCGCGTGCCTCCTCGATGAAGGTACCGATCTCGAAGTAGTCAGCAGTTGCAACACCGTCGCGGAGGTATGCATTGTCGCTGATCTTGAGGGTCAGAGGACGGAGGAACCTTGCGTAGATGGCTTCGCTTCCGAGAGGGATCTCGCAGATAATCTGGCCCTGTGCATCTCTCTTGACAGACTTGGCGCTGAGCTTAATCTTGCAGTAGAGCATCTTGGCAGGATCAGTCTCCTTAGGAGCATAGAGGTTGAGGAGCTTCTTGGAGATGTAGTCAGGATCGGAGTTCCAGTAGTAGCGGAGTTCGCCGGTAGTCCTGTTGAGGACGACAACGGTATCATTCTGTACGCCTGCAACCTCAGGATCGTCGAAGGTGAGAAGGAGCTCGTCGGTACCGGTATTGTTGTTGACCTTGAACTTGGTGTTCTTCCAGGTGAAAGGCTGGGTGGTATCGAAGGTCCAGTCGACTACGAGGTCGGCGTTGGAACCCTGTACCTTAACCTTGTTGCCTACCCAGTCGTGGGTGAGAGGCTTGACAAATTCGGTAACGTCGGAGTTGGTCTGGGTAGCATCGTAATCGGGATGAGAAGGATCCATATAGTAGGTAGGAACCTGGACATTACGACGAACGGTGTTGACCTTGCTCTTCTCGATATCGTTGAACCAGTATGTAGGAATGTGCTCAACGAACTGGACAGCTCCCTCGGGTGCGAGCTTGATGGTGAAGCCGAGCATGAAGTATTCCAGGGTACCCTTCTTCTGAACCTTGAAGTAGAGAGTCTTGGAGCCGCCTGCAGCCTTGATGGCATCCTTCTGGGCCTTGTCAACATAGATGTAGAAGACATCATTGACACCGCCACCGGTTACATCACCGGAGGAGTCGGGCTTGTAGGTGATGGTACCATACTTGAATGCAGCACCGGTCTTGGAGATCTGGTAGTCAGAGAGAGTGTTGCCAGTCTTGCCGCTCTTGAGGTCATAGGTGTCGAGGACATAGCCGACGAAGTCAGCGTTGGCAGTACCGGTGGTTGCACCGTTCTGATAGTAAATCTGGTACTCGTTCCTGAACTGACGGTAGTCAATTCCGAAGTAATCCTCGAGGATGGTGGAGGACATATCGAGCCAGTCTGTCCAGAGGCTGTCGCGGTCGCAGGAGTAAGCAAGCATCTTATCGGAGAAGTCGCGAACGACAGTACCCTTGCAAGTGGTCTCCTGCACAGGAGGCTGCTCGTACTTCTTGACGATCTGGAACTTGAAGTAACCGACGAGAGCAATCTTGCCATCGGGATCGTACAGACGGGCGAGGACGAGAGGCCTACGGCCGACTGCGGAAATACCCTTGTCGCTTTCCTTTGCAGGGATCTTGGTGTTGGTGGGCTTGTCGCCGTAGTAAGGAGTGAAGAACCAGTCGTCACCCTTCTTCTCGATCTTACCGAACCAGTCTTCAGGAGTGATGTTGGCATCATCGGGAGTGACGTTGGCATCACCGAGCCTGTACTCTACGAGGTCGTACTGGATGCGGAAGCCGGGATACTTGGCGAGGAAGTCGTCGATGGACATGGCAACTGCCTTGGTGTTGTCGACGGTCCTGGGCTGAGTGGTATCGGCGTCATAGAGGTGGATGTTGACGAAGTCGATCTTGCGGTCGCCGCCGTCCCATGCCCAAGGAATACCGTTACCCTCGATAGCAAGCCTTGCGGAAGAATAGAGATGATAGAAGTCATTTACGACAGGGTTTCCGTACTCGTCGACGAGCTTGGTGCAAAGTACATCAGAGTCGAACCAGGTTTCGGAAGCACCGTCCTCATCATAATCCCTCTGCATAGGAGAGATATTGAATGCGAGAGCTGCGAGACCCTGCTCCATGGGAACGAGAGCTGCGTAGTCGGAGGAAACCTCCTTGGCTGCATCAAGCTCATTCTGGTAGTTCATGTCGAAGCCGGAGAGGCGGACGACGGAAACATCGCTCTTGGCGGTGGCACCAGCGGTGTTCATGGTCTGGGGCTGGAGCTCATCAGGATCGTCGATGGTGAACTGAACCTTGTAGAGGTTATCCTTGACCCTCTTTACACCATTCTCGTAGTTCTGCTTGTAGATGTTGGGGTTCCAGTCAACACCGAGAGCGGTCTTGGTGGGAACGTCCATGTAGTTGTAGTCGCGGCCCTCGATCTCGAAGGAAGCGTTCTTCTCTGCATCATAGGCAGCAGGGTTGATCCAGTACTTAACCTCTGCGATGGAACCGATGTAGCCATTGTACATACGGAGGGAGTCGGCTTTGTTGAGGTCGGTGATGTAGGCCCAGGAATCATCGTCATCCTGGAAACCGTGCTCATCCTCCTTGGCCATGAGGAGGTTGGTGATGTAGTTCATGTAGTTGTACTTGAAGGCTTCGATACCGCCGTAGTACAGATCAGGAACTGCAACGATGCTGCTGAGAACAGGAGTAAGTTCGATGGAGTAGGAGATGTAGTCGTCACCGCTCTTCACGTTGGAGAAGACGAGCTGGTTGTTGACAGTATCCCATACTGCGGTAAGAGGACGCTCGCCGTTGGGGAAAGCGCTCTTGCGCTGAAGTTCCTCACCGGTCTTTGCATCCTTCTGGACGAACTCGCCGGTGGCGGGATCGTACTCCCAAGGGTTGGCATCCTTGCCGTCCTTGCCGTCAGTACCCTTATCACCCTTCGGGCCCTGAGCCTTGTAGGTGGTCTGGACACCGTCGATGGCCCAATAGAGCTCACCGTCGGAACCGGTAACGATGGTGATAACGGGAGAGTGGCCGTCTTCGCCCTTGGCCTTGACGCCAGTGGCCTTGCCGTTGATAACCCATTCACCGTCCTTGATCTCGACAGTGGGGGTCTCGCCGTTCTTACCGTCCTTACCCTCGGCCTTTACACCGGTGGACTTGCCGTCGACATACCAGACACCGTCCTTGATAGTAATCTCAGGGGAGTGACCAGCCTCGCCGGGCTTGCCGTTGTAAACCTGCTTCTCGGTGTTGTTCGAGAATTTTACGAGGAAGCCGTCTGCGTTGGAGACGACGTCAGTGATTACGAATCCCTTGTTGATGAGATCCTGCAAAGACTTTACAGAACCCTCAAGGGTGGTCACCTTACCGCTGAGTTCTCCATAGTTGTCCTGGAGCTCCTTGACGGCGGCGCCGTAATCTTTGGTACATCCTGCCAAAAGTGCAGCGCCAGCGATGACGCACACGATTGCCATTCTAAAGATTTTTCTCATACATTAAGAGTTTAAAAGTTAAAATTATTAAATATTATTTTGTTCTAGGGTTTAGTAACCTTGCCATCAGTTTGCCGGCCTGAGGGTATAATACCCTTTACGCCAATAAACTTATTAACGCGCAAATTTATGTAGAATTATTTTCTTTTGCAACTTTTTTCGTAAAAAAACGCATTATGCGGCGTCCCGAGCCCCGTTATATAATATAAGGTAGGCAAAAAAGGACCGAAAAAGCTGCCGGAATACTAGAAATATTCCTCGAATACCTCGTCTATCTGCTCCCAGGTGGCCTCCCTGATAACCATAATGAAGTTGGGAAAGGTGAGCGTGAGCTTGACTTTGCCGTCGTCGAAGCGCTCTATGCTGGCCTTGCCCTCCTTGAATGCCATGCTGTCGCCGGCGGTGAGCTGGCGGCGGATCTCGGGGTAGTATTCGTCGCCCACCTCCCTGCGGAGGGAGTTGGGGAGAAACTTGTTGAGGGTCTTGAGCCTTGAGAGCTTCATGGAGAGGTGTATGTCGGCGTAGCGGTGAGTGAAATCGATCACCGGCTCGGTTTTCTTCTTCCTGGCGGCAGCCTCGGCGGCTGTGGCGTCGTCGGCAGCTGCCCGCGAGACGGTCACGGGAGCGAGCATCAGGGACGCTGCAAGGGATAACAATAGTAAGAATCGCTTCATTTCAGTTCACCTCATCCAAAAATTGAGCCAGAACAGTTGTGCGGGTGGTGGGACTCGAACCCACACGCGCAGGGCACAAGATCCTAAGTCTTGCTTGTCTACCATTTCAACACACCCGCAAGGGACCGCAAATATAGCAAAAATTTAGATTTCTCCACTCCGCTTCGCTGCGGTCGAAATGACAAAACCGAACAACTGCGTACGATACGGTCGAAATGACAATGTCGGAAAACCGAGTACGCTGCGGTCGAAATGACTGGAGGCGCTACAGTCCGATAGTCTTGAAGAAGTCGTTGCCCTTGTCGTCGACCAGGATGAATGCGGGGAAATCCTCCACGCGTATCTTCCAGATGGCCTCCATGCCGAGTTCGGGGAATTCGACGCACTCGATCGACTTTATATTGTCCTGGGCAAGGATGGCGGCCACGCCACCGATGGTGCCGAGGTAGAAGCCGCCGTGCTTCTTGCAGGCGTCGGTGACCTGCTGGGTGCGGTTGCCCTTGGCAATCATCACCAGCGATGCGCCGTTTGCCTGGAACTCATCGACATACGGATCCATGCGGTTGGCCGTGGTAGGGCCCATGGAGCCGCAGGGATATCCTTCGGGAGTCTTGGCCGGGCCGGCGTAGAGTACCGGGTAGTCCTTGAAATACTGGGGCAGGCCTTCGCCGGCGTCCAGCCTCGCTTTGAGCCTGGCGTGGGCGATGTCGCGGGCCACGATGATGGTGCCGTTGAGATTCACGCGAGTGCTGACCGGATATTTCGTAAGTTCAGCGCGCACGGCGTCGATGCCCTTGTCGAGGTCGATCACGATGCCCTTGGGGCCTTCGCCGGAACGGCGGTACTCCTCCGGAATCAGGTCCGACGGGTTCATGTCCATCTTCTCGATCCACACGCCGTCGGCGTTGATCTTGGACTTGATGTTGCGGTCGGCAGAACAACTGACTCCCATACCGATGGGGCAGCTGGCGCCATGGCGCGGGAGGCGGATCACGCGGATGTCGTGGGCAAGGTATTTTCCGCCGAACTGGGCACCGAGGCCTATCCGGGCCGACTCCTTGAGGAGCTTCTGCTCGAGGTCGATGTCGCGGAAAGCGCGGCCTGTCTCATCTCCCGTAGTGGGCAGACTGTCGTAATATTTGATGCTGGCGAGCTTGACGGTGAGGAGGTTCTTCTCCGCGGAAGTACCGCCGATTACGAACGCGATGTGGTAAGGAGGGCAGGCCGCAGTGCCGAGGCTCTTCATCTTCTCGACAAGGAACGGAAGGAGGGTGCCTTCGTTCTGGATCGTAGCCTTGGTCATCGGATAGAAATAGGTCTTGTTGGCGCTGCCGCCTCCCTTTGCGACCATCACGAAACGGTATTCGTTACCCTGGGTGGCCTCGATGTCGATCTGGGCGGGAAGGTTGCACTTGGTGTTGACCTCGTTGTACATATCCAGGGGGGCGTTCTGGCTGTAGCGCAGATTCTCCTGCGTAAAGGTATTGAACACTCCGCGGCTCAGGGCCTCTTCATCCTCGAAGCCGGTCCATACCGCCTGCCCCTTCTCGCCGTGGATGATGGCGGTACCGGTATCCTGGCAGAACGGCAGGACGCCCTTGACGGCGGTCTCGGCGTTGCGGAGGAACTGCAGGGCGACGTATTTATCGTTTTCGGAGGCCTCCGGGTCCTGCATTATCTTTGCGACCTGCTCATTGTGGGAGCGGCGAAGCATGAACTCGCAGTCGTGGAAAGACTGCTGCGCCACCAGGGTGAGGGCCTCGGGGCTTACTTCCAGGATGGTTTTGCCTCCGCAACCGCAATGGCCTCCGAATTTTGAAGTTTTAACCAATTTCTCCGAACCGGGGATTTTGTAATACTCTGTAGTGTCGGGGCCGAGTTGAAACATCGGCGCGTATTTGAATTCAGCCATATTATTGGTTCATTAGGTATTCTTTCATGAAAGCATTGAGGTCTCCGTCGAGGACGCCCTGGGTGTCGGCGGTCTCGTAGCCGGTGCGGAGGTCCTTGACCATCCTGTAGGGGTGGAGGACGTAGGAGCGGATCTGGCTGCCCCATTCGATGCGCTTCTTCTGGCCCTCGAGCTCGGCCTGCTTTTCCTGGCGTTTCTTGAGCTCGATGTCGTACAGGCGCGATTTCAAAATCAACAGCGCCCGCTGGCGGTTGTCCTGCTGGGAACGGGTCTCGGTGTTCTCGACGGTGATGCCCGTGGGGATGTGGCGTACGCGGACGCCGGTTTCCACCTTGTTGACGTTCTGGCCGCCGTGGCCGCCGCTGCGGAAGGTGTCCCACTCTATGTCGGACGGGTTGATCTCTATGTTGATGCTGTCGTCCACGAGGGGATAGACGAAAACGCTGCTGAAGGTGGTCTGGCGCTTGCCCTGGGCGTTGAAGGGAGACAGGCGCACGAGGCGGTGGACGCCCGATTCGGCCTTGAGGTAACCGTAGGCGAAGTCGCCCTCGAACTGGATGGTGCAGGACTTGATGCCGGCCTCGTCGCCCTCGATGAGCTCCGTGGTGGTCATCCTGTAGCCGTTGCGCTCGCCCCATCGGACGTACATGCGCATGAGCATGGCGCTCCAGTCGTTGGCCTCGGTGCCGCCGGCGCCGGAGTTGATGGTAAGAACCGCGCCGAGGTTGTCCCCTTCCGCGCCGAGCATGTTCTTGAACTCGAGGTCCTCGAGGGAGCTGAGGGCGTCGGCGTAGGCGGCGTCGGTGTCGGGGCTGTCGGGGTCGAGCTCGAGCAGGACTTCGAGGTCATCCACCTTGGACACGAGGGCGTCGTAGGCGGTAAGCCAGTACTTTACGGAGCTGGTTTCCTTGAGGAAGGCCTCGGCCGACTTGGGGTCGTCCCAGAACCCGGGGGCGAGGCTTGCAGCCTCCCTTTCGGCCACTTGTGCGCGCTTCGCGTCTATCTTGAGATATCCGCAAAGGGCCTGCACTCGGGCGGAGAGGTCTTTTATCTGGTCTTGATTAATCATATTGAACCCACAAATATAGTTAATCGGCAGGAATAACAAGAATTTATTTTGGGGTCGGCGGGCACATTTTTTGCAGGCGAAACTCGCTGCACATAAGCACTAACAACAAAAACTCCATATGGAAAGCGTAAACATCAAAGAACTCAACGACCGCATCCAGCGCGAAAGCGGCTTCGTGGACATCCTCGGCCTGGAAATGGGCAAGGTGATAGTTGGCCAGAAGCACCTGGTTGAAAACCTTATGATAGCCCTGCTGGCAGACGGCCACATTCTCCTCGAAGGCATGCCCGGTCTGGCAAAAACATTGGCCATCAGCACATTGTCCAAGGCCGTCGGCGGCAAGTTCAGCCGCATCCAGTTCACCCCCGACCTTCTCCCCGCCGACGTGACGGGCACACTGATATACTCCCAGAAGAAAGAGGAGTTCGAGGTCCACAAGGGCCCCGTCTTCGCCAACTTCGTGCTGGCGGACGAAATCAACCGCGCCCCGGCGAAAGTGCAGTCCGCGCTGCTCGAGGCGATGCAGGAGCGCCAGGTCACCCTGGGAGACAACACCTACGACCTTCCCCAGCCCTTCCTGGTCATGGCCACCCAGAACCCCGTGGAACAGGAGGGTACCTATCCCCTGCCCGAGGCCCAGGTTGACCGTTTCATGCTCAAGGTCATCGTCAATTATCCCGGCAAGGAAGAGGAGAAGCTCATCGTCCGCATGAACAACAGCGGCGAGTTCCCCCAGCCCAATCCCGTCGTCACTCCCGAGGAGATCGTCCGCGCCCGCAAGATAGTGCGCGAGGTGTATATGGACGAGAAAATCGAACGATACATAGTTGATATGGTGTACGCCACCCGCACTCCAAAGGATTACGGCCTGCAGGAGCTCGAGGGGCTTATCGCCTATGGCGCTTCGCCCCGTGCGAGCATCTCCCTGAGCCTCGCTGCAAAGGCCTACGCCTTCATCAAGCGCCGCGGATACGTCATCCCCGAGGATGTGCGCGCCGTATGCTATGAGGTCATGCGCCACCGCATCGGGCTTACCTACGAGGCAGAGGCTGAGAATGTCACTACGGAGCAGATTATTGAGAAGGTTATCAATGCGGTGATTGTGCCGTAGGGAGATTCTTCGCTTCGCTCAGAATGACAACGGAAGTCAGAATGACAACAGAAGTCAAATGACACCAGAAGAGTTAATAAAGAAGGTTCGCAAGATCGAGATAAAGACCAAGGCGCTCTCGCACCAGATCTTTGCGGGCGAATACCATTCGGCCTTCAAGGGCCGCGGTATGGCGTTCAGCGAAGTGAGGGAGTACCAGTGGGGCGACGACGTCCGCAGCATGGACTGGAACGTCACCGCCCGCCTGAGAGCACCTTACGTCAAGGTCTTCGAGGAAGAGCGGGAGCTGACAGTGGTGCTGCTGGTCGACGTGAGCCGGTCCGGTCTTTTCGGCACCCAGGGGCAGACCAAGCGCGAGCGCCTGGCGGAGATAGCCGCGGTGCTGAGCTTCAGCGCCATCCTCAACAACGACAAGGTCGGCGCCCTGTTCTTCAGCGACCGCATCGAGAAATTCATCCCCCCGGGGAAGGGCCGCAGCCACCTGCTGCACATCATCCGGGAGATGCTCCAGCTGGAACCGCAATCGGACGGCACCGACATCGGCGGCGCCCTGAGGTTCCTCACCGGCGCCATCAAGAAGAAGTGCACAGCGTTCATCCTCAGCGACATGATAGACGTCGACAGCCAGGGCAGTCCCCGCTACGAGGACGCTCTCAAGGTCGCCGCCGGCCGGCACGACGTCTCGGTCATCAAGGTACGCGACCCGCGCGAGCGCACCATCGTCCCCGTCGGCCTGGTGCACATAAAGGACGCGGAGAGCGGCCGCTGCGCCTGGGTCAATACCGACTCGCCTAAGATGCGCCGCGCCTACTCCGAGTGGTTCGAGAAGCTCGACCGCGAAGAGGAAAAGCTACTGCGAAAGTATCAGATAGACAGTGTTGAAATAGCCACCGACTCCGATTACGTCAAGGGCCTGATGGCATTGTTCGCCCACAAATGAGACTTCTTGCAATCATACTCGCCACGCTGCTGGACGTCGTCCCCGCCGGGGATGCCGCCCTCGTGCAGCTCCAGAAGCGGGATTCCATACTCATAGCCGACCAGCTGCGCTACAGCGTGCGGCTGGAAGGCCTTAAGGAAGGCGACACATTCGCCCTTCCCGACATTTCGTCGATGTCCGGCGACACCCTTACCGTCCTCGGCACCTGGCAGCTCGACACCCTCGTACGGGGCCGCGTCATCCATCCCCGGAACGCCAACGCCGCCCGCAAGGCACTGGCGAAGGGCTTCGACCTGGACGCCGGAATAGTCATCGCCCCCTTCGAGGAGGGCACCTACAGCCTTCCCGACATCCCTGTCCTGCGCACCCGCGACGGCAAGACCGACACCCTGATTTTCAAAGGCGTGGAGATGGAGGTGAAGACGATGCCGGTGGATACGGCCACCTTCGAAATCCACGACATCAAGGGCCAGATACAGTATCCCGTGACCTTTGCGGAGGTACTCCCCTGGCTGCTCGGAGGACTCGGGTTCGCCGCGCTGACGGCTCTGCTGGTCTGGCTCGGCGTACGTGCCTCCAAGCGCAGGAAGGAAGCGCTCAGGCCCAAGGATCCCGCGTACATCGTTGCCCTGCGCGAGCTGGACAAGTACCGTTCCGACAAATACTGGGCTCCGGAGAAGCAGAAGGCATTCTACTCCGGCATCACCGACGCCCTCAAGTACTATATGGACGAACGCTTCGGGGTGGACGCCCCGGAAATGACCACCGCCGAGCTCTTCGACGCACTGAAGGGCGAAAAGGACATCACGCCCGAAATGTACGGGTCTCTCAAGGACCTGTTCGAGAGGGCCGACTTCGTCAAGTTCGCCAAGTTCATCGCCACCGATGAAGAGAACGCCGGGGCCCTGCCGCTGGCCGTCAGTTTCGTCACCACCACCTATCAGACCGAACTCGAAAGGGAGACCGCCGGAGAGGAGGCCGGAAACGACTGATGTACTTCGAATACCCCTGGCTCCTGTGGCTGCTGGCCGTTCCCGCGCTGCTCCTGCTGCATTACCTTTGGATGGAACTTCGCGAACGCAGGCCGCATCTTCGCGTATCCGCAGGCGCCCCCTGGATGAAGGCCGGGACTCCGGTTCTCGCCGTACTGAGGCACCTGCCGTTCGTACTGCGCCTCGCCGCGCTGGTGCTCATAGTCATCGCAATCGCCCGGCCCCGTTCCAGCACGGAGGTTGAACGCATCGATACCAAAGGCATCGACATCACCTTCGCGATGGACGTCTCCACCAGTATGCTGGCTCGGGACTTCAACCCCGACCGCATCAGCGCCGCCAAGGACATCGCCATCGAATTCATCGCCCAGAGGCCCTCGGACCGCATGGGAATAGTGGTTTTCGCAGGCGAGAGTTACACCCAGTGCCCCCTCACCACCGACCGCGCCACCCTCATCAACCTCATGAAGGAGGTGCAGACGGGGCTGATTGAAGACGGCACCGCAATAGGCAACGGGCTTGCTACGGCGGTGGCCCGCATGAAGGATTCCGACGCCAAGAGCCGCGTGGTCATCCTGCTGACGGACGGCGTGAACAATTCCGGCGAGATAGCCCCGCAGACCGCGGCGGAGATTGCCAAGGCCTACGGCGTGAGGGTTTACACCATCGGCGTGGGAGCCAACGGAATGGCCCCGTACCCGGTGATGACGCCCTGGGGCGTGGATATACAGCAGATGAAGGTGGAGATTGACGAAGACCTGCTGAAGGGCATCGCCGACGCCACCGGAGGCCGTTATTTCCGTGCCACCGACAATACCAAGCTGTCCGAAATCTATTCGGAAATCAACAAGATGGAGAAGGCCCGCACCACCGTGGACAGCTTTCCCGTTTACAAAGAACTGTTCGGACGATACGCCATCGCGGCACTCATCTGCCTGCTGCTTGAGCTGCTCGTCAGTGTATTGATAAGGAGGATGCCGTAATGCTGTACTTCGCTTCTCCCGCATATTTCTGGCTCCTGCTGCTCGTCCCCGTCATACCGATCGTATACGGGATCGTGCGGGCGCTGAGGGCCCGCCGCATACGCCGATTCGGCGACCCGTCGCTTGTCCGGCAGCTCATGCCGTCCTGGTCGGGTGCCAAGGGATGGGTGCGCATCGTATTGCTCAGCCTCGCGTGGCTGATGTTCTCCCTGGGCCTTGCCCGGCCTGAAATGGGCGCCAAACTAAGGGAACACGAAGCCCGTGGAGCGGAAATAATGATCTGCCTGGACGTCTCCAATTCGATGCTCGCCCAGGACTATTCACCGTCGCGCCTCGACAGGGCCAAACTGGCCATCTCCCGCGTGGTCGACAAGCTTGCCGGAGACCGTATCGGCCTGATAATCTTTGCTGGAACGTCCTTCGTGCAGTTGCCAATCACCACCGACTACGTGTCGGCCAAGATGTTCCTGGGCAACATAGACACCGGCTCCGTGCCGGTGCAGGGCACCGCAATCGGCGAGGCCGTCAAGACCGCGATGAAGAGCTTCAGCGCCCAGAGCGAAAAGAGCCGCGCAATCATCGTAATCACAGACGGCGAGAACCATGAGGACGATGCGGTAGACGCCGCAAAGCAGGCCGGCGAACTGGGCATAAAGGTCTATACGATAGGCGTAGGCTCCCTCCAGGGGCAGCCCATACCGGTCGAGGGCGGCCTGCTGAAAGACCGCGACGGCAATATCGTGGTCACCCGCCTCGACGAGACCACGCTCCGCAAGATGGCCGACGTGAGCGGCGGCGCCTATGTGCACGCCGGCAACGAGGAATTCGGACTGGGACCCATCGTGGACGACATCAAGAAGATGGAAGCCGAGCGCTACAGTTCCGTGGTCTTCGAGGAGTATGACGAATTGTTCATGTATTTCTTCGCCGCTGCGCTGGCGCTCTTCGCGCTGGAGATGCTCATCGGCGAACGCAAACACCGCAGAAGCCTGTTCCAATGAGACGATATATACTGTTAGTTTTGATGGGCGCGGCAGCGCTGCTGGCGGGAGGGTCCCTGCAGGCCCAGACCGACAAGCGTGAGGTGCGTGCCGGCAACCGCAAGTTTTCCAAGGAAGAATACAAGGCGGCGGAAATCGACTACCGCAAGGCTGTGCTAAAGGATTCGCTGTCGGTAGCCGGGGAGTACAACCTGGCATCGTCACTGTACCGCCAGCAGGACTGGGACGGCGCCGGCAAGGCGCTGCAGACCGTCAAGGACATAGCTCCGGGCACGGAAAACGCCGCACGCTGGCACTACAACACGGGTGACGTCGCGTTGCAGAAGAAGGATTACGCATCGGCCGTAAAGGCCTTCCGCGAAGCCCTGCTGCTCGATCCGGGCGACCTCGACGCCAAAGAGAACTACATCTACGCCAAACTGATGCTGCAGAACCAGCAGAACGGCGGCGGAGGTGGCGGCGGCGACAATCAGGACAATCAGGACAATCAGGACCGGAACCAGCAGGACCAGAATCAGAATCAGAATCAGGACCAGAACCAGGACCAGCAGCAACAGGACCAGGACCAACAGGACAACCAGGATCAGCAGGACAGCCAGGAGCAGCAGTCGCAGCAGCAGATTTCTCCCCAGCAGGCCCAGCAGATGCTGCAGGCCATACAGGCCAAGGAAAAGGAAACCCAGGACAAGGTCAACAAGGAGAAGGCCGCTGCCCTTAAATCCCGTCAGAAAGACAAGAATTGGTAATGAGACGCATTTTCACAGCATTGGCACTCATGCTCGCGTGCGCGACGCAGGCGCTTGCGCAGAACTCCATCGGGGTCAGCGTACAGAACCTCGTGGCGGCGGACGAGCAGTTCAACATAACCTTCACCATCGAGGGCGAGCACAAGCCCTCGTCGTTCGAATGGGAACCCGGTTCAGACTTCACCCTGGTCTGGGGGCCCCAGAAGGGGTCTTCCACGTCGATCAGCATAGTCAACGGCAAGCGCACGCAGACGTCGCAGACCACCTACACCTACATCCTGATGCCCCGTGCAACCGGTACGTTCCAGCTTCCGGCGGCAACGGCGGTAGTCAAGGGTGAGACTATCCGGTCGCGCAGCGTCAGCATTCAGGTAGTGTCCAACGGCGCAGGCGCCCAGGGCGGTTCCGGGGCATCCGGTTCAGCCGGCGGCGGTTCACAGGCCTCCGGCGAATCAGGCAGCGGCTCGCAGTCCGGCGCCCAGGCCCCGTCCGGCGAAGACATCTTCATGCGCCTCTACGTCAGCAAGACCAAGGCGGTGGTGGGAGAGACCATCAGCGCCACGCTCAAGCTGTATCACCGGGTGAACATCGCAGGCTTCGAGGATGCCCGTTTCCCTTCATTCAACGGCTTCTGGAGCCAGGAGGTACAGGCACCCACCAATATCGAATTCCACAGGGAGAACGTCGGCGACCGCATCTACGACGCCGCCGTGCTCCGCAGCTGGACACTCATTCCGCAGCAGTCGGGAGAAATCACCATCGACCCCGCAGAACTCGTGTGCCTGGTGAACGTCCGCGACCGCAGGTCCTCGTCGGGCAGCATCTTCGACAGTTTCTTCCAGGATGAATACCGTACCGTGCGCAAGCGGGTCAGCACTCCGGCAATCAGGATCAACGTCTCCCGCATCCCGGCGAACGCCCCCGCTTCGTTCGGCGGCGGCGTGGGATCGTTCCGGATGAACGCTTCGCTCTCCCGCGATTCGCTCCGCACGCACGACGCCGGAACCCTGCGCATCACCGTCAGCGGCAAGGGCAACATCTCGCTCCTGGAGGCCCCCAAGGTCGATTTCCCGCCGGATTTCGAAGTGTACGACGTCAAGACATCGGTGGATGGTGGAAGCAAGGTTTTCGAATATCCGTTCATCCCGAGGAGCCACGGGGACTTCGTCATCGGGCCGGTTGAATACAGCTATTACGACGCCGCAGCCGGCAAATTCGTCACGCTCCGCAGCGAGGCGATGCCCCTCAGGGTCAGCAAGAGTACCGAAAGCGCCCCTGCCGTATCCGGAGGAGGCCAGCTGGTCGTCAATCCCAACCGGAAAGACGTCCGTGACCTGGCCGGCGACATCCGTTACATCGCAACGAGGATGCCTTCATTCACCCGCAAGGGATACTTCTTCGTCGGATCGGGCCCCTTCTGGCTGATTGCAGTGCTGCTCGTGCTGGCAACGGCCGCAGTGTACTTCGCCCTGCGCCGCAGCGCCGCAAGGAGGGCAGACGTGGCAGGCACCCGCCGCAGCGGCGCTTCCAAGATGGCACGCAAGCGCCTCGCTCAGGCAAAGGAATTCCTTGGCAAGGACCTCTATACCGCATTCTACGAGGAACTGCACAAGGCGCTGCTGGGATTCGTTTCGGACAAACTCAGCATGCCGGCGGCTGAGCTGAGCAAGGAGAACATCAGCGAAAGGCTGGTGGCGGCCGGGACTTCCAGTGAGCTGGCGGACCGCTTCATCGGCCTGCTGGACGCCTGCGAATTCGCCCGTTACGCGCCGTCGGAGGGTCACGAGGCCATGAACGCCCATTACGAGGGCGCTGTCGCGGTAATTTCAGATATCGATTCGAGTATGCGTAAACCCCATGCCAAAGGCGGGGCCGCAGTAGCCGCCCTGTTGATGCTGCTGGCACTGCCCCTTCACGGCCAGGACACCGATTCGCTCTGGCGCCACGGTGTCGACGCTTATGCCGCCCAGCAGTGGAACGAGGCCATCGGCGCATGGCAGGAAATAGCCGGCCGGGGGCTCGAGAGCGCCGAACTGTATTACAACCTCGGCGGCGCCTGCTTCAAGGCGGGAGACATAGCCCACGCAGTGCTGTGGTACGAAAGGGCGCTGAAGGTGGATCCTTCTTACACCGACGCCCGCGTCAACCTGGAATTCGTGCGCGGACAGCTTCAGGACCGAATTGAAGAAGTCCCTGAATTCTTCCTGGAGACCTGGGGCCGGAAAGCCTGCTGGCTGCTGCCTTCCGGGGTGTGGGCCGTGCTTTTCCTGGTTTTCCTGGCAGGTACGCTGGCAATGCTCCTGCTGTTCCTTCTGGGCGGCTCCAGGGGGCGCAGGATCGGGTTCTTTACGGGAATCGTCCTGCTTGTCCTGGCACTGCTGAGCCTCGATTTCGCATTCTGGCAGAGGACGGACGCCAGGGCCGGTGACGGTTCGGTAGTAACCGTTCCCGTGGCCGAAATAAAGAGCTCTCCGGGCAGCGGAGTGAGCCTTTTCGTACTGCACGAAGGTACCAGGGTAAAGGTGCTTGACGAGGTCGGAGAATGGGACAATATCGAGCTCGCCGACGGCCGTCAGGGCTGGATGAAAAAGGAATATGCGGAAAGGATATGATTGCTCAGGATTTTTGATTATATTTGCGAGATTATAAATTTAGAGATATGCTTAGTTATTTGCTTCAGGCAGACCCGGCCGCGGCCGTGCAGGCCATTCCTGCAGAGGCCGTACAGACGGCTCCCATCCAGCAGGAAATGTCCTATTCCCTCATCGACATGGCCGTCAAGGGCGGTCCCCTCATGATCGTCCTGCTCGCCCTGTCCATCATCGCCATCTACATCTTCGGCAAGAAACTCTGGATGATACGCCAGGCTTCCAAGATAGACAAGGACTTCATGATGGACATCCGCGACTACATCCACGACGGCAAGCTCAAGAGCGCCAAGACCCTGTGCTCCAAGTACGACACCCCCGTCGCCCGTATGGTCGAAACCGGCCTGGAACGCTACGGCAGGCCGCTGAGCGACATCCAGAGCGCAGTGGAGAACGTCGGCAACGTAGAGGTCGCAAGGCTCGAGAAAGGCCTTCCCTACCTCGCCATGATAGCCGGCGGCGCCCCCATGATCGGATTCCTCGGCACCGTGATGGGTATGGTCCAGGCCTTCTTCAACATGTCCCAGGCGGGCAACAACATCGACATCACCCTGCTTTCCAGCGGTATCTACACCGCAATGATCACCACCGTCGGCGGTCTTATCGTGGGTATCATAGCCTACTTCGGCTACAACTACCTCACCTCCAAGGTCTCCAACGTCGTGTTCCAGATGGAGAGCAGCACCATCGAATTCATGGACCTGCTGGACGATCCCCAGGAGGCTCCCGCAAAGGAAGATAAAGAAAAAGACGAAGACTGATGGCACTCAAGCGCACCACAAAGGCGGATCCGAACGTCGCGATGTCCAGCATGACCGACATCGTGTTCCTCCTGCTGATCTTCTTCCTGGTCACGAGTACCCTCGTCAACCCCAACGCCCTCAAGCTCCTCCTCCCCAAGAGCACCGGGCAGGTGGGCGCCAAGGCCATAGCCACCGTCTCCATCAAGGACTGGGGCAATGACCAGTACACCTACCACGTCAACGGCAACGAGACCCCCGTTCCCCTGGACCAGGTGGAAGACGAGCTCGTGGAGCTGATGCAGGTCGAAGAAGATCCCACCTTCTCCATCTATTCCGACGAATCCGTCCCCATCAAGGAGATAGTACAGGTGATGAACATCGCCAAACGGAACCACTATAAAGTCATCCTGGCCACGCAACCCGAATGAAACAGTATCTCCGAGAACGCCACGAGCGCGAGCGCAATTCTGTGCTCACAGGCATAATACTGACGCTGACGGTCCACGTCTGCGCCGCCCTTCTCGTGTCGTTCAACGGTATCAAATATCTCTATCCGCCGCCTGCGGAGAACACCTTCCTGCTCGACTTCGAGGAGGAAATCGAGCAGGTTGAGCAAAAGACCGGCAGGGACCCCAGAGGCGAGGACGTCAACCCCGACGAAAAGATCAACCTCGTCCAGCGCAGCGAATCCCCCAACGTTTCGCGCAAGCCCAACACCACCCCCGCCACCAAACCCGACACCCACGGCGACGTGGAAGTCCCCGACCCCAACAAGCCCGACGAGGCACTCGACCCCAGGGCCAGTTTCCCCGGTATGGGCAAGAAGGACACCACGCATACCGCCGCACACGGCGCCACCGAGGGTTCCACCACGTTCAAGCCCGGCCAGCCCACCGGCAACGTCGGCAAGGGCAACACCGACGGCAAGCCCAACGCCCACCTGGAGGGCCGCGAGGTCGACAAGGCCGGCCTCAAGAAACCGGTCTATACATCCCAGGAAAGCGGCAAGGTCGTCGTCAAGATCTGGGTTGACCAGTACGGCAAGGTACAGAAGGCCGTCCCCGGAGCCGACGGCACCACCGTTACGGACAGGGCCCTCTGGACCGCCGCCCGCAACGCCGCCCTCGAAACGGGCTTCACAATGAGCGCAAGCGCCCCGCCTCTGCAAGAGGGCACAATTACTTATATTTTCAATTTAAAATGATGACGTGAGTCATCGCAATGAAAAAACTATGGATGGTTATTCAAAAGACGGCCGCAAACTCAGGCCGCGCAAAGGAAGTAGTGTAAACCGGACCGAAAAGGTCGACATCCAGTCCGAGGGCAGCAGACCCTCGTACAGCTCTCACGGAAATTACAACAAGTTCGGCGGAGAGCGCCGCTTCGGCGACCGCCCCGCACGCAGTGAACGCCCCTACGGGGAGCGTCCCGCATATGGCGAGCGCCCCGTTTATGGGGACCGCCCCGCCCGCAGCGAGCGTCCGTACGGCGAACGTTCGTTCGGCGACCGCCCGCACGGCGAGCGCCCTCATTCAGACCGCCCTTACGGCCAGAAGCCCCGTTTCTCCGGCGAAAGCCGCCCTTCATGGAAGAGCGACAGCCACGCCTCTCTCGAGAAGCAGTGGGGAGAGCACCAGGCCGGCTCCTTCAAGGGAGGCAAGAAAGGCGGAAAGCGCCCCGGCGGAAAGCCCAATTTCTCCAAGTCTTCCAACGAAGGCATCAACCGCATGATCAGCCGCAGGCCCCAGGTCAGCTCCGATTATGACGGCCCCGCATACGAGCCCGTCGCAAAGGACGAGATGCGCCTCAACCGCTTCATCGCCAACTCCGGCGTATGTTCCCGCCGCGAGGCCGACACCTTCATCCAGGCCGGCTGCGTCACGGTGAACGGCGAGGTCATAACCGAACTCGGCACCAAGGTCAACATCTTCAACGACGACGTCCGCTTCAACGGCGAGCGCCTCAAGGGCGAGACCAAGGTATATCTGGTGATGAACAAGCCCAAGGGCTACGTCACCTCGGCATCCGACCCCCACGCCGACAAGACCGTCATGGACCTCATCAAGGACTGCCCCACCAGGGTTTATCCCGTAGGCCGCCTGGACAAGGCCACCACCGGAGTCCTGATGTTCACCAACGACGGCGAGATCGCAGAGCGCCTCACCCATCCGTCATACGACAAGAAGAAGATCTATCAGGTCGCCCTGGACAAGAACCTCTCCCAGGAAGACTACGACAGCATACTCTCCGGCATCACCCTCGGTGACGGCTTCGTTCAGGCCGACGCCCTGGAGTTCGTAGACGAAAACGACCACACCAAGCTCGGCATCGAGATACATTCCGGCAAGAACCGCATCGTGCGCCGTATATTCGAGTCCCTCGGCTACACCGTCAAGGCTCTCGACCGCGTCTATTTCGCAGGCCTCACCAAGAAGGGCCTCAAGAAGGGCGGCTGGCGCTACCTCTCCGAGAAAGAAGTCAACATGCTCAAGATGGGGGCGTACGTATAATGGACCACCGTTCAGGATTCGTCAACATCATAGGCAACCCCAACGTCGGTAAATCGACGCTGATGAACGCCCTCGTCGGGGAAAAGCTTTCCATCGTCACGTCCAAGGCCCAGACCACGCGCCACCGCATAATGGGCATAGTCAACGGCGAGGGCTGGCAGATCGTATATTCCGACACCCCGGGCATACTCAAGCCTGCCTACCGCCTGCAGCAGAACATGATGAACTTCGTTGACGGAGCCCTCGGCGACGCCGACATCGTCCTCTATGTGACCGACACCGTCGAGACGCCCGACAAGAACGCCGAATACGTTTCCAAGCTCGGCCGCCTGGAGTGCCCCGTCATCGTGGTCATCAACAAGATAGACATCAGCACCCAGGAGAAGGTTCTGGAACTGGCCTCCTGGTGGAAGGCGCAGTTGCCGTCGGCGGAAGTCATCCCCGCCAGCGCACAGGAGCGCTTCGGAATGGAGAGCATTCTCGACGCCGTCGTCTCGCGCCTGCCCGTCTGCCCGCCCTGGTTCGACAAAGACGCCTTCACCGACAAGAACCTCCGATTCTTCGCCTCGGAAATCATCAGGGAGAAGATTTTCCTCAACTACAAGGAAGAGATTCCCTACTGCTGCGAGGTGGGCATAGAGAGTTTCAAGGAGGGCGCAGAGCGCTACGACATCGAGGCCGTGATTTACGTTTCACGCGAGTCCCAGAAGGGCATAATCATCGGAAAGAAGGGCGCCGCGCTCAAGAAGGTCGGCACCCAGGCCCGCATCGACATGGAGGATTTCTTCCAAAAGAAGGTCTTCCTGAGCATATTCGTGAAGGTGGACCCCGACTGGCGGGAGAACAAAAGAGAACTACGCCGCTTTGGCTATGAAGATTAGATTATGGAAGAAGAGAACATCGTAACCGAAGAAATCATCGAAGACGACGACCTCGAGCTGTCGGAAGACGCCCAGGCGAGCGGCAAATATACGCGACTCCTGGAGGGCGACGCCCGTAAGTTCAAGCTCTCCGGGATGTTCAAGGACTGGTACCTGGATTACGCGTCATACGTAATCCTGCACCGTGCCGTCCCCCATATCGCCGACGGCCTCAAGCCCGTCCAGCGAAGGGTTCTCCACGCAATGTTCAAGATCGACGACGGCTCCTACACCAAGGTCGCCAACATCGTCGGCCAGGCCATGCAGTACCACCCCCACGGCGACCAGTCCATCCTCGGCGCCCTCGTCACGCTGGGCCAGAAGGGCTTCACCGTGGACTGCCAGGGAAACTGGGGCAACATACTCACCGGCGACTCCAACGCCGCGCCCCGTTACATCGAGGCGCGCCTTTCCAAGTTCGCCAAGGAGGTGCTGTTCGACCCCAAGGTCACCCCTACCATGAAGTCCTACGACGGCCGCAACGACGAGCCCACCGAACTGCCGGTGCGCTTCCCGCTGCTGCTCGCGCAGGGCACGGACGGCATCGGCGTCGGTCTCGCTTCCAAGATACTTCCCCATAACTTCAACGAGCTCCTGGACGCCTCAGTGGCCATCCTGGAGGGCAAGCCGTACGAGCTTTATCCCGACTTCCCCACCGGCGGATTCGCCGACTGCTCCAAGTACATGCAGGGCAAGCGCGGCGGCCGCGTGAAGGTGCGCGCCCGCATCGAGAAGATAGACAAGAGCACCATCGCTATTACCGAGATTCCTTACGGCAAATACACCAAGGACCTCATCGAGTCCATCCTCCGCGCCAAGGACAAGGGCAAGATCAAGATAAAGAAGATCGAAGACATGACCACCGACAAGGTGGAAATCCTCATCCACCTGCCGGGAGACGTCTCCCCCGACAAGACCATCGACGCCCTCTACGCTTTCACGGACTGCGAGTGCAACCTTGCACCCAACGCCTGCGTCATCATGGACAACAAGCCCCGTTTCCTCACAGTCAACGAGATACTCGAGTACAGCACCGCGCACACCAGGGACATCCTGCTGCGCCAGCTGGGGATACGTCTGGAGGAACTTGAGCGCGACTGGCACTACAGTTCCCTGGAGCGCATATACTTCGAGAACCGCATATACAAGATACTCGAGCAGGACCAGTCCAGCTGGGAAGAGCAGAAGCAGGACACCCTGGACCGCATGAAGACCTATGAGGGCCAGCTGCACCGCGAGGTTACGATGGAAGACATCGACCGCCTGGTGGACAAGCCCGTCCGCAAGATCTCCAAGTTCGACGTCAAGGCCGTGGACGAGCGCATCAAGGGCATCGAGGCCGAGATGGAGCAGGTCAAGGACAACATCGAACACATCGACCGCTTCACCATCGACTGGTTCAAGGGCCTCAAGAAGAAGTACGGCAAGGACTTCCCCCGCCGCACCGAGCTCACCGGCTTCGAGACCATCGCCGCCACCAAGGTCGTCAACAACAACGCCAAGCTCTACGCCAACCTGGCTGAAGGCTTCGTCGGCATCGGCCTCAAGAGGGACGAGGGCGTGGAATTCGTCAGCGACTGCTCCGACCTCAGCGAGGTCATCGTCATCCGCCGCGACGGTTCGTACATCGTCACCAAGGTCAGCGACAAGGCCTTCTTCGGCAAGGACCTGCTGTACGTCGGCGTGTTCAACAGGGGCGACACCCGCACCATCTACAACGTCATCTATCGGGTGGGCAAGTCTTCGGTGTATTACGCCAAGCGCTTCGCCGTCACGTCCGTCACCCGCGACAAGGAATACGACATCACCACCGGCGAGCCCGATTCCCAGATAGTCTGGTTCACCGCCAACCACAACGGCGAGGCGGAAACCGTCCGCGTGCTGCTGCGCCCCAAGGCCAAGCTCAAAAAAACGTCGTTCGAGTACGATTTCTCCACCCTCGCCATCAAGAGCAAGACGGCCCGAGGCAACCTTGTGAGCAAGAATGCCATCCGCACCATCACGCTCCGCAGCAAGGGCGTGAGCACCATCGCAGGCAAGCAGATCTGGTACGACACCGACATCCAGAAGCTCAACGACGAGGGCCACGGCCTGTACCTCGGGGAGTTCGCGGAGGGCGACAAGGTGCTTGCGGTGTTCCGCAACGGTACGTTCTACACCACATCCTTCGACCTTTCCAACCGCTACCAGGGCGACGTGCTGCTGATAGAGAAACTGGACACGGAAAAGACCTACACCGCCCTGTACTGGGACGCCGGAGTCAAGTCCTTCTACGTCAAGCGCTTCTCCTTCATCCCCAGCGACAACACGCCGCTGTCGTTCATCGCCGAGGGCGCCAAGTCCAGGCTGATAGAGCTCAGCAGCGACAGGCACCCGCAGTACGAGGTCACCTGGAAGCTGGAAGACAAGCCCGCCGAACTCATCGACGCCGAGGAGTGGATTGGCAAGAAGGGATATGCCGCCAAGGGCAAGAAGGTGGTCGAGAGAGGCGAAGTCAAGAGCGTCCGCTTCGTCGAGCCGCTGGTAAAGCCAGAGGACTTCGCAGAAGAAGAGGAGGAAGAGCCTGCAGCCGCCGATTCACCCGAGGTGGAGAACGAGGCCGCTCAGGAGGCTCCTGCCACAGGGGACGCCCCTGCCTCCGTGGAAACCCCTTCCGCTCCCGACACCAAAGACATCCGCGGCAAGGAAATCCGCATCCCGGAAACCGCCGAGGAGCCCATCGAACTTATTTTCGAAGAACCAACATTATTTTAAATAGATTACAGTTATGCTTGCAACAATCGTTTACGTCGTAGGCCTTATCGCAGCCATCTGGTGCGTCCTCGACATTTTCAAGAAACCCAAACTCAGCCTCCTCTGGAAGATCGTCCTGGCTATCGCAGTCCTCGCCACCAGCTGGATCGGCTTGCTGGTTTACTACTTCCTCATCCGCGAAAGGATCTAGGAACAAACCGTCCTGAGTGCTCCCGGTAAGACATCATGTGTCCTGCTGGGAGCATTTACCGACCTGACTAAACCGTTTTTAATGAAAAAGACCATTGCCCAGAAACTGGCCGAGCAGAGGGAGCATAAGCCCAATGCAATCCTTTACGCGATTCTCTCTCTGGTAGTAAAGATCATCGGCGCTCCGCTCAAGATAAAGTTCATCTACAAAGCCCGTCCGTCCAAAGACAAAGGGCCGTTCGTACTTGTAGCAAACCACGCATCACGCATCGATTACGTCTATACCGCACCGGCAGTGTGGCCGCACCGCCTCAACTACGTGGTGGGCTACAACGAGTTCTTCGTCTCCCCCACGAACCTGATGCTCAAGGTTGCCCAGGTCATTCCCAAGCGCAATTTCACTCCGGACGTCCACTGCATACGCTCCATCAAGCGCATCATAGCGCAGGGCGGCCATGTGTGCTTCATGCCGGAAGGGATGAACTCCATCACCGGAATGGCCCAGCCCGTAATGCCCGGGACGGGTAAACTGCTCAGAAGCCTCGGGGTAAATGTCTATTACACAAAGATTAAGGGCGGATACCTAAGCAACACCAAACACTGCCAGAAGCAGCGTCCCGGCCGCACCGAGGTGGTAGTCGACAGGATGTTCAGCGGCGACGAACTCGCCGGCCTCACCGAAGCGCAGATAGAAGACAGGATGAACCGCCTCCTCGCCCACGACGACTATATGTGGAACGCCGGCGAACATATCCGCTTCGACGCCAAAGGCAAACCGGCAGAGGCCCTGGACACCCTGCTGTACCTCTGCCCCAAGTGCGGTGCGATGCACAGAATGGTATGCGACGACACCACGATGACATGTACCGCCTGCGGCAACAAGATAGAGATCGACGAGTGCGGCGCCATCAGGCCAGTCGGTCCCGATTCCGTCTGCCCGCCGCTTGTGACGGACTGGACGATAATGGAAAGGGAGCGCGCGGCGAAGGACGTCCGCGAGCCCGGATTCAGCTACAGCGGGAAGGTGAAGGTCGGCCTGCTGCCCGATTACAAGTACCTCACCGGCGGCAGGACTTCGGAAATCTGCGGAGATGGAGAATTGACCCTGACGGCCGCAGGGCTGCATTTTGACGGCACCGTGAAGGGAGAACACCGCAGCTGGGACATCCCCATCGCTTCTCTCCCCTCCTATGGAATGTGTACGGACATCACCCGCTTCTACACCTTCCTGGACGGCGTGTTCTGGGAATTCTACCCGGAGGCCGGAGACACCCTGCGATGGGACCATCTGACAGAGGAAATGCACCGCTTCCAGGGAGGCCGCTGGCAAAATACGGCATACCGCCACAACCCTTAGTTCTTCATTATTACGATTTTTTTCCTACCTTAGCGCTTCGTTTAAAACAGACCTGATATATGGCAGAAATCGTCAAAAAGTCGCTCCGCGACTCCGCGGCCGCAAGATGGACAGCTCTCGTGCTGCTTGCCGCGGCCAATCTCTTCGCTTACATCTTCATGGACATACTGTCCCCGTTGCAGGAACTTCTCCAGACCCAGAGGGGCTGGGATCCCGTCGCATACGGCCATTACGCCGGCAGCGAGACCTTCCTCAACGTGTTCGTCTTCTTCCTGATATTCGCAGGCATCATCCTGGACAAGATGGGCGTGCGCTTCACCGCTATCCTTTCCGGTGCGGTGATGGTCTGCGGTGCGGCGATCAAGTGGTTCGCCGTGTCCGAGGGCTTCATCGGCAGCGGCGCAGACGCCTGGTTCACAAATAACCTCAACCTTCCCGAGGCCTGGTGGAACGTCACTCCGTTCTTCGCCGGGATGCCCGGTTCGGCAAAGCTCGCCGCAATCGGATTCATGATATTCGGATGCGGCTGCGAAATGGCCGGCATCACGGTCTCCAGGGGAATCGTCAAGTGGTTCCAGGGCAAGGAGATGGCGCTCGCAATGGGCGTAGAGATGGCAATCGCCCGCGTAGGTGTCGCCATCGTCATGCTCGGTTCGCCGCTCATCGCCAACATCGCTCCGGTCAGCGTAAGCCGTCCCGTCGCAGTGGGCGCGCTGCTGCTCTGCATCGGCCTTATCCTGTTCATCACCTACGGGTTCATGGACGCCCGCCTCGACAAGGAAGGCGTGGAGGAGGAGAAGGACGATCCGTTCAAGGTCAGCGACATCGGCAAGATCCTTTCGCTCAAGATGTTCTGGATCGTGGCACTGCTGTGCGTGCTGTACTACAGCGCCATCTTCCCGTTCCAGAAGTACGCCATCAACATGCTTCAGTGCAACCTGGGATATACCGCCCAGCAGGCCAGCCTGGTTTTCTTTGTGTTCCCTCTGGGCGCAGCTGCGGTCACCCCGTTCCTCGGCAACTTCCTTGACCGCAAGGGCAAGGGCGCCACGATGCTCATCCTGGGTGCCGTGCTCATGATCGCCTGCCATCTCACCTTCGCCCTCGTGGTGCCCGCCACCAAGTCGGTCATCATCACCTACCTGGCCATCATCCTCCTGGGCATCTCCTTCTCGCTGGTTCCTGCGGCGCTCTGGCCTTCCGTTCCCAAGCTCATCGACAACAAGCTCCTCGGTTCGGCATATGCGCTCATCTTCTGGATCCAGAACATCGGCCTCTATGCGTTCCCGATGATCATCGGTTCCGTGCTCAGCGCATCCAACCCGGGAGTCACCGACCCTCTGGCATACAACTACACCGTTCCCATGCTGGTGTTCGCATCCCTTGGTGTCATCGCAATGATCCTTGGCTTCTGGCTCAAGATCGAGGACCGCAAGAAGGGATTCGGCCTGGAACTTCCCAACATCAAGAAGGACGCTGAATGAAATTCGGCAAACTGAAATGGGTGGCGCTGCTGTGCCTGATGGTGCCGATGTTCGCGTCGTACTTCTTCGACGATGCGTTCTCCACCCTCAGCCAGATCTTCCAGCACCCGGAGAGCCTGGAGCTGGGCTGGAACAGCGCGGATTACGGTTTCTACGCAGGCGGATACAGTTTCCTGTGCGTGTGCGGCGGACTGATCCTGTGCGGCATCCTGCTTGACGTGTTCGGCGTACGTATCATCGGCAGCTTGTTCGTGGGGCTGATGGCCCTGGGGGCGGGCACGGTGGTCGTCGCGCTCCGGAGCGGCCTCGCGCCGCATACTTCGCTCGCGCTCGCGTACGCCGGATGCATGATATTCGGACTCGGCAGCGAGATCGCCGGGGTCGCCGTCACCCGTTCCATCGCCAAATGGTTCAAGGGCGGCAACGTCGCGTTCGCAATGGGCGCACAGGTGGCCGTGGCGCGCCTGGGTACTGCATTGGCGTTCATACTGGCGCCGGTGCTGGTGGCACAGAAGGGCGACGGAGAGATATATACGCTGGCGGAGACCGCACGTCCGGCAACCTTCGGGCTCGCGCTGATCCTTGTCGGCGTGCTGCTCTGGGGCATCTTCGTGGCCATGGACGCCCGTTTCGACAAGGCCCACGGACTGACGTACGGCCGCGGTGCGGTCAAGGAGGAAGACAAGTTCAAGTTCTCCGATATCGGGAGGCTCCTGACCAACGGAAGGTTCCTGCTTATCGCACTGCTGTGCGTGTTCTTCTACTGCTGCATCATCAGCTTCAAGAAATTCGGCACCTCGATAGTCATTCCCCGCTTCGATATGGACATCGACAGCGCCAAATGGGTCATCACGATGATTCCGTTCTTTACGGTGGTGTTCACGCCGCTGTTCGGCGCGCTGGTGGACAGGGTCGGCAAAGGAACGGTCTGGATGATAATCGGCGCCTTCCTGGTGCTGGCGGCGCATATGGTGCTTGCCTTCGCTCCGCAGGGCGTGCCGTTCTGGGGATACTTTGGTATTTCGATGCTGGGAATCGGCTACTCGCTGGTACCGTCGGCAATGTGGCCCAGCGTGCCCAAGATAGTGCCCGAGCGCAACCTCGGCACCGCCTATTCGCTCATTTACTGGATACAGAACATGGGCATGCTGCTCGTTCCCATTTTCGTGGGGCGCATCTTCAAGGCATTTGAAGGCGTAGTGGCAGCCGAACGCGCGGAGCGCATCTTCATCGGCCTGGGAATCATTGCCGTCGTGCTCGCCGTGCTCCTCCGCCACGCCTCCCGCCGTCGGCCGGAACTGGGACTGGACGAGGCCAGCAGCCGGAAGAAATAGCGTCGAACGTAAGTCTCTGAGAGACTGCACGATAAACAAAACCGTCCGGGTGGTTTCACCTGGACGGTTTTTCGTAAACACTTAAGCGTCAGAATATTACATTCGACGGCCTAGACTAGAAAGGCAGGTCGTCCTCGGGGGCGGAGGCGCCGAAGTCGGGCTCGGGGACCGAAGGGGCTGCAGGGGCAGCGGGGGCGTCGGTACGGCGCTGGTAGCCGCCGGAAGCGGGAGCTGCGGGCTGGGGAGGCTGATAGGACGGCGATGAAGGGGCCTGATAACCGGGAGCCTGATAACCGCCTGCGGGCTGTGAGCCGCCGTAGCCGGAACCGCCGGCCTGGGGCGCACCGTAGCCTCCTGCGGGGGCGTAACCGCCGGCCGGACGGGGGGCGTCTTCGCCGTCGCGGCGGCCGAGGAGCTGGACGTTGTCGGCGACGATTTCGGTCATATACTTCTTCTGGCCCTGCTGGTCGTTATAGGAACGGGTGCGGATGTGGCCTTCTACATAGATCTGGCTGCCTTTGCGGATGTAGCGCTCGGCGAGGTCGGCGAGCTGGCGCCAGAGGACGAGATTGTGCCACTCGGTGTTTTCGCGGAGTTCGCCGGAGCGGTCGCGGTAGCGCTCCGTGGTGGCAAGTGTGAATGTGGCGACCTTAGTGCTCTGGCCGGCCTGGGCTGAACCCTGATCAAGGTAACGTACTTCCGGGTCTCTGCCAACGTTACCGATTAGAAATACTTTGTTTAAAGATGGCATACTGTAATAATGTTAAGTTAGTTTAAGCGGTCTCAAATATAGAGAAATTATTCCGTAAAACTCAAAAACTATTTGTATTTTTGCGGTCCCATGTACGAACTGCTGGACAAGATAAACTCCCCCGCCGACGTCAAGGCCCTCAGCCTCGACGAACTGGAACTCCTCTGCAGGGAGCTGCGCGCCTATATAGTCGAGTGCTGCGCAGTCAACCCCGGGCATCTCGCATCGAGCCTGGGCGCCGTGGAACTTATCGTAGGCTGGCATTACGTATACAACGGCCCGCAGGACAAGATAGTCTTCGACGTCGGCCATCAGGCCTACGCCCACAAGATTCTCACCGGCCGCCGCGAGCAGTTCCGGCAGAACAGGATGGAGGGCGGCCTGAGCGGTTTCCCTTCCCGCGCGGAGAGCCCGTACGACGCATTCGGCGCCGGACATTCGTCCACATCCGTCTCCGCCGCCCTCGGCCTCGCGGAAGCGGCGCGCCTGCAGGGGCTGCACGATAAAGTCACCGCGCTCATAGGCGACGGCGCCCTCACCGGAGGCCTTGCCTTCGAGGGCCTGAACAACGCCGGCTCAGGCAACGCCGACCTTCTCGTCATCCTCAACGACAACAACCAGTCCATCGACGGCAACATCGGCGCGATGCACAATTACCTCCTCAAGGTAACGTCCAGCGTCCGGTACAACCGCTTCAAGGCGCAGGTCTGGGACAAACTGGGCGAAAGCCGCCTGCGCGCCCTCATCCAGCGCTGGACCAGGAGCGTCAAGTCATACTTCGTCAGGCCCACCAGAGGCGACATATTCGAAGCCTTGGGCTTCCGCTACTTCGGTCCCATCGACGGCAACGACATCCGCGCCGTGGTGGACACGCTGAGGAAGCTCCGGAACATCAGCGGCCCGCGTGTGCTTCACTGCCTCACCGTCAAGGGCAAGGGTTATCCGGCGGCGGAGAACGACCCCGTCGTCTGGCACGCCCCCGGAAAGTTCGATCCCCAGACCGGCGAACGCATCAAGGGCACCCGCACCGCCGACCGCTATCAGGACGTCTTCGGCGCCACACTGTGCGACCTCGCGGCCGCCGACAGCCGCATCGTTGGCATCACGCCCGCCATGGCCACCGGCAGCGGAATGACCGCATTCGCCGAGAAGTTTCCCGACAGGTTCTACGACGTCGGCATCGAAGAGGAGCACGCCGTGACCTTCTCCTCCGGCCTCGCCGCAGGAGGGCTCAAACCGTTCTGCAACATATATTCGTCCTTCTCCCAGAGGGCTTACGACCAGATAATCCACGACGCCGCCCTGCAGAAGCTGCCGGTGGTGCTGTGCTTCGACCGGGCCGGCCTCGTGGGCGAAGACGGCGCCACGCACCAGGGAGCGTTCGACATTGCAGCGTACCGCAGCATACCGGAGACGACGATCGCCGCCCCGCGCAACGAACGGGAACTCCGCGACCTGATGTACACCGCCAGCCGGCAGGAGCACGGACCGTTTATTATAAGGTACCCGCGCGGCGCGGGCGAGGGCGTCCGGTGGCAGGGGACGGAGATGCGCAAGATCGAAGTCGGCAAGGCCGAAATGCTGCTGGACGGCACGGATGTAGCCGTAATAGCAACCGGTCCCGCGTCCAACAGGGCGCTGGAGGCGGCGGAGGCCTTCCGCGGGAAGGTAGAGGTTTATCACTTCCCCTTCGTCAAGCCGATTGACACGCAGGCGCTTGACGCCATCGCCGGGCGTTTCGGCAAAATAGTCACGGTGGAGGACGGATGCATCAAGGGCGGCCTCTTCGGAGCCGTCAGCGAGTATCTCACTGCACGCGGAATCGGCGCTGCCGTACATCCGCTGGGCATAGACGACGAGTTCGTAATGCAGGCTTCCCAGGGCAGGCAGCGCAGCATCTACGGCATCGACAGGGAAGGAATAGAAAAAATCTTGCAAAAGTTTTTGCAGATATCAAAATAATTGCTACCTTTGCAATCCCTAAAAAGGGGCATTGAAATACTGCCGATGTAGCTCAGATGGCCAGAGCGTGTGATTTGTAATCTCAAGGTCGTGGGTTCGATTCCCTCCATCGGCTCATCGCAGTTTATGTACGGGCAAGTACCAGAGTGGCCAAATGGGGCAGACTGTAAATCTGCTGGCGCACGCCTACGGTGGTTCGAATCCATCCTTGCCCACGAAGCGGAAGAGAACAGCTTCCATTATGCGGGGTTCGTATAACGGCTATTATGTCAGCCTTCCAAGCTGAAAATGGGAGTTCGATTCTCCTACCCCGCTCAAAACGTTGCCGATGTAGCTCAGGGG
>CACZEU010000005.1 GCA_902780175.1 uncultured Bacteroidia bacterium
CCTGCATCCATTTGACGCATTGCCTGGACATACTTTGGGTAATTCTCGTTCTTTTTCATAACCCTTTCTTTTTTGTCCAACTTTTGGGGCGCAGATCATATTTCTTCCATCGGGAGCAGGGGGAAAAAGGGAGGACGGGATTCCGCCGCTGGCGCGGCGCTATCCCTGGGGTGGGGGGCTCAATGGATTGAAGACCCAGCAGCAGGCTGCTGGTCTGATTTTTTAAAAGGAGACCTTACGTGAGCGAGCTCACGACGGCCTCCTTTTAAAAAATCAGACCCGGTGCTCATACGAGCACCGGGTCTTCAATCCGTTGAGCGGAAAACGGGATTCGGACCCGCGACCTCAACCTTGGCAAGGTTGCGCTCTACCAACTGAGCTATTTCCGCGTATGTCAATCCCGCGAACGGGACTGCAAATATACTACGAAAATTCTATTCTCCAAAATTTTTTTACTCCTGTCAGTATTTTTGTGTATCTTTGGGCCGCTGATACATAGTCGATGGCACAGAAAAAGTTCAAAATCCGCAGATCCACGGTCGAGGCAATCGTGTTTCTTCTCCTGCTCGTACTGGTCTTTGCTCCGCTGAGCATCAGGATGGGAGGCAGCAACCTCATCAACACCATTATGAACACGGCGCACAACCTGTTGCTCAATACCGTTTTCTACCTTATGGGCATCACGGTCCTTACCGGCGCGCTGTCCAAGCTCCTGTCGGAATTCGGGGTCGTGAGCGCGCTGGAGCGCATCCTGCGCCCGTTGATGAAGCCCATCTTCAACCTCCCCGGCGTGGCGGCGCTCGGCGGCGTCATGACTTTCCTGTCGGACAATCCGGCCATCATCGCCTTTGCCAAGGACAAGGAGTTCTCTTCCTATTTCAAGAAATATCAGCTGCTGTCGCTCACCAATTTCGGAACCGCTTTCGGAATGGGTTTCGTGGTGATAGTCACTATGATAAGCCTCGGTTACGCCGGCGGCGCCCTGGTAGGTTTCGTAGGCGCGGTATGCGGCTCTGTCATCTCCACCAGAATCATGCAGCACAGCTGCCTCAAGGCCTTCCCGGAGCTCGAGGCTCCCGTCTCGGAGAAAGGCACCCGGACCGCCATCGATGACAGTCCCGCCGAGGAGACCAAGAAGGACAGCGTCTTCATGCGCTTCCTCAACGCCCTTCTCGACGGCGGCAAAAACGGCGTGGAGCTCGGCCTGGCCATCATTCCCGGCGTCCTCATAATCACTACGATGGTCATCCTCATCACCTTCGGAGCCGGCCCGGAAGGATACACCGGTGCGGCCAACCAGGGCGTGCCCATACTCCCCTGGCTCGCCGAGAAAATCCACTGGGTGTTCGAATGGCTGTTCGGATTCAAGGACATGCGCCTCATTGCCTTCCCGATGACCGCCCTCGGCGCCGTGGGTGCGTCCCTCGGCCTGCTCCCCACCTTCAACGAGGCTGGAATCCTCGACGGCAACACCATAGCGGTCTTCACCGCCATCGGAATGTGCTGGAGCGGCTTCCTCTCCACCCACACCGCCATGCTCGACACCCTCGGTTTCCGCAAGGCCATCTCCAAGGCCCTCGGAGCACACGCCATCGCCGGACTCTGCGCCGGTATCATCGCCCACTTCCTTTACCTGCTTATATCCCTGCTGTAATCCAATATCCATCGCAGGTTATCTTTTTCCGGAAAATAACTATATTTGCAAGTTATTAGTACGAAACCTAAGATGGAAAAATTACTCAATAAGCTTTGCGCCAAGTACACCTTGGCCGACGAAGTAAAGGCCCAGGGCGTCTATCCCTACTATCGGCCCATTTCCTCCGGACAGGATCCCGTCGTCACCATGGCCGACGGCTCCAAGGTCCTCATGTTCGGTTCCAATTCCTATCTCGGCCTGTCAGACGACCCCCGCCTGAAGGAAGCAGCCATCGCCGCAATCAAAAAATACGGCACCAGCTGCTCCGGAAGCCGCTTTCTCAACGGCACCCTTGATATCCACGAAGAACTCGAGGCCAAGCTTGCCAAATTCACCGGCAAGCAGGAGGCCGTAACATACAGCACCGGTTTCCAGGTCAATCTCGGCGTAGTCGGATGCCTCGGCTTCCGCGGAGGATTCATCTTCCTCGACGCCCTCGACCATGCCTGCATCATCGACGGCAGCCGCCTGAGCTTCAGCGAGGTGCGCAAGTTCCGCCACAACGACATGGCCGACCTCGAGAAGAAACTCTGGCTCACCCCGCGCAACGCCCCCAAACTCATAGTGGTTGACGGCGTTTATTCGATGGAAGGCGACATCGCCCCCGTCCCCAGGCTCGTCGAACTCTGCGAGAAATACAACGCCTCCCTGATGATCGACGACGCCCACGGACTCGGCGTAATCGGCGAGCACGGTTCCGGCACAGCAAGCCACTTCGGTCTCACCGACAAGGTCGACCTGATCATGGGTACCTTCTCCAAGAGCTTCGGCTCCCTGGGCGGCTTCATCGCCGGCGACCACGAGGTCCTCAACTACCTCAAGCACAACTCCAGGACCCTCATTTTCAGCGCCTCCATGACCCCCGCAGCGGTTGCGGCCGCATCCAAGGCCCTGGACATAATGATGGAAGAACCCGAGCGCATCGAGCACCTCTGGGAGGTCACCCGCCACGCCCAGAAGGCCTTCAAGGACGCCGGATTCGACACCGGACACACCCAGTCCCCCATCATCCCGCTGTTCGTACGCGACACCATCAAGGCAATGAAGATAGTCCGCCTGGCATACGAGGCCGGAGTGTTCATCACCCCCGTCATCGCCCCCGCAGTGCCCGAGAAGGACGTCCTCATCCGCTTCGCCCTCATGGCAACCCACAGCATCGAGCAGGTCGATGAGGCCGTAGAGAAACTCACCAGGATATTCAAAGATCTGGAAGTCATATGATTATCCTGATAACGGGCATCAGTTCCGGCTTTGGCGAGGCGATGGCCAGAAGGCTCACCGCCGACGGCCACACCGTTTACGGAACCTGCCGCCGCACCGTCGAACCCATACCGGGAGTCAGATACATCAAGGCCGAAGTCACCAGCGACGAAGACTGCAGGAATGCCGTCGAAAAGGTCCTGGAAGAACAGGGCCGCATCGACGTCTTCATCAACAACGCCGGAATGGGCATCGGCGGCCCGCTTGAATTTTCCTCCCTGGAGCAGGCACAGAGGCAGATGGACGTCAACTGGATGGGCATGGTCCGCTTCCTGCACTACGTCATCCCCGCCATGCGCAGCCAGAAATCCGGCAAGATAATCTGCGTCAGCTCCATAGGCGGCCTCATGGGACTCCCCTTCCAGGGCCTGTACAGCGCCAGCAAATTCGCCATCGAGGGCTACTGCGAGGCACTCCGGCTCGAGCTCAAATCCCACGGCATAAAGGTCGTCGTCATCGAACCCGGCGACTTCTCCACCTCCTTCACCGCCAGCCGCGACTCCGTCTGCAGCCCCGAGGTGTCCGCCGCCTACCCCGCATGGGACCGTTCCCTCAAGAGCATTGAAAAAGACGAGACCGGCGGCCTCAAGCCCGTCGTCCTCGCCGACAAGATAAGCAAGATAGTTCGCGCGCGCAACCCCCGTTACCACTACATAATTTCGACCCTGGAGCAGCGCCTGTCCGTATTCCTGAAGGCCGTCCTGCCTCCCAGCTGGTTCGCGTCAATCCTGTCAAGTTATTACAAACTATAGTGAAAACCACATTCAGAATACACTATGAGACCATCTGGGGCGAGAGCCTCAGCATTGTCCTCCAGGACAAGAAGCACCCCATGACCTGGAGCGGCGGCGGCATCTGGACCGCAACCGTCAATGCCCCTGCCGCGGCACTCAAGGATTATTATTATGTCGTGATGCGCGACGGCGTCATCTCACGCAGCGAGTGGGAGCACCACTGCTCGGCATCCGCTTCCGTCATAGAAGACAAGTGGAACGACTGCCCCATCCCCGGATGCCCCTTCGTGCGCAAGCACACGGCCGCACTGTTCGACCGTCCGGGCTTCCGCGGCGCCGGCACAGCCATCCCCGTCTTCGCCCTGCGCGGCAAGGACGACTTCGGCATCGGCGAATTCCGGGACCTCCGTCCCCTCGTGGACTGGGCGGCGCAGACGGGCCAGAGCATCATCCAGCTGCTTCCCGTCAACGACACCACCCGCAAGGGCCAGTGGAAGGACTCATACCCATACAGCCCCATATCCTCCTTCGCCCTGCACCCGCTGTACATCCATCTGCAGGAGCTCGGCGTACCCGAGGATGCGGCTTTCAAGCGCGCCCAGAAGGAGCTTAACGCCCTCCCTGAGCTCGACTACCCCAAGGTGTTCAAGAAGAAAATGGCCCTCGTCCGCAAGGCCTGGGAAGACCACGGCAGGCAGGACACCGAAGGCGCGGCCTTCCGCCGTTTCGCCAAGGCAAACGCCTACTGGCTCGACGAATACGCCGATTTCTGCGCCCTGCGCGACGGCAACGAGGCCGACTACTGGCGCTGGATCCAGTGGCATCTGGACCGCCAGTTCTCCGACGAAGTGAAGTATGCCCGCGGCAAGGGCGTCGTCTTCAAGGGAGACCTCCCCATCGGCGTAAGCTCCGACAGCGCCGACGCCCACTTCCATCCGCAGCTCTTCAACCTCGACTCCAGCGCCGGCGCACCGCCGGATTACTTCAGCGAGGAAGGCCAGAACTGGGGTTTCCCCACCTACAACTGGGACGAAATGGCCAAGGACGGCTATGCCTGGTGGAAATCGCGCCTGCGCAAGATGAGCGAATACTTCGACGCATTCCGCATCGACCATATCCTGGGATTCTTCCGCATCTGGGAAATCCCGAAGGAATACAGCAGCGGCTCGATGGGCCACTTCAATCCGGCAATCCCCTACCGCCGCGAGGAAATCGAGGCCCTGGGGCTCCCGCTGGAAGGCCTCTTCCTGCCCGACCCGCGCAACGAAGGCTGCGTGCAGCCGCGCATCCTGCCCGAATCCGCCGGCCTGCCGCAGTGGCAGCAGGAGAGTTTCGGCGCCCTCTACAATGACTTTTTCTACCATCGCAACGACGAACTTTGGCGCCGCAACGCCGAGAAGAAGCTCCCCGAGCTGCTCGACGCCACCGGAATGCTCGCCTGCGGAGAGGACCTCGGAATGGTCCCCGACTGCGTTCCCGGCGTGATGGAGCACGAAAGCATACTGTCCCTGGAAATGGCCAATATGGACAAGGGACGCCCCTGGCCGACGCTCGCCGTCTGCGCCACGAGTTCCCACGACATGGCCACCCTCCGCATGCAGTTCGCAGAAGAGAACGGCCGCGACATGGAGCCCTGGGAGGTCCGCCGCGTGCTGTGGGACCATCTGTCGTCACAGCCCATGCTCGCCATCTTCCCCCTGCAGGACTGGGTGGCGCTCGACGGCAAACTCCGCCGCAAGGACTACCAGAACGAACGCATCAACCAGCCCGCCGATCCGGCACACCACTGGCGCTACCGCATGCATTTCGATGCCGCCGACCTGCTGGACGCAAAAGGGCTCAAAACGGAAATCACCGGCCTGCTGAAGGATTCCGGCCGGTACAACGGAAACAACTGATATGACTCAAGACGAACTTTTCAAGGTGCTTGTAGCGCACTGCAAGGAGTACGGGTTCATTTTCCCGTCAAGTGAAATATACGACGGTCTCGCCGCCGTCTACGACTACGGCCAGATGGGCGTGGAGCTCAAGAACAACATCAAGCAGTACTGGTGGAACGCGATGACCCGCCTCAACGAGAACATCGTGGGCATCGACTCCTGCATCTTCATGCATCCCCGCATCTGGGAGGCCTCCGGTCACGTGGGCGCATTCAACGATCCCCTCATCGACAACAAGGACTCCAAGAAGAGGTACCGCGCCGACGTGCTCATCGAGGACTTCCTCGCCAAGATCGAGGAGAAGATGAACAAGGAGGTCGAAAAGGGCCGTAAGCGCTTCGGAGAGGCATTCGACGAGGCCCAGTTCCGCGCCACCAACCCCAACGTGCTGCGCGAGCAGGCCAAATACGACGAGGTGCACAACCGCTACAAGAAGGCTGAGGACGCCAACGACCTGGCCGAATACAGGCAGATCATCGTCGACAACAACATCGTCTGCCCCATCAGCGGCACCTGCAACTGGACCGACGTCCGTCAGTTCAACCTGATGTTCAGCACCTCGATGGGCAGCACCGCAGAGGGCGCCAACACCATCTACCTGCGTCCCGAGACCGCCCAGGGCATCTTCGTCAACTACCTCAACGTCCAGAAGACCGGACGCATGAAGATTCCTTTCGGCATCGCCCAGATAGGCAAGGCCTTCCGCAACGAGATCGTCGCCCGTCAGTTCATCTTCCGCATGAGGGAGTTCGAGCAGATGGAGATGCAGTTCTTCATCAAGCCGGGCACCGAACTGGAGTGGTTCAAGAAGTGGAAGGAGCAGCGCATGAAGTGGCACGTCAACATCGGCATGGGTGCGGAGAATTACCGTTTCCACGACCACGAGAAGCTGGCACACTACGCCAACGCAGCCACCGACATCGAGTTCCAGTTCCCCTTCGGATTCAAGGAGCTGGAAGGCATCCACAGCCGTACCAACTGGGACCTCGGAAGGCATCAGCAGTATTCCGGCCGCAAGATCGAATACTTCGACCCCGAGGAAGGCGCCGCCTACACTCCTTACGTGGTGGAGACTTCCATCGGCGTTGACCGTATGGTGCTGGCCGTACTCAGCCACTCCTACAAGGAGGAGAAGCTTGAGAACGGCGAAACCCGCGTGGTCCTGAGCATCCCCGCTCCCCTCGCTCCGGTGAAGGCCGCGGTGCTGCCGCTCGTCAAGAAGGACGGCCTGCCCGAACTGGCCCAGAAGGTCATGGACGACCTGAAGTACGACTTCAACTGCCAGTACGAGGAGAAGGATTCCATCGGCAAGCGTTACCGCAGGCAGGACGCCATCGGCACTCCGTTCTGCATTACCGTCGACCACCAGTCGCTGGAAGACGGTTGCGTCACCGTGCGTGAGCGCGACACCATGAGCCAGGAGCGCGTGAAGATCGAGGACCTTCGCGCCCTCATCGACAAGCGCGTCAACCTCAACAACTTGCTCCGGAACCTGTAATTTTTTCAGCTTCTGCGCCGCTCCCGGCGGAAAGGGTCTGCCCTCCCACTACAAAATTTCTGCGCTTCGCTTGAAATTTCAAGGTCGGGCAGACCCTTTCCGTCTCCCGCGGCTTTCCGTACGGGGAGATGTTGATCAAGCGGAGCGAGGTAACCGTTTCGGAATCGTAAGCACCCTCGCTTGTAGAGGGAGGGGCCCGCTGGCCCGTAAGGGACAGTGGGAGGGCGAGCGCAGCGAGGATGGAGAAACGGTTGCCTCCGTAGCGCAACATCTCCCCGTACGGAAAGCCGGGGCGAAAATGATGCGAAAACAGGGTTTTTTATATTTAATTGGTTTATTCCGATAAAAATACTACCTTTGCAAGCTATTTTTGAAATATATTCAACATCAAGATAAATTATGCAAAGCAAAGGAGCAATCAGACTTGTAGCAATCCTGCTCGCAATCGCCTGCCTGTGGCAGCTCTCTTTCACCGCCGTCACCTCCCTCCAGGAGAGAAAAGCGGCCAAGACTGCAGCGGCCCGCGCCGAGGCTTTTGCCCAGGGAGCAGAATTCAACAAGGTAGCAGCCGAGGATCAGGCTTATTTCCTCGACTCCCTCAAGAAGAACGAAGAGAAGCGGTACACCGATTCCATCTCTTCCCAGAAAGTTTATTTCGGTTATACATTCAAGGACGTAAAGGCCAAGGAGATCAACCTCGGTCTGGACCTCAAGGGCGGTATGAACGTCATGCTGCAGGTCCAGCTCGAAGACCTCGTCAAGGCACTCTCCGGCAATAGCCAGAATCCCGCATTCCTGCAGGCCGTCAGCCTCGCAAAGCAGCGTGTGGTAGGGTCCCAGTCCGACTTCATCACCCTCTTCGCAGACGCCTGGAAGGAGACTTCCGGCGGCGCCCGCCTCGCCCAGGTGTTCGGCACCTACGAGATGCGCGACCGCATCAAGCCCGAGTCCACCGACGAGCAGGTCCTCTCCGTCATCCGCGAGGAGTCCGAGAGCGCCATCTCCAACTCGTTCAATGTCCTGCGCAACCGTATCGACCGTTTCGGCGTCACCCAGCCTTCCATCCAGAAGCTCGGCAACACCGGCCGCATCCTCGTGGAACTCCCGGGCGTAAAAGAGCCTGAGCGTGTACGTAAGCTCCTCCAGGGCACCGCATCCCTCGAGTTCTGGACAACGTTCGACGCAGCCGAAATCACCCCGTTCCTCCAGGAGGCCAACGCCCTGCTCGCACAGTATGCGGCAGCCGAAGAGCCCGTCGCTGAAGAGGCTCCCGCAGCCGCCGAAGGCGACCTCGTAGCCGAGGAAATCAAGGCCAACCAGGAGAATGAGGCAGACCTCAACGCCTTCCGCAAGGCCAATCCCCTCTTCGCCGTCCTGCAGCCCTCCAACTACCGTGGCAACGCCTGCATCGGTTTTGCCGCAGCAGCCGATACCGCAGCGGTCGGCAAATACCTCCGTATGCCCGAGGTTGCATCCATCTTCCCTCCGGAGTTCCGCCCCATGTGGAGCGTCAAGCCCTCCGAGATGATGCAGGCCGACAACATCTTCGAACTCATCGCCATCAAGGCGTCCAGCCGTGACGGCAAGGCCCCTCTGGACGGCGGCGTAGTCACCGACGCCCGCGTCACCACCAACGACCGCCGCGGCGGCTCCCCCACTGTCTCCATGACGATGAACGCCGAAGGCGCCAACGTTTGGGCACGCCTCACCAAGGACAACATCGGCAAGCAGATCGCCATCGTCCTCGACGGCACCGTATATTCCTATCCTACCGTCAACAGCGAGATCTCCGGCGGTTCTTCGGAAATCAGCGGCAACTTCACCATGGAAGAGGCCACCGACCTTACCAACGTCCTCAAGTCCGGTAAGCTTCCCGCCCCCGCCACGATCGTACAGGAGCAGGTTGTAGGTCCTTCCCTCGGTGCAGAGTCCATCAGGGCCGGTCTCATCTCCTTCCTCATCGCATTCGTACTGGTTCTGCTTTACATGATCCTCTTCTACAAGGGAGCGGGTCTGGTGGCAGATGCAGCCCTTCTCACCAACGTCCTCCTGCTCTTCGGCACCCTGGCATCCTTCGGCGCCGTCCTCACCCTCCCGGGTATCGCAGGTCTCGTCCTGACCCTGGGTATGGCAGTGGACGCCAACGTTATCATCTATGAGCGTATCAAGGAAGAGCTCAAGGCTGGCAAGGGCCTCGGCAAGGCCGTCCACGACGGTTACGCCAACGCCTACTCCGCCATCATCGACGGTCAGGTGACCACCCTCCTCACCGGTCTCGTGCTGTTCCTCTTCGGTTCCGGTCCTATCAAGGGCTTCGCCACCACGCTCATCATCGGTATCGTCACTTCCGTCCTTACCTCCATCTTCATCACCCGTCTCATCATCGACGACCGCGTGAACAAGGGCAAGGGCATGACCTTCGAGTGGGATTGGTCAAAGAACTTCCTCAAGAACACCAACATCGACTTCATCAAGGCCCGCAAGTGGTCCTACATCATCTCCGGCGCACTCATCGTCATCTCCCTGGGAAGCATCTTCTTCAAGGGCTTCACCTACGGTGTCGACTTTACCGGCGGCCGTACCTATGTAGTCCGCTTCGACCAGAGCGTCACCGCTGAAGAGGTCCGCAGCGCAGTCAATGCCACATTCAACGCCGCAGATCCCGAATCCTCCGTGGAAGTCAAGCAGTTCGGCGGCGACTCCCAGATGAAGATCACCACCTCCTATAAGGTCAAGGACGAATCTTCCGCAGTGGATACCGAAATCGAAGGCATGCTCTTCGACGCGCTCAAGGGATTCTACAAGGAAGACCTCACCCTCACCGACTTCACCTCCACGCTGGACAGCCCCAACGGAATCATTTCTTCCGACAAGGTCGGCGCCTCCATCGCAAGCGACATCAAGCGCTCCGCAATCATCAGCGTGCTCCTCGCCCTCCTCATCATCTTCGCCTACATCGCATGGCGTTTCAAGGGCTGGAACTGGGGTCTCGGCGGCGTGGTGTCACTGGCACATACCGCTATCATCCTGATCGGCTTCTTCTCCCTGTTCAGCGGCATCCTGCCGTTCAACCTGGACGTCGACCAGACCTTCATCGCTGCAATCCTTACCATCATCGGTTACGCCATCAACGATAACGTGGTTATCTTCGACCGTATCCGTGAGAACCTCGGACTGCATCCCAACGAGGACTTCAAGACCATGGTCAACAAGTCCCTCAACCAGACCCTCACCCGTACGGTCAACACCTCCGTGTCAACCCTCCTCCCTATGCTTGCAATCGCAATCTTCGGCGGAGAGAGCATCAGGGGTCTGTCCGTTGCACTCTGCCTCGGTGTACTTGTAGGAACTTACGCTTCCATCATGATCGGTACTCCTATCATGTACGATTCCACCCGCAGGATCGCAAAGAAAGAGGTCAAGAAATAATATTTGAGAGAATATTTATTTGGAACTGCCGGCCGTAGTGACCGGCAGTTTTTTGTTGCACTTTTGGCGAAGGTTTTCTATATTTGCGTGTATGCAGGATTTTGAACAGATGGGACGCATCGAGGCCATCCGGAGCCTCTTCGAGGGGTCGGGCTTCGAGCCTTTTGCGCCGGCCGCCGTACAGCCCGGCGGCGGGCAGTTCATCAGCGAGAGCCGCCTGCTGCTGGAAGGGATAGACTTCGACCTCGTCTATTTCCCCCTCAGGCACCTCGGCTACAAGAGCGTCGCCCTGGTCACCGGGGCGCTGTATGCCGGCCTTGCCGGCGCGGGTTCGCTTACCGTCGTGCTCGGCATATCGGCCAAACTCGGATTCAGCCAGATCAAGGAGCTCTGGGAGGGCGTCCTCGTCGCAGCGAAGGAGTTCGGCTATAAAACCCTCAGCCTCGACCTTCAACCCTCGCGAAACGGCCTTGCAATAAGCGTTACGGCCGGCGGAGTGGTCCCGTCCACTCTGTCCTCCCGTCCGGCGGCGGCCTCCAAGGACCTGCTGTGTGTAAGCGGCGCCCTCGGGGCGGCCTACCTCGGCCTGCAGGTGCTGGAGCACGGGCGCAGCAGCTTCGAGAACGGCGACAGTAACCAGGAAGAACTGGAGCGCTACCGCATGCTCGTAGGCTCCTACCTCAAGCCGGAGGTACCCGCCTGCCTGCCCGAGGCCCTTGCAGAGGCCGGAATCACCCCCGCAGCGGCCTGCTTCGTAGACCGCGGGCTCGCAGATGCCCTGCTCAGGCTCCGCCGCAGCACCGGCCTCGGCGTCAAGGTTTACGCCGACCACATCCCCTTCGAGGGCGGCAGCTTCGAGCTTGGCAAGACCCTCGACCTCGATCCGGTATCAGCCGCCATGAACGGAGGCGACGACTGCCGCGTACTGCTGGTCATCCCCATCGGCAGATACGAGGCCTTCCGCAAGGATTTCCAGACATTCGACATAATCGGCCACCTCGCGCAGAGCGACGCCGGCGCCGTCCTGGTCTCCCCCGACGGCCTCGAGCACCCGGTCTCCGCCCCCGGCTGGCCCAAACAGGAAAACACACTTTAATACCGTTTCAATATGAAAAAGATTATTGCCGTCATCGGCTCAATGATGCTCGTCGCATCTGCCGCCAGCGCCCAGAGCTGGCTCGATTCATTCCTCAAGGTCGCTACCGAAAAGGTTGGTGACGTCATCTCCGGCAAAGGCTCCGCCACAGCATTCGACATCAAGGGCAACTGGAAATACCAGGGAGTAGCCATCGGTGCCGCATCCGACAACGCACTTGCCAACCTCGCCGCATCCGCCAGCACCGGCACCATCGAGAACAAGGCCAACGAACTCCTCGCCAAAGCAGGCATCAAGCCCGGCGCAGCAAGCTTCAACTTCAAGGAGGACGGATCCTTTACGCTCAATGCAAGCAAGATCAACATCCCCGGCACCTGGACCAAGGAAGGCGACAAGCTCACCCTGAACTTCGCCAAGATCCTCACCTTCAAGCTCGTCGGCACCATCAAGACCACCTCCGACGGCTGCCAGATCCTCTTCGAGACCGGCAAGTTCCTCGACTTCATCAAGCAGCTGCTCGACGCCATCGGCAAACTGGCAAACAACAACGCCACCATCAAGACCGTCCAGCAGGCACTTGCTAACGTAGACCAGCTGAAGCTGGGCTTCAAGCTTAGCAAGTAACTTGCTAAGCTAATTATCCCCCTGCACCCCCAGGGGACGGGGGAAGGTTCCCCCGAAACGCTTCGCTCCCCCTCTGTCGGCCTTCGACCTCCGAACGTTTCTTCGAACCACCCTCACTGCGAAAAAGCCCCCTGGGAGGTTGCTGAAAAAGTAGGGTACTCCCTCCGAAAACCTTTGGTCACCCATGACCATAAATGGGAGGGGCCCGCGCCGCAAGGCGTGGGAGGGGCGGAGGCCGTCAGGCCGGAGGGTTTTCGGAGGGAGTACCCTACTTTTTCAGCGGCCTCACAGGAGGACGCGGGACGAAAAAAAAGCCGCGCAGAGCGATCTGTGCGGCTTTTTTGTTATTCAAATCAGATTAAAACCTGAAGATGATGTTCACAGCGGTAACCCAGGTGCCGACCCAGGAGTTGGGGATGTAGGTGGCGAAATCGAGGGTGAAGTGATTGCCGAAATCGAACGACATTCCCTGCTTGGAACCGACGTTGAACCTCTTGGTCTCGTTGTTGAAACCGGCCATGAAACCGGCATAAGGATGCCACTTGAAGCCGCTGGGGCCGATGGCTACACCGATCTGGGGAACAGCATAGGCGCCCCAGAGGACTCCTTCGCTGATGGGGGTGACGCTTGCCCAGGCCTCTGCACCGTAGGTGAAGGAGACGAAAGCATCCTGGTTGTAATTGCGGAAACCGAAAGCGGCACCGGCGCCGGGATGTGCAAAGCTGGCGAAAAGTCCGTCAACCTTGGTGGTGACACCGAGGCTGGCGTAAGGGACGTTCCTGCGCTCTGCGGAAGCGGAAGCGGTGATGGCAAAAATCGCTAAGGTGATAAGGATAATCTTTTTCATTGTTCATTGTGTTTTGATGGCGCAAAGATAATAATTATTTCAGTATATTTGCATATGCCTTTCGTCCACCTACACCTCCACACGCAGTACTCCATCCTCGATGGCCTCACCGACATAAAGAAACTCTTCGCCCGCGCAAGGGAACTCGGGATGCCCGCCCTCGCCATCACCGACCACGGCAACATGTACGGCGTCAAGGAGTTCCTCAAATGGGCGTACGACAAATCCAACAAGGCACCGGACGGCTCCCTCATCGTCAAACCCATCATAGGCTGCGAGGTCTACGTCACCCGCCACTACGACAACAAGCTCAAGGACAACGACCACAAGGACTACTATCACCTCATCCTCCTCGCCAAGAACTACAACGGCTACAAGAATCTCGTCAAGATAGTTTCCGCCGGCTTCATCGACGGCTTCTACCGCAAGCCCCGCGTCACCCACGAAATCATAGAGAAGTACCATCAGGACCTGATGTGCAGTTCCGCCTGCCTCGCCGGAGAGATCTCCAAGAACCTCATGGCCGGCAATTACGAAGGCGCAAAAGAGGCCGCTGAGTGGCACCGGAAGGTGTTCGGAGACGATTACTACCTGGAGGTCATGCTCCACAAGACCGAGGTCCAGGGCATCCCTCAGGAGTCCTACAACAAGATCTACGAGGTCTATCGCCAGCAGTCGCTGGTCAACGAGGGCATCTTCCGCCTCGCCGAAGAGACCGGCATCAAGGTCGTCGCCACCAACGACGTCCACTTCCTCAACCGCGAAGACGGCCCCGTCCACGACAGGCTCATCTGCCTCACCACCAACGCCAACATCAGCGACCCCGGCCGCCTGCGCTATACCCAGCAGGAATTTCTCAAGAGCGAGGAAGAGATGGCCGCCCTGTTCCCCGAACATCCCGAGGCCCTGGCCAACACCCTCGAGGTGGCCGCCAAGGCCGAGGCGTATTCCATCGACCGCCCCCACGTACTCCCCAAGTTCGAAATCGACCCCAGGTTCATGAGCTCCATCGACACCAAGCTGGAGCAGTACAAGTCGATTATCGACGAGGGCAGGTACAGCATCACCAAGGACAAAGCCACAGGGCGCGAGGTCCGCGAATACCGTGGCGACGCCTTCTGCCATTCGGTGGCATACCTGTGCGAACTGTGCTACCGCGGCGCGCACGCCCGTTACGGCGAATCCCTCACCGACGAGCAGCAGGAGCGTATCGAGTTCGAACTCAAGACCATCTGCAAGATGGGTTTCCCGGACTACTTCCTCATCGTACAGGACTACATCGCCGCCTCCCGCAAGCACGGCTATCTCGTCGGCCCCGGCCGTGGTTCAGCCGCCGGCAGCGTCGTGGCTTACTGCCTGGGAATCACCAATCTGGACCCCATCAAGTACAATCTCCTGTTCGAGCGTTTCCTCAACCCCGACCGCATCTCGATGCCCGATATCGACGTCGATTTCGAGAACCTGCTCGACGCCCACGACTACGTCGAGAACACCTACGGCTCCGACCACGTCTCCCGCGTCATCACCTTCGGCACTATGGCCGCCAAGAGCGCCATCAAGGATGTCGCACGCATCAGCGAGGTCAGCATCGACGAGTCCAACCGCCTCACCAAGATGATCCCGGACCGCCTGAGCGAGAAGATGGAGAAGAAATACCCCTTCAACCCCAAGCTGGACGAACTCAAGCCCGGTTTCAAGGTGGTGGAGGAAGAGATAGAAATCGACGGCGTCAAGCAGAAACGCACCTTCCAGAAGGGTATGGAGGACGTCGACGTCAAGATTACCCTGGCCAACTGCTACCGCCTGGTCCCGGAACTCCGCAACGAGCTGGAAAACGGCCCCGACATCAACAAGGAGGTCCTGGAATACGCCCAGCGGCTTGAGGGCAGCATCCGTCAGGTGGGCGTACACGCGTGCGCCACCATCATCGGCAGGGGCAACCTCACCGACTACATCCCCATCTGCCTGTCCAAGGACAAGGAAACCGGAAAAGACGTCTGGACATCCCAGTACGACGGCCACTACATCGAGGACGTCGGCATGCTGAAGATGGACTTCCTGGGCCTGATAACCCTGTCCATCATCCATGAGACCCTGCGCAACATCAAGCAGCGGCACGGCATCGACATCGACATCGAGGCCATCCCCATCGACGACCGCGAAACCCTCGAGCTCTACGGCCGTGGCGACACCACGGTGGTCTTCCAGTTTGAATCCGAAGGCATGAAGAGCTGGCTGCAGCGCCTGCGCCCCGAGCGTTTCGAGGACCTCATCGCTATGAACGCCCTCTACCGCCCCGGCCCGATGGACTACATCCCCGACTTCGTAGCCCGCAAGCAGGGCGTCCAGAAGATAGAATACGACCTCCCCGAAATGGAGGAGTATCTCGCTGAAACATACGGCATTACCGTCTATCAGGAGCAGGTCATGCTCCTCTCCCGCAAGCTTGCATCCTTCACCAAGGGCGAGGCCGACCGCCTCCGCAAGGCCATGGGCAAGAAGAAGATAGACGAAATGATGGTCCTGAAGGACAAATTCATGTCCCAGGGCCAGGCCAACGGCCATCCGGAGAAGGTGCTGGACAAGATATGGAAAGACTGGGAAAAGTTCGCCCAGTACGCGTTCAACAAGTCCCACGCAACCTGCTATGCCTGGGTGAGTTACCAGACCGGCTGGCTCAAGTGCCACTACACCGCCGAGTTCCTCGCCGCCAACCTCTCCTGCAACCTCGGCAACATGGACGAAATCAAGAAGATCATGGCCGACTGCAAGCTCCACGGCATCAAGGTGCTGAGCCCCGACGTCAACGAGTCCGTGGCAGGATTCACCGTCAACCGTGACGGCAACATCCGCTTCGGCCTCGGCGGCCTCAAGAACTTCGGCACCAACGTGGTGGACGCCATCCTGGCAGAAAGGGCGGAAAACGGCACTTTTGCGGACATATACGAGTTCGTGGAGAGGATGGCCACCCGCAGCGCCAAGGACTCCAAAACGGTCGTAATTACGCCAAAATCAGTGGAAATCCTGGCTCTCGCGGGAGCGTTCGACTCCTTCGGCTACAAGAGGTCGCAGTTCTTCGCCCTCTGCAACACCGGCGAGCGCTTCATCGACGCCCTCATCCGCTATATGGAACTCTACAAGAACGACAAGATGGACAACAGCCTGTCGCTCTTCGGCGAGGTGGAGGAAATGAAACCCCAGCGCCCCGAACTCCCTCCGGCACCGGAAGAAGAGAATACACTGAGCCTTCTCCAGGAAGAAAAGAACTTCGTGGGAATGTACCTGAGCGCCCACCCGCTCGACCGCTATTCCTTTGAAATAGACAACTTTACCAATCTGCCCATCGGCCGCCTCGCCGACAAGATCCAGGAGTGCGAGAAAGACGGCAAGAAGTTCCCCTGCTCGCTCGCCGGCATAGTGACGGACGTCAAGGCCATAACCACCAGGACCGGCTCCCCCGGCGCGCGCGTCACGGTAGAGGACTACAGCGGCCACTACGAATTCGCCCTGTTCGGCAAAGACTACGAGGCCTATATGGCATATATGCGGCCCCACGAATACCTGTACATCCAGGGCGAAATCGACGAGCGCTTCTTCATCAAGCCGGAAGAGCGCGCCCAGGGCAAGACTGCACCTTATGTACTGAAAATCAAGAAGGTGCTGCTTCTTGGCAACGTCGCCGACACCTTCGTATCAGGTTTAACGGTCGATATAGACACGTCTCTGCTCGGCCCGGATTTCCGCCGCCGGTTCAAAGGCATACTGAAGGATTTTGCCGGCAAGACTCCCCTCTCCGTCGCCCTCCACGACTCCCCCACCGGCTACAACCTGGAATTCCACTCCAAGAAATTCGCCGTCAACGTAAGCAGCGAACTCATCGGCCGGCTCAAGATGCTCGGCCTGCAGTATTCCGTACAGAAGAAGGCTGCCTGAGCGCCCCGCAGCCCGATAAGAACACCTGCGTATCACAACTCATCCGACACGAAATTTCAGAATAGTTACCAAACAGTTCTGAGTGAGACCCTTTTCGGCATAAGCATCATTGTTAAACATAGGTACAAATACATCTATTATCTTCCGAAAAAACAAGCCCCATAGCAAATAAATGATGCTCTGGGGCCGGTAATTTGACGATTTGCTCAAACCACGTTATAAAAGGGTGGTATTATCGGATACTAAAGGATTTCACTCCATTTCTTGGTTGATTGTAACAACCTCTCCATACCCGCCCATCATAGCGTATACCTTACATGAGCGCATTGATCCTGTCTTGTTCTTGGAAACAGATATCGTCATAGAGTTTGAGCCTGTACTACAATTGTTTATAATTGTGCACCATTCGCATGACAGAGTCCCATCTGCCCCATCAAAGTCTTGGTAAAGAACTTCATTATCCGGGCCATATGATGTTAACTGTTCTAGATCAAAACCACTTTTTAATGCTGGTACTGTTTTTTCCCCGCCAGCGGAATCAAAGCTAATGACACTTTCTGAAAAGCCAATCCAGTTTTTATTATTAACTACTTTCTGACACGAAACGAATGAGATACTAATCGCAATTGTCATTAAGAGAATAGATGTAATTTTTAATAAAGGTTTCATAGCCATCTTATAATGAATACGTTATTACTCTGAAGTTCCAATCGTAGCTGCTTCCTATCATACTACTGTTTGTCGTCCCGGGATCTATGCTATCATAACCTCTTCTGTACTGAAAATCAAAATAGTTGTGTTTAGTAAAATAGCCATCCCACAAGCCATTCCATCCCCAGTTACAATGAAAATGACCATTCCACTCTCCGTCAATCACCCAAGCATGACCTCCACCATTGTGGAAATCAAATCCGGAAATATAAACCGGTAGTCCAGCACCAAGCATAGCAGATGCCCGACCTTGATTCGTCAAACCAAATCCTGTATACATCGTAACATTTTTGTAGTTATACGATTTAAGCGTTTTTACAACAGTGCTAGAACTTGCCCCAGATCCATCAATTGCGTATGAAACATTGCAATAATCTTTTGAGCCCAAATGCTTAAGGAAATGTGCCACTTGGTCTTTAGCTTCTTCCGTCGCGGTATATCCAAAACGATCAGATGCAGTACAAACGGTTCCCATTGTCGCCCAAGAACAATTGACTCCATCAAATACCGGATTTGAGGGCTTTTGACAAAACTGCATAATCTGTGCGCAGGCTAGAGGAGTACACCCCACTGGACAATGCATTCCGCTATCACTATCAACTGGGGTCAAACTATTAAACGGCGCCCCTTGTTTCCATTTTGTTGAAAGAAGCGGCTGGTTATAAGTTTGAACAATATCTTCAACAGCTTTTGTTCCATCATTGGCTTCTGGCCCATATTCAATATCTGCCATCATTGAGGACAATAACAACGCCGGAACGAAAGTGGTGCCAATATCAACAAATGAATCATCTGTCTCCTCACAGCTTTTTGTCATTAATGCTTGACCTTCTAAATACTTCAACGCCTTAGCAAAATCATCCGCGCCGATAGAGCCATTCTCAGTAATACAATACACACGTTCTCCTAAACGGCTATCTCCAGCCAAAACTGCAAAACCGTTATTATCATCAAAATTAACAAGATACATCAGTGTATCCGGAATGTTTGGCGAAATAGTGCTGCTTTTTGTTTGTATAAAAGAAGATCTTCCAATAGGATTGACAGACGAAACAGAGTAACTCTTATTATTACTCGTTTTTGTACTAATTGACATTTCTGCAAGCATTTGATCCAAAGAAGCCATGGCTTCTGACAGGGGAATAGTTGTGCTTGACCTTTGAGGCTGAACTAAAAGACTATCCGCAGACACAGCTTCACAGGCGCAAATAGTCATCATGCAGAATAGTAGTAGTAAAGGTTTCTTCATAATCTTTTTTTTTAAAAACTTGTACTTCTTTCCATCGTTACGATGAATTATAGCACAAATCTGAGCAATAACAACCTTATGCACAAATTAATCTTTGCGAACATTACATTTTTGCTCCTGAACACGTCATTTTCAAGGATGAACAAAAAAGGCCGCTCAATAGAGTAGCCCGGTGAGTTCTTTACGCTTTGGGATGGAGATGTGTATCTGCGTAGCGCCATGCGGGGCCTATTCCGCCATCTTCCAATCATCGATACAACGGTTCTCCGTTGAGAAACGGACGCCGATTTTGAAGAGCTTGCGAGGGTCGTCGGCGAAGCGTCGGGCGTAGCCTTTGTCTTCGATTTGCTGAAGGGCGGACTCGACAGTGTCGTTGATCTTGATCTCGATGATATAAACAAACTCCTTTGTCTGGAGCAAGACATCTATCCGGCCATTGGAGGTGGCCTTTTCGACTTCTACATACTCTCCCATCAGCTCCAGGATGATGTACATGGCGTACTGGAAGTCTTTCTCCGACTCTCCCTGTATCTGGTAACTGGTCTTGGCAAAGAGCGCTTCCAGCCTCTGCATAAAGCCCTCGGCGTTGCCGCTGCGGATGTCGCGGGACATCCGGGAAATCAGGGCATTGGTAGATTCCGATTGAACAGGAGCATAGAAGTTAAGGAGGTAGTTCAGGAAACCGTCTTTGACTTCTTTATTGGGGAATCCGACCTTATAGAGATTATATTCTTTGTCGTAATCCTTGATTGTCAGGTAGCCGGCCTGATAAAGGAAGGGAACCGGATTGGCGAAAGCAGAGTCCACGTTCGTGAGAAGTGTCGAGCCCACTTCATCTCCTGAAAGGCGGGTGACATCGTAAGAGGTCTCCTTCATCATCTTGACCAGGAAGGAAGGCGTGCCCGTCTCGAACCAGTACTCCTTGAACTCTCCGGAGTCAAATGTGTTCAACAAACTGAATGGGTTATATACTCCAACTGAATTCTGACGGAAATGGTAACCGTCATACATTTCAGCCAACTTGGCATAGCAGGCTTCGACGGAGAGGTTATTAGCCTGCGCCAATTCGCCCACACTCTCATCAAAATACGTCTTGAGGTCTTGCTCCGAGATGCCGCAGATGTCCGTATAGCGGGCATCCATTGAGATGTCCTTGAGGTTGTTGAGGCCGCTGAAGACGCTGAGTTTGCCAATCTTGGTGACGCCGGTAAGGAAGCCGAACCTGATGCTGGCATCCTTGGTCTTCATTACGCTGTAGAAGCCTTGAAGCTGCCGCCTGAATAACTCCGTCAGATGTTCATCGCCCAGATTGTCCACGATTGGCTTGTCATACTCATCGATGAGGATGACGGCGGGACGTCCGGTCTTTTCACAGGCAGCCTCGATGACGTTGCCGAAGCGTATTCCGGGGATATCCGAGCGGTTCTCTGCGCCGTATATCCGCTCCCACTTGGAGAGTGAATCATCAAGGACCTTTGCCAATACGTCGGGTTGGTCATAGGCTTTTCCACTAAAGTCCAAATGCAGCACCGGATATTGAGCCCAGTCTTTCTCCAGGCCTGCGACAGCCAGGCCGTCGAAGAGCTCCTTCCTGCCGCTGAAGTAAGCCTCCAGCGTGGAGACCAGAAGGCTCTTGCCGAAACGGCGGGGACGGCTGAGAAAGTAATAACCGCTTTGCCGGGCCAGATTGAAAATCAAATCGGTCTTGTCCACATAGACGAAACCGTCATTGCGGATTTTTGCGAAATCTTGTATGCCAATCGGATAAAGCATTTTGCGAGCCTTTCTACCAGTATTCACAAAGGTAAGCATTTTTGATTATATACACATACATAATTTACTCCTGAACACGTCATTTTCGGGGATGAACAAAAAAGGCCGCTCAATAGAGCAGCCCGGTGAGTTCTTTACGCTTTGGGATGGAAATGTGTATCTGCGCAGCGCCGTGCGGGTCTTTGAGCACCAGGGCGCATTCCCGCTTGCCCGGGAGTTCGTCAAAAGCCTTTATCGCATCAAGAGCCACAATGAACTGGCGGTTCACGCGGGCAAAGAGTTCCGGGGAGAGTTCCGTCTCGAGCCGGGACAGAGGGCTGTCTATGTAACCACACGTTCCATCCCTCAGGAAAACCTTCGTACCACCGACATCGGAGGTAATGTAGCTCACTTCTTCCACGGACGCCACCAGAGTCCTGCTTCCCTGCTCCAGCAGCAGGCGTCTGCGGTAATCCACTTTACGCTCCATTATGTCGCGAGACATGCTTTTCAGCATAGACGGTGTCAGGCGCGGGAACCGCTCCTCGCAACGCTTAAGGGCCTTCTCCAAATCAGACTTCTGCACCGGCTTCATCAGATAGTCTGCGCAGTTGTAATCGAATGCACGAAGGGCATATTCGTCGTAGCCCGTCACAAATACTACTGCGGCCTGGGTCTCAATCCTGTCGAAAATAGCAAAGGACAAGCCGTCGTCGAGCCGGATATCGGAAAGGATGATGTCAATATCCTTGTGTTCGGCAAGGAATCGCAACGACGCTTCGATGCTTGTCGTACATCCGGCGAGCTCCCAGTCGGGACGCAACGCCTTAAGAGTGCGTTCCAGTGCCCTTGCGCTCAGGGCTTCATCTTCAATTATCAGAACTTTCATAGCGGATTTCGTTTATGTCAAGCAGCGGAAGGCTTACGCGGAAGACACTGCCGTCGTTTTCTGTTTTCAGGTTCTTTCCACAGAGGAGTTCGTATCGCTCTCCAAGGTTCTTGATGCCGTGCCCGCTCTTTGCCGGAGAATCGAAGCGCGGCAGGATGTTGTTTTCTACGACAATCCGGTCCGCATCCCTGAAGATACGTATGTGCAGGCCGGCGCCTTCGCCGTGGCGGTTGTGCTTAAGCGCGTTCTCCACCAACATCTGAACAGACACCGGAACTACATAGGCCACGGTGGTCTGAAGGTCTTCGGCGATCTCGATGCTGACACCGCTGTAGCGGTATCTTATCAGGTTCAGGTACTCCTTAGTGAAGGCGAGTTCCTTCTGCAGCGGCACCACGTGCGTGCTGGAGTTCATCATCAGGTAACGATAGATGTTGGAAAGGTTCAAGGTGAAGGCCCTTGCGTCTTCCGCCTCCTCCGGAATCAGGTTATACAGCGTACTGAAACTATTGAAAACAAAGTGGTTGTCGGCCTGGAGCGCCAGGGTGTCGAGCTTGGAGCGCAGGGCATTGAGTTCGTCTTCGCGGATGCGGGCCTCGGCTTCCGATTTGGCTTCTTCCTCATCGCGGTGACGGCTGATAAGAAAAGATATCAGGCAGGCGGTGCTCAGCACGGACGTCATTGCGGAGTCCGTATAGAAAACGCGCCAGAATACCGTAGTGTTCTCCGGATACACACATCGGTAGAAAGCGGCCATGCCGAACGCACACAGGATATTGAACACGGCTACTATGAGCACCATCTCCAGCATCCGTCCGAAGCTTTTCTGATGCTTCCAGAACAATCGCGCTACAAGTGAACAGAAGCGCAGCGAGAGCTCAATCAGGACAATCGTCTCGACAAGGTGTTCGGCAAAGTCGATACCCATCTCTTTCAGCAGCGCCCAGCCACTGAAGTTCCTGTAGTACGAGATGCTCACTATGCACCATAGGAGCCAGCTGACCGCTACCGCCAGTACAAGAATCATAAGATGCCTGCGGCGGCGCTCCTCCGGACCGGTTTTATATGTGTCGAACAGGCTGAAATACATATCGTGGGATTTGCGGGTGCAAGTTACTTCATTTTTTCAGAATGCCCAACCCTCCTGGCCGATATTGCCGACAACGGATGACAGCAGCACAATCATTGTGTAAGCTATTTTTCGCATTTAATAATAGTTTAATGGCGCAGCAAATGTACTGCGCCTAACTACAATCAGGAATTAAAATACCGTGAACCCTTCATTTTTGACGGTGAAGGCGTCATTTCTGGGGTTGAAGGCAAAATAGTGTTGTTAAGCAGGATTTTGAACAGTTGGGCAGAATAGAGGCCATCAAGGCCCTTTTGGGGCCAGCCAGTGCGTGCAGTAGCCGAATAATCAGCTCAGCAATTCAAGAAGCCTCGCAACGAATTCCCTGCTCTCCACCTGTGGATGCGGAATGGTGAGCAGGGAAGTTTGCATACGGATATCTCCGTAAAAAAGGATATCGATGTCGATAATACGGTCGTGATACACCCGGCGGCCGTCGGAATCATACTCTGGAGCGTCTCTTCGGCCCATAGCCCTTTCTATCCGCTTGCAAAGCCGCAGAACAGATTCCGGAGTGCGGCGCGAAGAATAGACCACTGCCTGATTGAGAAAAGCGGGCCCGGTAAAACCGCAGGCCTGCGTCTGAAGAACCGGAGAAATACGCAAACGACGCCCGCCGAAAGCGGCATCCAGCCGCCGGAGCGCCTCGCAGAGATTTGCCTCACGGTCACCAAGATTGGTTCCCAGCAGAAGGGTCAGCTCCTTCATAATTCGGGATCCCAGCCCAGTGCGACGCGGGCTTCGTCGGAGAGCATGCTCTGGTCCCAGACAGGGTCGAAGGTAAGCTCAATATGGCAGTCCGCAACGCCGGGAGTGTTCTCCACGCTGTGCTGGACTTCCGCTATGACCTCGTCGGCCATGGGGCAGTTGGGCGCAGTGAAGGTCATCTTGATATACACCTCGTGCGCCGGATTGATGTTGAGTTCGTATATCAGCCCCAGGTCATATATGTTGACGGGGATTTCCGGGTCGTAAACCTGCTTGAGGGCAAGGATTACGTCTTCGTACAGGGGGGCGAGTTCCTTTACGTCCTCCGGAGTGAGCACAGAATCAGACATTTTCGCTTGCCTTTTTGCGTATCGTTTCTATCATCGAAAGGAGCCCGTTGGCGCGGGTGGGGGAGAGGTTCTCCTTGAGCCCGATGGTTTCCAGGAAGGAGAAATCGTCGGAGAGGATCTCCTGAGGGGTGCGTCCGGAATAGACGCCCACAAGCAGGCTGATGATGCCGCGGGTGATGACGGCGTCGCTGTCGGCGGAGAAGACAAGGGTGCCACCGGACATTTGGGCGTCAAGCCAAACCCTTGACTGACAGCCCTTTATCAGGCGATCGTCGGTCTTCTTTTCTTCCGGATACGGCGCGAGCGCCTTGCCCAGTTCGATGAGGTACTCGTACTTGTCGAGCCACTCGTCGAACATGGAAAACTCTTCGATTATCTGTTCTTTCTTTTCCTGGAGGGTCATTTCAACATGCTTATCGCTTTGCGCAGCGAAGTTACGAAAAATTCGGCTTCGCTGAGTGTATTGTACGGAGCAAATGACGCCCGAAGCAGGCCGGTCACGCCGAGACGGTCCATAAGCGGCTCGGCGCACATCTGCCCGGAGCGCAGCGCAATGCCCATTTTGTCCAGTATGAGTGCCAGGTCCTCGTGGTGCGCACCCTCGACGGCGAAGGAGAAGACGGGGGCCTTGAGACTCAGGTCGAACGTCGTACCGAAGAGCCTCACTCCGGGTTCCTCCGTCAGCGTACGGTAAACGTATTCCTTGACGTCTTCCTGCGGAGGCATCTGACGCATGAGGTCGATTGCGGGGGAGAGCGTCGGAGTGCCGGAAATGTTCTGCGTACCCGCCTCGAACTTGCGGGGCAGGGGAGCGTAAGTGCTTGATTCCCAGGAGACGGTCTCAATCATCTCACCGCCTCCGAACATAGGGGGCATCTGCTCCAGCAACTCCTTTCGGCCCCAAAGGACACCGGTGCCGGGGGAGGCATACATCTTGTGCCCGGAGAAGGCATAGAAGTCACAGCCAAGTGCCTGTACATCAACCTGTTGATGAACTATTCCCTGGGCGCCGTCAACTACCAGCAGCACGCCGTTCTTCCTGCAGACAGCGGCTATTTCTTCTATGGGATTGACCAGTCCGAGGACGTTGGAAATATGTGCGACAGCAACTATCCTGGTGCGTGGCGTAATGAGGGAGGGGAGGAGTTCCTCCTGCAGGCGCCCGCTGTCATCCACCGTAAGCCGCTTGAGGACAGCGCCTTTGCGCGCACAGAGCATCTGCCAGGGGACGAGGTTGGAATGATGTTCGGCCTCGCTGACGATGATTTCGTCCCCCTGCCTGACGAAGGCCTCGCCAAGGCTGAAGGCAAGAAGGTTGAGGGAATGCGTTGCTCCGGAGGTGAAAACGATCTCCGACGGATCGGGCGCATTTATGAATCCTGCGACCTTCAGACGCGTATTTTCATACTCTTCCGTAGCTTCCGCTGCAATATGGTGGACGGCGCGATGGAGGTTCGCGGTACGCTCGGAGGAAATCTCAGTCCACTTGTCGATGACTGGCTGAGGACGGAGGGATGTCGCCGCATTGTCCAGATAGACAAGCGGTTTGCCATATACGGTTCGGCTGAGTTGGGGAAACTGTTCCCGGAGTTGCTGGATATTCATAATTTCGTAAGGCCTAGGCCGGGGGAGTCGGGAAGGGTCATCAGCCCCTGGCGGACTGTCATTCCCTTAAATAAGTCGTTGGTTATCAAAAGGTTGCCGTCGATGTCGCAGAAATCTGCGGCAGGGGAGAGATGGGCGGCGGCGGTGCAGGCGCAGGAGGTTTCCGTCATGCATCCGAGCATGACGGTAAGGCCCTCGGCGCGGGCGTACGCTATCATCTTGCGTGCCTCAAGAAGCCCGGTGCACTTCATGAGTTTGATGTTGATACCGCTGAATGCGCCCCGGATACGCGGGATGTCCTTCAGGCGCTGGATGGATTCGTCGGCAATGATGGGCAGGGGACTGCGTTCGGTAAGCCAGGCGGTGTCGTCCAGACGGTCGATGGGAAGCGGCTGCTCGACAAGCACAACTCCCTGATCCTTAAGCCAATAAATCTCATCGAGAGCCTTGCTCCTGTCCTTCCAGCCCTGATTGGCGTCCACTGCGATCGGGAGGTCTGTGACGCTGCGGATGGTGTTTATCATCTGCTCGTCGCTGTCGAGTCCGACCTTGACTTTGAGGATGCGATACAGTCCGGCACATTCCTCAGTCTTCTGACGGACGACATCGGGCGTATCTATGCCGATTGTGAACGTCGTAGGGCCGGCCTTTTCGGGGTTATAACCCCAGATCCTGTACAGCGGCTGGCCGATAATCTTGCCGGTGAGATCGTGCAGGGCGATATCAATGGCGGCCTTGGCAGGGGAGTCTCCGGGAGAAATGGTATCAAGGTACTCCATTATGTCTTCCAGAAGAAAAGGGCTCCTGAAGCCGCTCAGGTCCACTTTTGACAGGAAGGAGCAGACACTTTCTACAGTGTGCCCGAGGTATGGTGGCATGGATGCCTCGCCGTAGCCGGTTATGCCGTCATATTCTATTTCTACCTGGACGTCCGGGGTTGTCTTGCGGGAATAGGATGAGACGGTGAACGTATGGGCAAGCTGCAGTTCGTATGGATAGAAACGCAGTTTCATCGGCCCGTGGTGCTTGTTTTCGAATCCGCCGGGACGCACGCCACAGGACTCCAAGCCCGCCGCAAGTGCAGCGGATGCCGATATTCCGATGAATTGTCTTCTGTCCATAAATGTTGATTACAGCGCCGAAACAATTCGGGCCGGTACCTCCCGAACCGTCGCTTCGCGACCCCTCCCACAGCGGGCTGTGGGCCCCTCCCTCTTATGATGCCGAGGGTGGCAACAGGTTCGGGAGATACCGGTCCGAATTGTTTCATCGCAAAATTACAAAATAATCTGTATTTTTGTGGGAAATAGAAGTGATTATGCTGGAATACATCAACGGAAATATTGCGGAGCTTTCTCCCACCTTTGTGGTAATCGACAACCAGGGGATGGGCTATTGCCTGGAGATTTCCCTGCAGACCTACGAAAAACTGGAGGGCAAGAAGGAGGCCACCATCTACGTTCAGTCCCAGTTCAACCAAAGGGACGGTACCTCCGTCGACTACGGCTTCGCATCCAAAGACGAAAGGGAACTGTTCCGCCTGATCACCGGCGTATCCGGAATGGGCGCCGCTTCCGCCAGAATGATCCTTTCTTCAATGACCTCGCGAGAACTCGAGGACGCCATCCTCTCCGAGAACGTCAATGCACTCAAATCCGTCAAAGGCATCGGTCTCAAAAGCGCCCAGCGCATCATTCTCGAACTGAAGGACAAGATCGTCAAAGGCGGTACCGCCAGTTCCGACGTCCTCTTCACCTCCGAATCCAACGCCGCAGCCGACGAAGCCACCAGCGCCCTCCAGATGCTTGGCTTCAACAAGGCCAACATCCAGAAAGCAATCCAGGCCATCCTCAAAGCCAACCCCCGCGCCACCGTCGAGCAAATCATCAAATCCGCCCTCCAAATGCTCTAACCCCCACCCGTTCCACGTGGAACACTTGGGGAGACAAACTACAGAACTACGTATTAACGACCGAAATAAACGAGGAGGACAGAAATGTCGGCAGGGGAGACGCCGGAGATGCGGGAGGCTTGGGCGATGGTGTGGGGGGAGTATTTCTTGAACTTTTGGCGACATTCGATGGTCAGGCCGGATATCTTGTCAAAATCAAAATTGTCAGGGATAACCAGATCTTCCAGGCGACGCATCTTGTCGACAAGCTCACGCTCACGGTTGATATACCCGCGATACTTCAGATTGATTTCAACAGCATCTGCAACATCCGCAGAAGGTATTTCAGAGAACCCATACCGAGAGAGTGTTCCACGTGGAACAAAAGACAAAAGGTCGAACAAAGACACCTCGGGACGAGTCGCTATATCGCAAATCTTCTTTGACTCAGACAAAGCAGCGGAGCCACAATTCTCCAAATAAGGATTAACCGAAGCGGCAGTCAAATTGTTCTGCTCGCATAAAGATGTCAGACGATCTACCGCATCGTATTTGGCGACCATCAAATCATAGCGCCGACGGTCAGCAAGACCGATCTTATAAGACCGTTCAGTCAGCCGCAGATCAGCATTATCCTGCCGCAAAAGGATTCTGAACTCGGCACGGGAAGTAAACATCCGGTAGGGCTCGTCAACTCCTTTCGTAATCAAATCGTCAATCAGAACTCCAATGTAAGCCTCATCCCGGCGAAGCACGAAAGGCTCAAGAGAATTGATGCCCAGATGAGCGTTAATGCCGGCAATCAACCCCTGCGCAGCCGCTTCTTCATACCCAGTCGTACCATTAACCTGACCGGCAAGATAAAGACCGGGAACGACACGCGACTCCAGGGTAGGCAACAGGAAAGTAGGATCGAAGAAGTCATACTCGACGGCGTAGGCAGGACGGAAAACACGGACATTCTCAAGTCCGGGAATCGCCCGCAAAGCGCGCATCTGAACCTCAAAAGGAAGCGAACTGGAGAACCCCTGAAGATAATACTCATTAGTCCCTCGCCCTTCCGGTTCAAGGAACAACTGATGCGAATCATTATCAGGAAACACCCGCAGTTTATCCTCGATACTCGGACAATAACGCGGCCCGCGACCATGAATCACCCCGGTAAACAAAGGCGAATCCGAGAACCCCTCGCGGAGCCGCGAATGGACCTCAGAATTGGTATGGACAATGAAACACTCCATCTGCGCGCCGGACTTCTGCACGGAAGAGGGAACATCAAGGAAAGAGAATCTCTCCGGAACAGAATCGCCAGGCTGACGCGACAAACGGGAAATGTCGACCGAAGTGATATCGATCCTCGGAGGAGTACCGGTCTTCATCCGGTCGGTAGGAATACCGAGAGAGCGGAGCTGTTCGGTCAGTCCGACCGAAGACAGCTCGCCGATACGGCCACCGGTGAACTGCCGGCGACCGACAAACAATTTTCCTCCGAGGAAGGTTCCGGCGGTCAAAACAACCGCCCTGGAGCGAAAAATACGACCGCCGAGAGTACGGACACCGCAGATTTTTGAATTCTCAAAGAGAAAAGAAGACGCCAAATCTTCGTAAATCGTTAAACCTGAGGTATTTACAAGGATTTGCCGCCAATAGAGGGAAAACCGGATTTTATCGCACTGCGCCCGAGGACTCCACATGGCAGGGCCCTTCGACTTGTTGAGCATCCGGAACTGAAGGGTAGTGGCATCCGTCACCAGACCGGTGCAACCACCAAGGGCGTCAATCTCCCGGACGATCTGTCCTTTGGCGATTCCTCCGATTGCCGGGTTGCAGGACATCTTGGCAAACGACAGGACGTCCATGCTGAGAAGCAGCACGGAAGAGCCGAGCCGTGCCGCGGCAACGGCAGCCTCACAACCGGCATGACCACCGCCGACGACGATTATGTCAAACTCACTTTGCAAGGGAACGCCTGATGTAGAGATAATAATTCTCCTTGCTCCGCATCATCTTGATATCCTCATCCGAATGGTCATCATAACCGATAAGATGAAGGAGCCCGTGAACGATGACCCTGTGAAGTTCCTCTTCGAACTCGGTCCCGTAATAAACGGCATTTTCCCGAACGGAATCAACACTGATGAAAAGGTCGCCGGAAATGACAGGTTTATCGGAATAATCGAACGTTATGATATCCGTAAAGTAATCGTGGCCCAGATATTGAAGGTTGATTTTGAGGATGTAAGGGTCGGAGCAAAAGATTATATTGATTTCGCCGAGACGGCATATTTCGCTTTCGGCGACCAACTTAAGCCAGGAATTGTTGAATCTCCTGTCTTTATACTGAAACTTGACATCCTCAAAAAAGTACCGTACCATAAGCCTGAGTGGATAAAAACAACGCAAATCTACAACAAAAATTGGAATTGAAATTAAATATTCATATCTTTACAACTTGAACAGACTAAAATAAATTACCCAATATGGAAGTCAAGAAATCACAGAAAGCCAGTCTCGAGAACAAGCGGCTCCTGTTCGTAGAAATAGGATTCATCGTCGCCCTCCTCGTCACCCTGCTTGCCTTCGAATGGAGCAGCAAGGAGAAGAAGGAGAGCACCCTCCTGGCCGAAAACACTGAAATTATTGAGGAAGAGATGATTCCCATCACCCAGGAAACCCCTCCTCCGCCACCCGAGGTAGCCAAGATTCCCGTCCTCTCAGACCAGATCGACATCATCGACGATGACATCAAAGTCAACGACAACATCCTCAACCTCGAGGACGACAGCAGCCTCGGTGTAGAGATCCAGGACTACGTCGAAGAAGTCAAGGAAGAGGTAGTTGAAGAGGAAACCATCCCCTTCCAGCTCGTTGAAGAGAAACCCAAATTCCAGGGAGGCGACGCCAACGACTTCTCAAAATGGGTCAACCAGCGTCTCGTCTATCCCGAGGTTGCCAAGGAAAACGGCGTCCAGGGCCGCGTAATGCTTCAGTTCACCGTCAAGACCGACGGCTCCGTATCAGACGTCAAGGTCCTCCGCGGCGTAGACCCTTCACTGGACAAAGAAGCAGTCCGCGTAGTTTCCATGTCCCCCAAGTGGACTCCCGGCAAACAGCGCGACCGCAAGGTCAAGGTTACCTACACCTTCCCCGTTATTTTCCAGCTCAGATAAAAAAAGAAAAAGCTTAATAAGAGGCTGTCCCAACGGATGGCCTTTTTTTGATAAAAATGACAGAAGAGAGAGCAGTATTCGTAGGCATCATACTCCAGGGCGACGATGAACGCAAAATAGCGGAATACCTGGACGAACTTGAGTTCCTCGCCGAAACAGCCGGCGTGAAGGGGGATAAGAAATTCGTCCAGAAAATCGACCACCCGGAAAAGGCGACGTACATCCGCAGCGGCAAACTCAAGGAAATAGCCGACTACTGCGAGGAGCACTGCATCAACTACGTCATCTTCGACGATGAACTGACCCCGATGCAGCAGCGCAACATCGAGAAGGTCATCAAATCCTCGTCCGTCATAGACCGTACCAGCCTCATCCTGGAAATCTTCTCCCAGCGCGCCAAGACGGCATATGCCAAGATGCAGGTCGACCTTGCCAGGTACAACTACATGCTGCCCCGCCTGGCCGGCATGTGGACCCACCTGGAGCGCCAGAGAGGCGGTATCGGCACCCGCGGAGGTATGGGCGAAAGCCAGATTGAAGTGGACCGCCGTATCGTACGCGAACGCATCGCCCGCCTGAAGGAACAACTCAAGAAAGTCGACAAGCAGATGGCCACCCAGCGCGGCAACCGCGGGCAGCTCGTCCGCCTGTCGCTGGTCGGTTACACCAACGTCGGCAAGAGCACCCTGATGAACCTTCTGTCCAAGTCCACCGTGTTCGCGGAAAACAAACTTTTCGCTACCCTGGACACCACCGTACGCAAGGTTGTAATAGACAATTGCCCCTTCCTCCTTAGCGATACCGTAGGATTCATCCGCAAGCTGCCTACCCAGCTCATCGAGGCCTTCAAGAGCACGCTGGACGAGGTCCGCGAGGCCGACATCCTCATCCACGTAGTCGATGTATCCGCACCCGATTTCGAAGAGCAGATGCAGGTGGTACAAAAGACGCTGAAGGACATAGACGCCGGAGACAAACCGCAGTACATCATCTTCAACAAGATAGACAATTACACCTACGAGCCCTACGACGAGTTCTCCCTCAAGCCCAAGGGCAGGGAAAACCGCACGCTCGACGACGTCAAGGCCGAATGGATAGGCGAGAAGAAGAACCCCTGCATCTTCATGTCCGCCCTCAGCAAGGAGGGGCTCCCCAAACTGCGCAGCGACATCTACAAGATGGTGGCGGAAATCCACGCCGGCCGCTGGCCGTTCAACAACTTCCTATGGTAAATGAGCACAACATAAGCACCTGGAAGATCGTGCTGGCAGCCCTGCTGCTAGCGGTAAGCTCATTTATCTATCTTATATTCCGTCCAAGCGACATCATTGCTTTCCGCTTTATCGACAGAGCCGGATTATCCGGTACGCTTGAACTCCTGAGGTCATTTACTTCCGGAATAAACCTTCCCGCAATGGTAATCTATTCCATCCCGGACGGCCTCTGGCTTGTTTCCTATATGTTGATTGCGGATTCACTGCTTCCCGCCTCCCCGGCCAAGCCACTGTGGATCATTGCCTTATCGGGAAACGCAGTTGCCTCGGAATTAGCACAGTACTGGCATCTGCTGCCCGGCGTTTTCGACTTCAGGGACCTTATGTGCTACCTTTTGCCAACGCTCGCATACCTGATTTTCAAAAGAAATACGGTCAATTACTCGAACTATGTGGACTCGCGGAATTATCTGGCGGTATTCCTTATAGGAATTTACCTGCTGATTGCGGGAGCATCGGTATCCCGGCTCAATATACCGTTTATCCTTACATGCGGATGCTTCATAATCATCCTTACGGTCATCAGCAGTCATTATTGCAAAGGATATCTACGCCGGACCGCTCAGGTACGCTCCTGATAAAATAACTGTTCAACTTAAAAACTAAAACAGATGAAACTATTTAAACTTATCCTTCTTGCAGCAATATCCACCCTACTGCTCTCATCGTGCGTGGAAAGAATCGGACCCGACGGTACTTTCGGAACCTATTCCGTATCCGCCGACAAAATGCTTACCACTACTTCAGGTTCCGGAATCATCTTAAAAACAATGCAAAACGCAGTAATCGACCTTAAACTCGATTACCGCACCGCAGCTAACGACAAAAAAGTCAAAGAAACAACTGACAAGATATACGAAGAGAATAAAGACAAGGCAAGTGAAGCAATGACTCTATCCGTCGTTTTCACCGCGTCCAGTGATTTTGACAAACCTGGAAGCAAACCGGTCCTTATCAAGAAATATACGTTCACTCCCAAGAACTGATCCGGTACTGAATACTAAAAAAGAGACTGACTAAATAGATTCTTCGGCAGGTAAACCTGCCTCAGAATGACACACATCAATCTTTATGATTGAATACACAGCAATCTTTATGATTGCACTGTCATTCTGAACGAAGTGAAGAATCTATTTAGTCAGCCTCTTTTTTCTCGGATTAATCCGAGAACTTAGCCTTGAGGAACTCGCGGTTGAGGCGGGCGATATGGGCCACAGTGATACCCTTGGGGCATTCCAGCTCGCAGGCGCGGGTGTTGGTGCATCCGCCGAATCCGAGTTCGTCCATCTTGGCGACCATAGCCTTGGCGCGGCGCTTGGCCTCTGGCCGGCCCTGCGGCAGAAGTGCAAGGGAACTGACGCGTGCCGCGACGAACAGCATAGCCGATCCGTTCTTGCAGGTGGCAACACAGGCGCCGCATCCTACGCATGCGGACGCATCCATACTCTCTTCAGCCTTGTCGTGAGGAATGAGGATATTGTTGGCATCCTGCGCGGAACCGGTACGGACGGAAATGAAACCGCCTGCCTGGAGTATCTTGTCGAACGCCGTACGGTCAACAACAAGGTCCTTGATGACGGGGAAGGCCTTGCTCCTCCAGGGTTCTACCGTAATGGTTGCGCCGTCCTTGAAATGACGCATGAAGAGCTGGCAGGTAGTGACGTGGTCGTCGGGGCCGTGGGCGCGTCCGTCTATATAAAGGGAACAGGCGCCGCAGATGCCCTCGCGGCAGTCGTGGTCGAATGAAACCGGACCGCTGCTCTGGCAGCCGCGCTCGACCGCCACGGGGTCGCATCCCTCGCGGATAAGCTGTTCGTTGAGGATGTCCAGCATTTCAAGGAAGGATGCATCTTCCTCTATACCAGAAATATGATAAGTCTCGAAGTGACCTTTTGCCTTGGCGTTCTTCTGGCGCCATATTTTTAAGTTGAATTCCATATTAGTCCTTGTAATTTCTGGTAATGACCTTGATATTTTCGTAAACGAGGGGTTCCTTGTGGAGTTCGGGCTCCACGCCTTCGCCCTTGTATTCCCATGCGGCTACGTACATGTAGTTGGCGTCGTCGCGCTTGGCCTCGCCCTCTTCGGTCTGGCTTTCAACGCGGAAGTGGCCGCCGCAGGATTCATTGCGGTTGAGGGCGTCGCGGGCCATGAGTTCGCCGATCTCGAAGAAATCCTCGAGACGGAGGGCCTTCTCAAGTTCCTGGTTGAATTCGAACTGGGTGCCGGGGACCTTCACATTCTCGTAGAAACGCTTGCGGAGGTCTTTGATAAGGCCTATTGCCTTCTGGAGGCCTTCCTTGTCACGGGCCATACCCACGTATTCCCACATGATGTGGCCGAGTTCCTTGTGGATGGAATCCACGGTCTCTTTGCCGTTGATGGAAAGGAGCCTGTCGATACGTGCCTGGACCGCCTTTTCCGCCTCGATGAACTCGGGAGAGTTAACGTCGGTCTTGGGCTCGGAGAACTTCTTGGAAAGGTAGTCGCCGATGGTGATGGGGACGATGAAATAGCCGTCGGCAAGGCCCTGCATAAGGGCAGAAGCACCGAGACGGTTGCCGCCGTGGTCGGAGAAATTGGCCTCTCCGATGGCATACAGGCCGGGAATGGTGGTCTGCAGGTCGTAATCAACCCAGATGCCTCCCATGGTGTAGTGGATGGCGGGATATATCATCATAGGCTCCTCCCAGGGGGATGAAGCAGTGATTTTCTCATACATCTCGAAGAGGTTGCCGTAACGCTCGGCAACTTTCTGATGCCCGAGGCGGCTGATGGCCTCGGAGAAATCGAGGAAGACAGCTTTGCCGGTCTCATTCACGCCGAAGCCGGCGTCGCACCTTTCCTTGGCGGCACGGGACGCGACGTCGCGGGGAACGAGGTTGCCGAATGCGGGATAACGGCGCTCGAGGTAGTAATCACGGTCTTCTTCAGGAATCTGGGAGGCCTTTATTTCGTGCTTGCGGAGTTTCTCCACATCTTCCTTCTTCTTGGGAACCCAGATACGGCCGTCGTTGCGCAGGGACTCGGACATGAGGGTGAGCTTGCACTGCTGGTCTCCGTGTACGGGAATACAGGTGGGGTGGATCTGCGCGAAGCAGGGATTGGCGAAATATGCACCCTTCTTATAGCACTGGAGGGCGGCTGAGCCGTTGGAATTCATGGCGTTGGTGGAAAGAAAGTAGGTGTTTCCATAACCACCGGTGGCGATGATGACCGCATGCGCGCCGAACCTCTCGAGCTGGCCGGTGACGAGGTTGCGGGTGATGATACCCTTAGCCTCACCGTTGACAACTACCAGGTCGAGCATCTCGTGACGGGGATACGCCTTGACGGTACCCGCGGCAATCTCCTTGTTGAGGGACGCATAAGCGCCCAGGAGCAGCTGCTGACCGGTTTGACCCCTGGCGTAGAACGTACGGCTTACCTGTACGCCGCCGAAGGAACGGTTGGCAAGATAGCCGCCGTACTCGCGTGCAAAGGGGATTCCCTGGGCCACGCACTGGTCGATGATGGCTGCGCTGACCTCTGCAAGACGGTAAACGTTGGCCTCGCGGGAGCGGTAGTCTCCTCCCTTGATGGTGTCGTAGAAGAGGCGGTAAACGGAGTCGTTGTCGTTCTGGTAGTTCTTTGCGGCGTTGATACCTCCCTGGGCGGCGATGGAATGCGCACGGCGGGGGGAGTCGCTGATGCAGAAGATCTTCACATTGTAACCGAGTTCTCCGAGGGAAGCGGCAGCAGACGCGCCGCCGAGACCGGTTCCTACGACGATGATTTCAAGTTTACGTTTGTTGTTGGGGCTTACGAGATGAATTTCCGATTTACGCTTGGTCCATTTCTGGGCTAAAGGTCCTTCGGGAATCTTGGATGAGAATTTTTCAGCCATCTTATAATTATTAATTGGTAATCAGTCTGCAATTTTAGTCATTTTTGCGCACTCCTGCAATCACTCGGCGAACAAATTTCCTTCCTGAGGCTCTTTTACGTAGCCAAGATGCTTGTATGAGAGTTCCGTTGCTATTCGTCCGCGCTGCGTCCGCACTATGAATCCTTCCTTTATGAGGAAAGGTTCGTAAACCTCTTCGAAGGTACCCTGGTCCTCTCCGATGGCGGTCGCTATGGTGTTGGCGCCGACCGGCCCCCCCTTGAAAGTAGTGATGATTGTACGGAGGATCTTGTTGTCGATGGCGTCGAGGCCGCGGGTATCTATATTAAGTTTGTCAAGCGCATAGCGTGCGATCTTGAGGTCGATATGACCGTCTCCCATCACCTGGGCGAAGTCCCTGACGCGCTTGAGCAGGCCATTGGCGATTCGGGGAGTGCCGCGGCTGCGGAGGGCTATCTCGCGGGCTGCGTCTTCGTCAACCCCTATCCTGAGTATTGCTGAACTGCGCTTTACTATCTTTACCAGCTGGTCGGTGTCGTAATACTCAAGTCCGCAGTTGATGCCGAACCTTTCACGCAGAGGAGCGGTGAGAAGTCCGGAACGGGTGGTCGCTCCCACCAGGGTGAAAGGATTGAGCGAAATACGCACGGAACGGGCTCCGGGGCCCTTGTCAATCATTATATCGATGACATAATCTTCCATGGCGGAGTATAGGTACTCCTCCACTTCAGGGGACAGGCGGTGGATTTCGTCTATGAAGAGGACGTCTCCTGTCTCCAGGGATGTGAGGAGACCGGCAAGGTCGCCCGGGCGGTCGAGTACGGGGCCTGATGTTATCTTCATGTTTACGCCCATCTCATTGGCTATGATGTGGGCGAGGGTGGTCTTTCCAAGGCCGGGAGGGCCGTGGAAGAGGGTGTGGTCGAGGGCTTCGCCGCGCATTTTTGCGGCCTGGATGTAGATGCGGAGGTTGGATACGATTTCGTTTTGGCCGGTGAAATCTTCGAGTTCGCGGGGTCTGATTATTCCGTCTAAATCCTTATCTTTGCCTTCGTTTGTATTGTGTGGGTCGAAGTCGGTCATTCCGTCAGATTCTTTACAATTACAAATATAATTCTTTTTATATTTATTTTGATGTTGTATTATTGCGCTGTTAAATTGTTAATAACACGATAATACCGCTGATTATAAATAAGTTGGAATTGAAAATAAAGTTAAAACTTTTGTTGATGCTTTCTTGAAGACCTGTTTAAAACCGAGTGATGAAAGATATTAACAGGGAAATACCGGGGTTATCAACAGAGTTTTAAACACATTAAACTATAAGTATGATACGAGGCTACTGAAAAAAATAGGGTATACCTTTTGGGAACCCTCCGGCCTGACGGCCTCCGCCCCTCCCACGCCTTTCGGCGCGGGCCCCTCCCGTTCATGGTCACGGGCGACCAAAGGTTCCCAAAGGGTATACCCTATTTTTTTCAGTAGCCTCTGCAGTGCTGATAATAGTGTGTTTGAAATTGAATAGAAATATTTCTGTTTATATTTCAATCATCTATAGAAAATAAAGTGATGTTGATCAACAGTAAATCTACATCAAAACTCAAGAGCAGGATAGATTCCGGAAAGGATGTATTCTGCCGGGGGTTGTTTTTGTCTGCAAGGTGGTTTGTGGCGAGCGAGGCGGCTAAGGACGGCGTCAATTTCATCGTACTTCCGGGAAGGGAGGCGGCGGAGTATTGTTCAGCCGACCTTTACAGCCTGACGGAAGGGGATTCGGTGTTCTTCCTGCCGTCGAGCGGGAAGAATGTAGAGAGGAGCAATTATAAGTCGTCCCTTGGAGTGCAGCGTACTGCTGCGGTCGAGAAAATCCTCAACCATAAAAGTGAAAAACTGTTCATCGTAACTTACCCTGAGGCCCTTGAGGAGGCGATTCCGGCACGCAAGACCATATCGGATTCAATTTTCACCCTCAAGGCCGGCGATGAGATTTCCCACGACAAACTGACTTCCAGGCTCATAGAAGCGGGATTCGAAAAGGCTGATTTCGTTTCTTCCCCCGGGCAGTTTGCGATAAGAGGTTCAATAGTCGACATCTTTTCATATTCCCGCAACTATCCCTTCAGGGTTTCTTTTTGGGGAGACGAAGTAGAGAAAATCAACCTTTTCGACTGCAACACCCAGCTTTCTAAGGAACAGGTCGAGTCTGCCGACATAGTTTCAGGAATAATATCGGAAGGGGATTCCGGCGAAGTGAATATCCTCGAGGTCCTGCCGGCGGGAACCCTTATCTGGCTGGATTCTTCTGATATGTATAAGGAAAAACCCTTTTTCCCGCTTACCCAGAAGTATCAAAGGGTGTTCATAGACACCCCCCTGGCGCAGCAGAATGCAGATACGGTCGATTTCGAAATTGCACCGCAGCCGGTTTTCAACAAGAATTTCGAACTCCTCACCGAAGACATACGCGAGAAGATAGAAGGAGGCCTGAAGGTCATAATCTTCGGCGACAAATCCAACCAGCTCGACCGCATCCAGTCCATCCTTTCACAGAACGGCGGCCTCATTCCGGAACTCGTCAAGGGAAAGAACATCCACAACGGATTCATCGATAAGCAGGACGGAATCTGCTGCTATACCGACCATGAGATTTTCGACCGTTTCCACCGCGTCAGCCTGCGCCGCAGCGTAGAAAAGACCGAGCAGCTCACCATCAATGACCTCAACTCCTTCAACGTCGGAGACTACGTCGTACACATAGACCACGGCGTAGGAGTTTTCGGCGGCCTGGTGCGCCTCAGGGACGATTTCGGCCGCATCAACGAAGTCGTCAAGATAACCTACAAGGACGGCGACGTGGTATTCGTGTCCGTCCACGCCCTACACAAGATATCCCGCTTCCGTTCCCGCGACGGCGAGCCCCCGAAGATCAACAAACTCGGATCCAAGACCTGGCTCACGCTGAAAGGCAACGCCAAATCCCGCGTCAAGGACATAGCCAAGGACCTCATCCAGCTGTACGCCCGCCGCAAGGCTTCCAAGGCATACGCATTCTCCCCGGACACCTACCTGCAGGAGGAACTCGAATCTTCCTTCATGTATGAAGACACCCCCGACCAGGAACTGGCGTCCAAGGCCGTCAAGCGCGATATGGAAGACACCTGCCCGATGGACCGCCTGGTCTGCGGCGACGTAGGATTCGGCAAGACCGAAATAGCCATCAGAGCCGCATTCAAGGCCGCCGTGGACGGCAAGCAGACCGCGGTGCTGGTTCCCACCACCATCCTTGCGCTCCAGCATTTCAACACATTCTCCGAGCGCCTGAAGAACCTCCCCTGCACGGTTGATTACGTCAGCCGCCTGCGCACCGCAAAGGAACTTACCGACATAAAGAAACGCCTTTCCGAAGGCAAGATCGACATCCTGATAGGAACCCACAAGATCCTTTCCGATGCATTCGAATTCAAGGACCTCGGCCTGCTGGTGATAGACGAAGAACAGAAATTCGGCGTCGCCGCCAAGGAAAAACTCCGCAAGCTGCGTTCCGCGGTTGATACCCTCACCCTTACCGCCACCCCTATCCCACGTACGCTCCAGTTCTCGCTGCTCGGCGCGCGCGACCTCAGCATCATCAACACCCCTCCGCCCAACCGCATCCCCATCCAGACGGAAATCATCCTCTTCGACAAGGACGAAATCCGCAGCATAGTCAGCTACGAACTCAACCGCGGCGGCCAGGTATTCTTCCTTCATAACAAGGTTGAGGAACTCCCCGCCATCTACGAAATCCTCCACCGCCTCATCCCGGATATGAAGATATGCGTGGCTCACGGCCAGATGGAATCCAAGGAACTGGAAAACAGGATGCTGGAATTCATCCGCGGCGACTACGACATGCTTCTCTGCACCACCATCATAGAGAACGGCCTCGACATCCCCAACGCCAACACCATCATCATCAACCAGGCGCAGAACATAGGCCTGAGCGACCTCCACCAGCTCCGCGGCCGCGTGGGAAGGTCCAACAAGAAAGCCTTCTGCTACCTGATTGTCCCGCCTCTCACAACCCTCACCGACGACGCCCGCCGCAGGCTCAAGGCGATCGAGGAATTCAGCGACCTGGGAAGCGGATTCAACATCGCCATGCAGGACCTCGACATCCGCGGCGCCGGCAACCTCCTGGGGGCCGAACAGTCCGGATTCATCAGCGACATGGGCTTCGAGACCTACCAGAAAATCCTTTCCGAGGCAATGGAAGAACTGGGAATAGAAGCCGGACTGATAACCCGCAGCGACCGTGGCGCCTTCACCACCGACTGCACAGTGGAAACCGACCAGCAGGCGCTCATTCCCGACGACTACATCGACATAACGGCGGAGAAGATCCGCATATACAAGCAGCTGGACTCCATTTCCTCCGACAAGGAAATCGACCTCTTTAAACTCCAGTTGCAGGACCGTTTCGGCCACCTGCCCACGGAGGTGGAAAACCTGTTCGAAGTGGTGAAGATACGCAACGCCGGCGCCCGCCTGGGCTTCGACCGCATCGTGGTCAAGAACGGAATGTTCATCGCATTCTTCATCGCCAACCAGATGTCCCCCTATTTCCAGTCCGATACCTTCACCCGCGTGCTCGACAGGGTGAATGCGGGAGTGTACTCACTGGAGTTCAAACAGAGCAAGGGCCGGCTCAAACTGATAACCAGAAACGTGGATTCCCTGCAAAAAGCCCGGCTAATACTTAGTAAGTTGGAATAAAATTCCTAAATTTGCAAGCTTACCGATATGTCGAACCTTCTGGTGGAAATAGGCAACACTGCCGTCAAGGCAGCCTGGTCGGACGGAACCGTTCTCGGCAAAACCTTCCGTTACCAGGGAGAAAGGGTGATGGATTTCATCACCTCCATCACCGCAAAGCAGGCCCCCCTGGCGATGGCGGTCGTATCCGTACGCGCCGTCACGCCGGAGGAAAAATCCATACTGGAGGCCGCCTGCCCCAATCTCCTCCTTCTCGACGCCAACCACACGGAAGTAATTTCCGAATACGGATTTCCCGCATACCTCACCGGCGACAGGGCATCCTCCCTCGTGGCCGCACGCTATCTTTTCAAGTACAAGCCCTGCACCGTCTTCGACTTCGGAACCACCCTCACCGTGGATTTCATGGACGACAACGGCGCCTACCTCGGAGGAAACATCTCCCTCGGTTGCCGCACCCGCTTCAAGGCCGTCAACCGCTATTCCAGGGCCCTTCCGCTCGTCAACATGCCCTCGGCGGCCAGGTTTCCGGGCGATTCCCTCCAGAGTTCCATCGAATCCGGCGTTATTTCGGGTATAAAGTTTGAAATAGAGGGGTACATGCGTTCGAATCCCGAAAATGTAGTGATTTTTACAGGCGGAGACGCAATTTATTTTGCCTCTCAAATGAAAAACCCCATCTTTGTAGTCTGCAACCTCGGACTTATGGGGCTCGCCATAATTACCGATGAATATGTCAGGAAGAAAATTGCGTAGCATACTGCTGTCGGCCCTGCTGCTGACGGCCGGCGGCCTGGGCCTCTCCGCCCAGACCTTCGGAAGCTACACTCCGTACTCCATATTCGGCATAGGAGACCTCGCCACCCCCGGCACTGCCTACAACAAGTCGATGGGCGGCGTAGGCATCGCATCCCGCAACCACAGGTTCCTCAATCCGCTCAATCCTGCCGCCGTCACCGCAAGGGACACCCTGGCGTTCATGGCTGATTATTCCATCATCCAGGACAACAAGATGTTCCGCCAGGGCGACATGCGTTCCGCCTCCAATACCGCCAACATCGGCGACCTCATGATATCCTTCCCCATCTGGCGTTCCTCCGCCATGATGGTCGGCATCATGCCTATGAGCAGCACCGGCTACGGCTACAGCTACAGTTTCTCCGACCCGGCCCTCATCGGCCGCACCGGGAACATCGATTATTCAGCAAAGGGCCAGGGCAGCCTGTATCAGCTTTACGCCGCCGCCGGAGTCACATTCTGGCGCAGGCTTTCCCTCGGAGCGGAATTCATCTATTACTTCGGAAAGATCAACAAATCTTTCACCGAATCCTTCTCCGACGCATCCTACAACGGCGCCTCCAACGGCCACATCCTGCAACTCAGCGCCCCCGCGGGCAAGTTCGGCCTGCAGTATGAGCAGCCCATCGGCACCAAGGCGTCCCTTACCGTCGGGGCCACTTACCGCACCGCCGCCAATATCGGGGGTCACACGGAGCACTACCGCTATTCCACCGGTTCGGCACAGCCCGATACCCTTTATCACAGTCTCGGCACCCCCCAGGGCCTCAGGATTGCAAGCGAGCAGGGCATAGGCCTGAGTTTCCGTTACGCCGACAAGTTCCAGGCAGAATTCGACTACACCCGTTCCGACTGGCGCTCCTCGGGTCTGGACAACGCCGAGGGCTTCACCGGCAACCTCGCGGCCACCGGCGGCAAGTCCGTATTCACCGCTTCCGTTTCCGAATCATACCGCCTCGGGGTAGAATATATCCCCAACCGCAACGACATACGCTACTACTGGCGCAAGATATCATATCGCGCAGGAGCCTATTGGAAAAACGACTATTTCCTGCTCGACGGCAACCCCGTAAACTCCTTCGGAATCACCCTCGGAGCCACCTTGCCCGTCTTCCGCTGGTACAACGGAATCACTTTTGGCATAGACTTTGGACAAAGGGGTTCCTTGAAGAACAATATGATCCAGGAGAGATACATAAATTTCTCGGTCGGATTCAACCTATTCGACATCTGGTTCCAGAAGTTCGCGTACGATTAGTTAAACAAAATAAAGACCGATCGATATGAAAAAAGTATTTTTAGCAGCAATCAGCCTGATGGTGGTTCTCCCTTCGGTACGCCTGTCCGCACAGATGGACATGAGCAAGTACGGCGAGAACGCGGAAGAGTGCGTGAAGTACCTTTCCTATTACACCGAGTATTATAAGCAGAAGAATTACGATGATGCCATCACCCGCGCTGAGACGCAGATAGGGACCCGCCCGCCTGCGGAGGTCGGGGGAAGCCTGGTAAAAAGCTGCCTGAGGGCGTATGCGGCGGCCTCTATCCACTTGAACA